>SXPJ01000003.1 GCA_005776395.1 Bdellovibrionales bacterium | reverse complement strand
GAACTGCTGACAACTCAAAAGCATTAACTTTATGGATTGTTGTGTTAGAGATTGTTATGCTTCAATAAATGATAGAGATTAAAGATGAAGATATAGAGGTGACCCACTTGAAGGGAAGTGGGCCTGGGGGACAGAATCGCAATAAGCGAATGAGTGGGGTCAGGATTAAGCATCTTCCTACTGGAATCGTAGTTACAGCTACAGAGAGAAGATCTCAGGAACAAAATCGATCGGCAGCGCTCGAAAGGTTAAGTAATAAATTAGAGAATTTATTTCACAAACCTAAAGCAAGGGTAAAAACAAAAGTAACTCGATCAGCTAAGAAACGGCGCCTAGCGTCTAAGAAAATAGCTTCAAAGAAAAAAGAAACTCGTCGTGTCTCTAGAGAGGATTTTGAAAGTTAGGTATAATTTGATGATGAAAGTTTTAATTTCAGCTCTTCAAGATAGTGTCCTGTTTTTTACTCTCTTAGGAACAGAGGTTCTCATTGTTTCTACTTTATCCCTCACAGCACTTTGGTTGTATTTCAAACGACTTAAAAACACTGTGATCGAGGAAGCTGGCTTGCAAGCTGAGGAAAATTTTTCTTCGGTCGAGTCTTTGAATGAGATCAATGAGGTTCACTTAGCTCTTATTAGAGATTTGGAAGCAAAAATTTCGGCTTTGGAATTAGAGAAAATAGAGTTTATGAGTTCTGATTCCTATAAAAATCTTGAAAAAGAGAAGAAAAAAATAGAAGAGTTAAAAATACTGAATCAAGAAACTACGGAAAAGGTTCAAGGGCTAGAGAACAAGCTTTTGGAATATGAAGTTATAAAGGATGAAATTGCTTTAATTTCTCAAGTGAAGATAGAGAACCAGAATCTAAAAGAGGCTGTCTCAAATTTAGAGGCTCAGATTTCGAAGTTAGAATTAGAAAACAAAACAGCCCCTAAGCAAGAGATATTAGAGCAATCTTCGGTTGATCCGATAGAAACTGATGTTCAAGGAATTGAGGCATCTGCAGCAAATTTAGAGGGGACTTTAGAAAAAATAGAAGAAATAGCTAATGTGCCCCCCATAACTCCAGTATCTGACTCTGGATTGGAGGGGCTCCTCAATGAAATTGAGGCCTTAACCGCCGAGAAAAAAGAACTCCAAAGAAAAAAGGCCTAATAACCAGTCTTAAGATTGAACTATTTGCTAGATGAACCTTTTTCTAATTCTTTAACTAACTGAGTCTCCATCTTTAGGATATGTTCGATTCGATATAAAAGAAGACGCTCCTCCAAACCATCTGATGGAAATCCCAACCATCCTGTATAAAAATCATGAAACTGTTCTAAATTTTTTTCTAATCGAACCCTGACTAAGGGCTGTCCATCTTCCGCTTCCAACTTTGCAAAATTGAATTTAAGCGAATATCTATATTTTTCCGGCAAATCGATAGACTCGGCTGGAGTTAAAAAAAGGTCATTATAAGGGCCGTTAACCAACTCTGATGCAATTTTTCCGGAATCTTTATTGCTAACTTTTAAAGGGTAATCATTAACCGCCTTTAATGCTGCGAGCCAAATCTCGTCATAAGTTCCCTCATAAACGCGAGTGTAAAAGAGATCTGTTTTTGGAGCCGATACACAACCCGTCAGCCCCGCTAGGATAATCCAAAAAATCAAGAATCGAGAAATAAACATTGAAAAATGATTCATTTAAAACCTTCCAAAATGCCATTTATTAGCTATAATTTTAGTTATCACTAATAAAAAATGCTAATAAACACTCTACTTTTGATTTTAAGCCTAAATAAATGAAGCATCTAGTCGAACAACTTGTCTTTAAATTAGCCCTTTGGTCCTCTAGATGGTTAAAAAACCATTCTGAGAAGAAATGGTTTAAACTCTCTTCAGATATAGAGAAAAATAGGGCCCTTACCCTAGGTCGGAATGTTTCAAGCGTTTATAAAGCAAATAATGAGGTGAGCCTGAAGAGCCTTGTTGGGTCTGTCTCTTCAGATGACTATTCGCAACATCAAAAAGATAGGGTTTCGTTACCAGAATGGGCTAGAGAAATTCCTACCTTTTTGGCCAATCAGTTAAGTGAGCATACGCGAAGATCTTACGAAACAGATCTGAAACAGTTTTTTCAGTTTTTGGAGGGGCGAATTAATGCCAGGGAAATTGAATCTTTAAAGCCAGATCACATCATTCTTTTTAGAAAGTATCTAGAAGAGGGGCGTCTTAATGGAAAAATCATGGAGAAGAGCACTGTAAATCGAAAATTGGCAGTGGTTAAAAGTTTTCTAAATTGGCTTAAGGTTAATCAGATTATTAGAGATAATCCCGCGCAGCTTGTGAAAGGATTTCCTCAAAGCCAAGAGTCTTCTTTAAAAGGGCTCTCAGATGATGAGGCCCGTAAAATTTTGAATTTACCCAAGCGAAACACAAGGGCAGGGGCTTTGCATTCAGCAGTCCTTCATGTCCTTCTCTATCTGGGGTTAAGAAAAAGTGAGCTCTTGAATTTGAAAATGGGGGATTTAACCGAGGAGAGGGGGGTTACGGTATTAAAAGTGCGTGGGAAAGGGCATCGAATTAGAATATTGCCTCTCACAGTCCAAATGAAGCAATCCTTGGACCATTATTTTTTCGCCTGTCGACGAGATAAAATGAGAACAGAAGAGCCTATGTTTACTCCCACTAAGAATCCGGTCTCAGGGGAACTTGTTAAGAAAATGCATCCGCATGCGATCACCTATATGGTTATTCACTATGCTAAAAAGGCCGGCATCTTAAAAAAAATTTCGCCTCACTCCTGTCGAGCTACCTGTATCTCCAATGCGCTTGATCGAAAGGCAACTCAAAGGTCGGTTCAGCATCTGGCGGGATGGTCTACTCCGCTAATGATTCAAAGGTACGATAAACGACGAGAGGATTTAAAAAACTCGGCAGCTTTTTTAGTGGACTATGGGGTTGAGGAAGCGACCTCCCCACTCTCCTAACTTGCTAATCAGTTTATAAGTAAGTAATCGTTTTTATTTCTGTAGAGCTTTGATTACAGAGGGGCGATTAGAAATTGTCTGAATCCAATTCATTAATCTGGGAAAGGAATTTAAAAACTCTGGAGCAGGTTGGATACGAATAAGCTGTCGAATAAATGGAAAAACATTAATATCTGCTAAGCTAAAAGAGCTTCCAACGAGCCAAGTTTGTTTTTGTAGTTGTTCTTCGATTTTAATTAAACATTTAATGACTTTTTCTCGAGATCCTTGGCATTCATTTTCTGGAAAACGGCTTGTGCCATATTTAAAGGGGTCGAGAGCGGGTTTAAATTGCTGATTGCACCAGTAGGTCCAAAGTCTGACTTCGCTCCTTAGTCCAGCATCATTAGGCATGAGTGAATTTTTATTTGGCAATAGATCTTCTATGTATTCAGTAATAATAGCTGATTCGTAAATAACTCTGTTTCCGTGAACGAGGAGCGGCACTTTAACTTCCGGATGTAAGGCCTTTAATTCAGTAGAGAAATTTTTAAGGTCCTCTTCTTTGGTTTCAAAGGGAATTTCCTTCTCATGAAGAGCTATGCGCACTCTTATAGCAAAGGGACATCTTCTGTAAGAATAGATACTGATTTTATTGCTAGCCATAAAACACCTAGATTTCTTAGCCTTTTAGTTTCTCTTAAAAACCCATGGAAAAACATAAGAATTTCATCTAGTCTAAGAAGTAATCCCAAGGAGCGCTGCAAGGCATCTTCTGCCCTAGGCTTGGATTAAAAATTGAAAAACGGCGCTTACTGAACTAATCGTGAGAATGACGAAGAGAGTCGGTGAGTGTTCACCTTCCGTGATTCCTCGATTTTAAATTTTAAAAATGAATAAGAAACAGGAGAAGAATATGCACAGTGTAAATGATTATGTCGTTGCCGATATGAGTCTTGCAGATTGGGGCCATAGGGAGATAAAAATTGCTGAAACCGAAATGCCAGGACTTATGGCCATTCGAGAAGAGTTTGCGGTTTCTCAACCTCTTAAAGGAGCTAGAATTACAGGCTCTTTACACATGACTATTCAGACTGCGGTTCTTATTCGAACATTGACGGCTTTGGGAGCTAAAGTTCGTTGGGCATCTTGTAACATCTTTTCAACTCAGGATCATGCAGCTGCAGCGGTGGCTGCTAGTGGAGTTCCGGTTTTTGCAGTTAAAGGGGAAACTTTGGCTGAGTACTGGGATTACACTCACCGTATTTTCGAATGGACCGAAGGTGGATATTCAAACATGATTTTGGATGATGGCGGAGATGCGACTCTTCTATTGCACTTAGGAGCCAAGGCTGAAAAAGATATCAGTGTTCTTTCAAAGCCGACGTCAGAAGAGGAGACCGTTCTATTTGCGGCTATTAAAAATAAATTGGCAGTAGATCGCACTTGGTATTCTACTCGTCTTTCACATATTAAAGGGGTTACCGAAGAGACTACTACTGGTGTTCATCGATTGATTCAAATGCATGCTCGAGGCGAACTGAAATTTCCTGCAATTAACGTAAATGACTCTGTAACTAAATCCAAGTTTGATAATCTTTATGGATGTCGTGAATCTCTTGTCGACGGTATTAAGCGTGCAACAGATGTGATGATAGCGGGCAAAGTGGCTGTTGTTTGTGGATATGGAGATGTGGGAAAGGGATCAACTCAAGCTTTAAGAGCTCTTTCTGCTCAAGTTTGGGTCACAGAGGTTGATCCTATCTGTGCATTGCAAGCGGCAATGGAAGGCTACCGAGTTGTGACTATGGATTATGCTGATGATAAAGCAGATATCTTTGTGACCTGCACAGGGAACTTCAACGTAATTACTCATGACCACATGGCTAAAATGAAGGATCAAGCAATTGTTTGTAACATTGGCCATTTTGATAATGAGATTGATGTAGCCTCTCTTGAAAAATACAAATGGGAGGAGATCAAACCTCAAGTGGATCACGTGATCTTTCCCAACGGGAAGAGAATCATTCTACTAGCTAAGGGGCGCTTAGTGAACTTAGGTTGCGGAACAGGACATCCTAGTTATGTAATGTCTTCTTCTTTTGCTAACCAAACCATTGCGCAGATTGAACTCTACAGCCATACCTCCAAATATCCACTAGGGGTTTATACTCTGCCCAAACACTTGGATGAAAAGGTGGCCAGGCTCCAACTTAAAAAGCTAAATGCTGAACTTACTGTGCTGAGAGAAGATCAATCTAAGTACATTGGGGTTTCGGTTAACGGACCTTATAAGGCAGATTCTTATAGGTATTAATGGTCTGTAAAGTGTGAATAAGAAAAATTAGTTTTTTATTATTGAAGAGATTAGGAAAGTAATCAACGATTCTCGGTGAGCCATAGCGCATGGTAAAAAGAGGAGTTATTCAAGATTTTGAATATGAATCCTCATAAAATTACCCTAATGGCACACCGAGACTTTGCGAAAAGGTTTTTCTAGTGCTCTTCAATTAGCCTCAAAATTTATTCACGGAGAACTGTTGCTTAATTCAAAGGAATTTCCTAGCCCAAATCGATATACTCCCTCCAAGGACATGTAATCCTTAACTCGATAGCCTATTTGCTCCTTACATTGAAATTTCGTTCATAAAACAATGTTGATTAAGTAATTTCCTAAAGTGTATTAATGATTTTTCCTATGTGCTATTGCTGTTTTTTCCATGTGTGATGTCATGGGGTTAATGGCTCATTTAAGGCATAGATTTGCAGGGGTTCATGTAAAAGATGCTGTTGCCTTTTCTCCTGTCGTTGGAATCCTAGGGATGCGACAAACGGGTAAAACAACGCTAGTTGAAGATCTCTCGAATAAACAATATGCAACACTTGATGACGATACAAATCTATTAGCTGCTTCGCAATCACCCCAGAGTTTCTTGGCCTCATTCAAAGGCCTTGGAGCGATTGATGAATGGTAAAAAGCACCGGCACTTTTTTCGGCGTTGAAGTTGGTTGTTCAGAAATCAAAGTGCCCGGGCCAGTTTCTTTTGACTGGCAGTGTCCGTTTCACCAGCCGAAAAGCCATTCGTGAATCTTTAACTGGGCGAATTTATAATATTGAATTGTTGCCTATGACGGTTGCTGAACTAAACCGAAAGCCACTTACGGATTTTTCTAAGCGGGGGTCCTTGCCGGTGTCTCAATTGCAAAAGCTCATTGATAGCCGATACGCTAAAAGCCGCTCAAGCTCTTGTTTAGCGTTTTCCTAAAACGCATGTGTTTGCGTTATCAGAGAGTCCGACAGTCTTGCGCGCTGCCAATTTTATTACTCGCATTCCAACCTTGGGAATTGTTTGAGGGGGAGAGTCTTATCTTAAACAATGGGTAACATATAGCTGGGGAGACCAACGAACCCCGGGCCAAGATCTGTATATCTATCTGAGATTATTGGGAAGGTGAATACATAAACTCATGAGTGTTCCTCTTTAGGCAACTTGGAATTAAGAGGATTGATTTTGTATTTACGGTTACGTATAATGTATATACACAGAGGTGGCTTATGGCTAAACAAAGCGTGAATATGCGATTGGATAAAGAAATTCTCGAACAGGCCAAAAAAGTACTTGGCGAAGATGAGACTACAGCAACAGTCGAAAAAGCGTTGACGAATCTCATTAATAATCGTCAGGCAATTGATCTTTTTCGTAAAACAACGGGAAAAAGCAAATGGGAAGGCTTCGATGAAGAAAGCTGAACTCCTATTTTTTGACTCTAACGTTTACATTAATTTACTTAGAGATCCAGTCTACCAAAAACGACTTGAACCGTTACTACGTGGCGGCTTTCTCTACACTATGAATAAGATAATCCTAATGGAACTCTGGGCAGGAGCAAAAACAAGTATCGAAGAAAATATTTTGCGCCAACACCAAAAATCATTTCCTCTAATTGGAATGCAAGATGACCAGTTTGTAGTAGCAGGCCAGTTAATGTCGCAAATGCAGAAAAAACATCGCTTTGAACCAAAACCACGCCGGCGACTTACGTGGGATATTCTCATTGCACTCAGTGCGAAGGAAAATAACGCGATGTTGATTACGGAGAATGTTTCGGATTTTCAGCGTATTAAGAATTGGGTGAGTTTTGAGTTTATGACTGTGCCGGAGACAACGAGATAGGTATGGTGCCACACAACACAAAGATACTTAGAAGTAACTTTGCTGTTGCAATTTTAGTTTCTTCTATTGTTTTTCCTGCTTTCGCCGCCAAAAAGAAAGTGGGTTGTGGAACGGCTCTTGAGTAGGTTTCGAATGGAGTTTCCTCGGCTAAATGCCCTGTAGCCCGATCCAAAGATGCGCTCGATGAAACTATTGCATTGGAGTTAATAGCAAATCTAAAAATCCATCGTGAAAGTATCGCTCCAGTAAATATCGATGTTGTTTTATTGGGGCAACAGGAAATAACGCTGGAAAAAGCGGATGGAGTGTCTCCAGGGCTCCTTGGATTCTTTTTACCTGGGAATAAAGTGCGATGGCCCCGACATCCATACAACACAAGTGGTAATGGCTATATTGTGCGAGATCTTACTCCCTTGTTGGAATCTGGGAAGCGGTACCTACCCGCCTTCAGCCTTCCCTTTGTTGGTAATCATTTCGTTCCCAGGGGCCAAGATTTTAAAAAATTCTAGGCGACGAATTATGCGGAGGCCTTAGGGCGTGCGAAGGCAAAACTCATACTCCGTTATGGAATTCAGATGGCAACACCCAATGCACAGAATTTTTTGATAGAGCTCAATAAAGATGGGAGTCCTATGGGTTGCATAGCAGTTCGCGATTTAGTGGACTCACATTTTTTTCATCCTGTTAGCCAAGCCCTTTCTGTAAAACCTCATTCCGAAATCTCTAGCTATGACTTTGAAATCAAACCTAACGGTGAACTTTATGGGGCTGGTTCTTTTTGGCAGATGGACGAGGAGGGTCCGAATCGACTTACCGCCTCCTTAGTGAAAAATTGGAAAAGTCGACAAAATATAGTTTTGTTGAGGACACTGGAAAAAGAACTCGGGCAAAGTTTTAAGACCGAGTGGAATAAAGGAAACAGTCCGGCCGATGTCGAAGAGCAGCTCAAAACTGCTTACCGATTTCTCAATTCTCCTGAGGGAAAGATTACCATTATTGAATTCCATAAAAAGTAGAGCCGAAAAAACTAGCTGGGGAGGGATTTGAACCCCCGACCAAAGGATTATGATTCCCTTGCTCTACCGACTGAGCTACCCAGCCATAATGAGATCACAGCAGTGATTAGTTGAAATGATATCAGCTGACCATTGCTGTCAATTAAGTCCTAGACCTTAATCAGTTATTTCCAAATTGTCTAGTGGCCACTATCGCTAAAGAACAAACCCATTTTTTTCAAGAAATAGGCTGCAGGCCCCTTCTTCTTTATTAGATATTTTGATGCAACTTGGGGAATTATTGAGTCCCCCCATTCCAGGATTGCCTTTTGGGCCTTGGGGTCCATTGGGGCCGGTGTCGCCTTTACGAGGAGCCCTGCAAGCCCCATGGATATCCTCAATTCCCTTTTCGCCACCTTCCCCTCCATCTCCTCCGGGGCCTCCATCCCCACCTTCTCCTCCCTTTCCTATAATTTTATCTACTTTTATATCGATTTCGGAAACTTGTTCAATCCGTACATAAACTCGAGGGGAATTTCCACCAGTAGCACCGATTCCGCCCTGCCTACCCACTCCTCCTTGGTGTCCTGTCTTTCCTACGGCTTTATCAAGGTCACCACATATAGGGTTAGATTCTGTACTTCCCCCATCCCTAGATGAAAAACGCATTACAGTAGAAACGGCTCGCTCCCCGTTTCTTCCAGGGGCTCCTTTGGCCCCTTTATCACCAGGTAATCCCTTCCCCCCGGTTTGTCCTATAGCTTGGATATTTAAGTTTCCAAAGGCTCTTTTTACCTGGATAACCAAGATTTCTGGGGTTCGACCATTGAAACCCTGGGGAGCAAGATTTTCGTTTCCGTAGGTTTGAATAGTGCCTGAGTCGGAATGGAGCTCATCCGCAATTAATTCGAGCCTCTCTCCCATTGTTTCGATAATTCCAGCTTTTTCGATAAAGATTCGGCGATATTCAGTAAGCGTATTGGCCCTAATTAGTTTAGTAACTACGAGATCTTTAGGCACTGTGACTTTGATGCTCTCTTTTCCTGTGAGTTCTGCCCCCGTTAAGAATCCCAATAAATAGGTATAAGTGGCTCCGGCCTCTACTTCAGGGTCGATAATTTCAGTCTGTTCGGGTTTTAAGGTCATGTAGGGGGCTAGGGGTTGTGAATCCATTGCTCTATAAAGCATCCAAGTTTTATTTTCTCCTCGAGTATCTTTTATAACGATTGGAGCCCATCTTAAGTGCACTTGGTAGTGATTAGGTTCGGGCATTGTAATTGGGGAGGATTTAAACAGAACCTGATCTTTCTTTTTTAGCATTCCAAGAGGGGGGGTGTTTTGGCAGGCAGACAATAAAATCGTAAAAACAAAAAGAAAGAGATTGAAACTAAATATATTAAGAACTTTGTTCATTTATCCCCCGGACTAAAAAGCGAGCGGAGTTATAGCCTTTTTTTTAGATAAAGATCAATAGAGCATAGGGGGGCGTGGTTATTAAGGGTACCCAATTAAAGTGGTAACCCTTTAAAATCGTGAAGATTTGGTGGGGCAGGAGAAAAACTACTAGGATTCCAAATTAGTTACTTGAGATGAAAAAATCTTAGAAAACCACCTGGCGGAGGAGGGACAGGTTTAAAGTCCTTATCTGGATTTGTGGGTTGACTGGGATTGCAGTTCGAAGATGAGGGATTGGGTTGAAGAGGCTGAGGTGCAGCTACTTCTTTTGGTTGAGGTAAAGACTCTGCGAGAGAGAGATAGACAGGGGTGTTATCATCTGAGTATTTTAATTGAACTCTTAATTTTAACTGATGCAGATAAGCTAGTTCCGCTGTCTGTTTCTGCCCCAAAACATCTGGCGTGGTGTCCACGGTCCTAATATTAATAATGTTATCGATAATTTCTTCAAAACTTTTATGGATGTGATGAGGGAGCACCATAGTTTTGTCTTTAAAACCTAGATTTCCGTTACAGTTTTCAAGGTAGATATAGGTGTTTTGCCTGCCTGCCATAACAGAGGAGACCTGACAGAGTCCTAGGATAGTGTCTTCTGAAAAAATATTAAGGGAAAAAAATACTGCGATTAAAAGTAAAGCCTTCATATTTTTGAGGAGTAACATAGGGGGTATACCCCGTCAATTTGCTTAAGGGTTAAAGCCTTAATAATTCTTTTTTATTTTATTGTTTTTTAAGCAGCCCAAGGCAATTTGTTCCTTTCAACCCCTCTAAAAAAGTGCTCAATTCGGTTAATGATCTTTTGTGAGGCTGTTCCATCCCCAAAAGGATTCTTAGCAGAGGACATATTCAGATAAAACTGAGAAGTCTTATCCAGTAATGTTTCCATCATTCGAAAGATAAGTTCTGAATGATGGCCTACTAAGTAAGCACAACCTGCTTCAACCGCCTCTGCCCGCTCTGTGGATTCCCGTAGAACCAGTACTGGTTTCCCAAGGGATGGAGCTTCCTCCTGTATCCCGCCAGAGTCGGTCAGAATAAATTGTGAGCGTTTCATTAAATAAAGCATTTCTTTGTAGTCGACAGGTTCAATTAAAGAGATGTTAGGAATATTCTTGAGCAAAGAGTGAGCAGTCTCTTTTACATTTGGATTTGGGTGAACGGGGTAGACGATTTGTACATGGGAATATTTAATGGCGAATTTCTTGATCGCTGAAAATATTTCAGTAAGAGGGGCCCCAAAATTTTCTCTTCTGTGTAGAGTAAGAATAATCAAAGGCGCCTCTTCGGATAAAATAAGGTTTCTTGGCGGGTGTAATTTTTGGGTGCATCCCAAGAGTAAAGCATCAATACTGGTATTCCCGGTAACTGAGATTGAGTTTTCAGAGATCCCTTCTCTTAATAAATTGGACTTCGCAGCTTTTGTAGGAGCAAAGTGAAGCTCGGCAAGAGGGCTAATAAGCCTTCGATTCATCTCCTCAGGGAAAGGCGAGTATTTATAGTAGGTGCGAAGTCCTGCTTCAACATGAGCTACGGGTGTCTTGTGATAGAATGCAGCTAAAGCGGCAGTAAATGCCGTAGTCGTGTCACCCTGAACTACGAGTAGAGAGGGTTGCACTTCTGCAATGAGATCTTTAATTCGATTGAGACACTCTGTCATCGTATAGAAAAGATCCTGATTGGGTTTCATTAAATTTAAATCAAAATCGGGTTGTATGTTAAAAAAATCGAGAACTTGATCCATGAGACCACGGTGTTGAGCTGTGGCTACACTGACTGGTTTCATGGATGTACTCTTTTCTAACTCTTTTAGTACCGGGGCTAATTTAATGGCTTCGGGACGTGTGCCAAAGATAACCATTACATTTTTTTTTGATTCCATAGGTAATGCGCCTTCTTCTAATATCTCTTTAAGGAAGAAGATATGTTTTTAACAGTTTTTCGGTGGGTTCTTTACGGAGAAAACTAAAGCCAGCATCTTTTTCCCCATGCAGATTAGGATCGACCGAAATATCCCAGAATACAATACCTCCAAACCAATCCCAGTTAGATTTCCAGAAAGATTGCATGATGGCATCATAAGCGGCGTACTGATGTTGTAGATTTACCGTTCCTCTATCTGCATCAACATAGAGAAAGGGATCGATAAAAGATTTTTCAACACTTCGAAAACCGATCTCTTTGAGGATAATTGATTTGGATTGGCCTACAGCGTTTTCAATTTCAAAAAGTCCGTTATCGATCTGAGTTGCGAAACGATCTGTGGTCTCTTTTAGAGTTTTAATAAGCTCATTAGTATCTGGTGAAATTTTAGTCCCTTCGGTCGCAAGAGATCGGTACATATCAATTCCTATAGCATCGAGCTCTTTCCAAAAGTTGACTAGATTTTTCCAGATCTCAAGTTCTTCAGGTTTAATAGGATTAGCTAGATCCACAAGACGATATCTCCATCTTGCAAACTCTCCCCCAAATTCTCCAAGGCCACCCGCGGATCCTGAAATTTTATCATCAGTAAAATTGATGTCGTACATAACCTGGGTGGTGGAGGGAAGTTTGGTTTTTATATAGCGAAGTAATTCTAACCATCGCCCTGGAAATCCGTGAGGCTTCTCTTTCCATTGGTCTTCGATACCTACCGTCATGGAGTAGAGTTCAGCTCCCATGGTGAACTGTTCTACTTTTCCAACTTGAGCAATGGGCAAATAAATATCCAAATAGGTTTTAAAGGATTCAAACCAGGCATTAGGAGAATCGGGTTGAATATTTCCGTGCCACCAATGTTTTTTTGTTCCATCGGGCAATGTTTCAATGTGGGGTGTTTTTCCCTGGGAATCTACGACTAGAAAGATTGGCCTAAGGCCTACCGTCATTCCCTTACCATGGATATAATTAATAAGTCTCAAATAACGTTTTCTTTCACTAGGGCGATCTGTGGGCGGTGTTTTTGGAGTGATTTCTGATTTCCGAGGATTGGACATGTGGGCTATTGGAGAAAGGACGATATGTCTTATTCCAATCTCATAGAGCTCATCTACTCTTTTCTGAGCCTCTGTTTTTATTTGGGAACCTTGAGTAGCATCATAAAGATAAGTGCCCAGTTCAGTTAATGTGACTCCAGCCGTTTTTATATTGGCCGCTGAGCTAAACGTGCCCCACATACTTAATAAAACAAAGGTAACCTTAGTCAATCGTGAAAGCATCGGCTTTCTCCCTTCAATTATTGGGTTCATTAATAATCAAGTGCTGTGACAAGCAAGAGCCGTTCCAAATACTAGAAATAAAATTAGGGATTAGCGGCGTAAATTGGGTTAATTATATCGTTTAAATTTGCAACAAAGATCAGACCGGATCGTAAGAGTGTTGCAAGAGAGTAGGTGTTTTCTCCTGGTAAATACTGAGAAATCTTTCAGTTGAGTCACAAAGATACTGGTATCGATTTTTGCAATTGTTTTTAAGGATGAAACAAAGATCAAAAAAGAGACTCTTCATACTTGTGATTTTTATGTTCTCTTTATTTTGGATAGAGCCCTCTCAGGCTAAAACCCAGATCTATTCAGAACAGGGATTTTTGAGTCAGGAAAATTCTTTGATTAGCTCATTGCGGCTTCGCAATATCTTTCCGGTAGAGCTGGTTATTGAACCCTTTATCCAGTTGGGTAGTGAAGTCATGACTCGGGGGAATGTACAGCATCAGCTCGACAAAGGCTCCTCCTATTTTTACTACGGCCCCGGAGTCTCTTGGAGTCTTTTCCATTTCACAGCTCTATTAGAATGGCGCCAACGTACATTTTATAAGACTGCGGATTTTCAAAGCAGTAGGGATTTAAGGGCCTCAGTGATTTATAACAGCCAATGGTTTTATGAGATTTTAAAACACTTGAGTTCTTATCAAGAGGTTTATGGGGAGGGAATTCTTACCTCTGCTGATGAAAACAATACAGTTATATCGGGTTGGGCAAGATTAGGATTGAGAGAAAAAGGATTTTCGCCATGGAACTTTGATCTCTATTTAGAACCTTTTGCAAGCTCCGACACTAAGGGGAGATTTTATAACCGTAGAATAGAATTACGACCTACTTTACGAGCTCAATATATTTTTAAGAAGATGTATGTGGGAGTTACCGGGGCCTATGTCATTCCGGTTTCTGGAAAGATTATGAATGTTGATTTCCTTAAAGATCGTTCCGGTGGAGTACGAGTTTTAGCAGTGTTTGGAGGGGAGATATGAGTTCTTCCCCTGACTTCTTATGGGTACTGGTTTTTGGATTAGCAATGGGGCTGTGTTTTATCTACGTTATTATAGGCACGGAAGATCTAATTTTAGATCTCTTTGCTATGTTTAAGGGGCTTAAACCCAAGAAAATAAAACATTCTGAACTGCATTTACTCACTGAACTTCCGCAAAAAAAAATAGCGATCTTAGTTCCCGCATGGAAGGAGGGAGAGATCATAGGGCAGATGCTATATGGAAACCTAACCCAGATTAGATATGATAACTATCTCTTTTATGTGGGTTGCTATCCTAATGATTCAGGCACTATTAAAGCTGTTCAAAATGTATCACAGAGTGATTCCAGGGTTATTCCTCTCATTAATAATAAGCCTGGGCCAACCTCCAAGGGGCAAATGCTCAACCAGATTTTGAATGGAATCAGAGATTCTACTGAAGTCTTAGATATTGATGCCTATCTACTCCACGACTCTGAAGATGTGATCGATCCTTGGGCATTACAACTTATTAATTATAAGTTACAGAGGTACGATTTTATTCAGATTCCTGTTTTTTCTTTAAACGTCAACATCCATGAATTGGTGGCCGGTACCTATGTAGATGAGTTTGCCGAGTCTCATACAAAAGATCTTCTAGTTAGAGATTATCTTGGGGCAGCGATTCCTTCTGCTGGGGTAGGAACAGCCTTTTCAGCCAAACTTGCTGATTCCTTGTATAGAAAGCAGGGATGGGTATTTTACGAAGATAGTCTCACAGAGGATTATGAACTTGGGATCAGAAGTCATGCTTTAAAATTCAAGGGGACATTTGCCTGTTATTGGTTTCAAGATCCTCAGAGTCATCGACCTCACTATATTGCAACCAGAGAATATTTTCCAAAAAAGGTTATGCGTTCTATTCGTCAAAAGACGAGATGGACCACGGGGATATCCATTCAGGGCTGGAGAAACTTAGGATGGTGTGGTTCGTTTATTAATCGGTATTTTCTGTATCGAGATCGACGAGGCCTTGCGACCAATATACTAGCCTTTATTGGATATCCTACAGCCATGCTGATGGCACTGTTCTATTTGAACCATTCCATGCAACAATTGCCCCTCTCGAAAACGGAATTGATTTTTATTGGAACTGCCTTAGGGTTCAACTCCCTGTTGATGTTAAATAGACTGGTACAGCGATCCGCTTGTGTGTTCAGAGTCTACGGGGTTCGTGCTCTTTGGCTTTTACCCATCAGATGGCCTCTTTCTGTTTTTGTTAATTCAGTCGCCTGTTTCAATGCGATTTTACACTCAGTGACCTCTCGAATGCGTAAAGAGCCAGTAAAATGGGTCAAAACTGATCATGAGTTACCTCTGGGTTTTGGTGTCGAACCGATTCTATCTATAAATATCAAAGCTCAGGAGAGGCAGGCGGTATGAATCGAATAATAGGATATATTATAATTACGGTTTTACTTGTGTTTATAGGGTGTCGATTTTCTGAGAGTAATGCCGAGAGCATGAAATGCATACAGCTGTATTATGACAGAGCTGATAAGGCTTCCTCTAAGTATTACTTTGGAAGAATTCATACTATCCTATTGCAGAATCTTTTGGGCCACTTTCCAAATTATCAACAGGTCATTCGTCCAATTGAAAACTATAAGAGCGGACAGCTAGAGAATTGTGAGGCCAGTTTTTATCTTGGGACCTATTATGATGCCGAAATTCCAGATGCATTTATCAAAGACTATATTAAAACGAAAAAAAATGTAGTGTGGGCGGGATATCAAATTTGGAAGATTCCTAAAGAGGAGTTGGCTAGCTTGTGGGGTGTGGAGTTTACGGGATTGTCTGCGTTGGACTATGAGAAATTGGACGCCAAAGGTCGCCCCGGTTTTTTTAAATCTTTTACCTATCAAGAGGAGGTTTTTAATAAGTTTGGAGACTTTGATCTTCAGAATCGAAAGTCGTTCCTAGCATCTTTCGAAATTGTTCTATTTAAGCTTCTTAATGCCGAAAGCTCGAAATATGTGGTTAGTTGGGCGCAGCATTCAACTCAAGAGGGGGTGAAATCCCCATACATTTTGAAGAATCAAAATCATTGGTATGTCGCTGATAGTCCATTCTCATTTGCAACCGAGGAAGATCGTTATCTAATTTTGGCTGATATTTTATTTGATGTATTGAATGAAAAACCTAGAAGACAGGACAATAACCGGCCCGCTCTTTTTCGATTGGAGGATATTCATCCGAAGCTTCAATTATGGCAGCTCTATCAAATGACCGATCTTCTTTATAAGCACAAAGTCCCTTTTAGTATGACTGTGATCCCTATTTTTACCGATCCCTTAGGAGTTGCGGAGGAGAAGATTGAAGATCGATTTGTTCCTATTACGCAAAATAGAAATTTTGTGGATTTTTTGAAGTATGCTGAAGAGCGTGGAGGGAGTGTCGTTTTTCATGGGGTGACTCATCAATATGGGACTCGTCCCAATCCTTTTACAGCGATGTCAGGGGATGATTTTGAGTTCTGGGATCGAGTCCATAATATTCCTGTGGATAGAGATTCAGCCTCTTATGTAGTTAATCGTATAGAGGAAGGTCGACATCTTTTCTCTGATGTCGGAATTAATCCGATTGCATGGGTGACCCCTCACTATCAGGCCTCCCCTTTGGACTACCTTATATTTAGTCGACTTTTTAACTGGAGTATTGGACGAATGATCTACTTCCCTTTTAGTAAAACTGGGAGTTTAAAATTGCCTGCTAATTTAAATATTGAGTCTCCTGACCGCTCCCTCGAAGGGCAGAGGCTTAAATATTTTGACGATCTCAAGGTGGAGTTTCCAAAAGTTCTTCTCCCCAGTGGGCAATTTTATCCTTATGAGGTCTTTGGAGATGTTTATGGACAGAGGATTATTCCAGAGAATGTAGGAAATGTGCAAGCTTACCTTAACGAACAGGTCTTAAGAACTCTTACTATTCATGACATGGTACGAATTATGAAGAGAAATAGAAAGATGAGAGATGCTTGGGCCTCCTTCTTTCTCCACCCCTTTCTTCTTGAAGAGACCAGTAATGAAGGGTTGGCAAGATTTGTAGGAGATGTCTCAGCGATTGAAGCATTAATTGAAGGGACTCGAAAGGCTGGATATGAGTTTGTCGATCTAAAGAAATGGATCGGTAGTCAGCCCTTACTTCGAACCCCTGAAGCGCTAGAGGAGTTTTGAGAAAGGAGTTCCGTTAGAAAAGTTCTGATTGAATATTATTATGGCTAGAAGACTTACTTTTAAATTATTTCTTAAGATGGGGATGCTTTTTGTTTTTGGAATAACTCAGCATCTTGTCGCAGCTACTCCTACAGCTGAGGAGGTGTTGAAACGTGCATCATTAGGGCGTCTCGAGTTCATTAAGGTAACGAGTGAGCTTCAAGGAATAGCTTCTCAAATTTCTACAAAAGAGGAGTTATTTCCTTTAATTGAAATTATCCCTAAGCTTTTACAGGTTGGGATTAAACTGGATTTTGAGAGTTATGGTGCTAATCCGGTATTGTCTTTATCTCAAGCCTTAACAAAGAGTGCTATTAAATGGGTGAGGTTTGCTTCGGATTCCCCAGAGTTTTTGAGAGTTTTTTTTCAGTATGCGGATAATCAAACTCGGTACTTAGCGGCACAGGTACAATCTGATCTTTTAAAAAGAGCCTCTACAGTAGATGAGTTTATGAAGTTGAATGTGGGGATCTCAATTTCACTTGAGGTTATTAGAGAGTTTAAGAGTGAAGCTTTTGTGATCGGTCAATATGAAGAACTGCAGGCTGAGACAGTTAAGGCTATTCTCAAGCAAAGTAGAGAGTTTTCAGTAGCACAATTGGGGGAGGTTATTCATCGAGTTCAGGGACAGATAGCTATGGTAGAGGTGTTTAACTTTATTCAGCAGAGAATGGTTGTGACTAAAGAGCTCCGCTCTTTACTTGAGCAGCTCGATTGGATAGCAAAGCTTGCTGTAAATTTATCTAAGTACCCTGGTAATTTATCCATAGCTATTAAGCTATTTCCCGGGAACCTTTTAATCGACGGGCTAGGGAAGGTATTGATTCAAGGCGGGAGCATTGAATTTGAAGGATTGAAATCTGCTTTTGATGCCATGATGCCTACTCAATGGGTGGAGCTAGGGAATATGCTCTTTTCTCTATATCGTGAACAGGAGGTCCCAAAAGAGCAATTAAGTTTTCTTAAAAATATTTTGGGGGTTTTAAAACAAAAGTATGAAGACTTTGGAATTAGCGAGAGAACCGAATTTATTACTCAGTTAGGCAATCGAATTGCAGTGATGGGAGCCATTAATGAGAAGGATGCTGAGGGAATTTACGACATAACGATTGGAGATAAGGTAGGGACTTTTATCTTATCCTCTACGGGAGATGGAAAATATATCATTGCCTTCACTATGTATCAGAATGGGAACTCTTCATATCCCGTTGATTATGGTTTTTTTTATGTGGCCTTTGAAGGACAGAAAGATCTGTTTGAAGCACATCATTTTGCACAGGGTTCTCCGATCTATTCTCATCGGGCCTATCAAATTTGGGATATGATATTTAAAATTACGATGCAGGATAATCAGACATCTGTTGAGGGAAAAGTGACTAATAACTTGGTCAATCTGCCTTTTTTGGGGAAGCAGATTTTAAAGTTTTCCCCTCTTATTACTGAGAAGAGAAAGATCCCAAAAAATCTTTCAGGGACCTATCAAGGTTTTTTAGATGATAAACCCGTTGAGCTTACCATCACTAAAGACGGACCCAATAGCTGTATGGGAAAATTAGTAACTCAATTCATCAATCTTCCTTTTAATTACGGAACCTTTAGAAAATCCGATGGAGCTCTAGTTCTGACTAGTGGCGAGCTAGACAGTTATAAATGGGCTCAAATTAAAGGACAGTTTTCTTTGGATGAACTTGAGTTTGAAGGTTTTTACATCCTTTCGGGGCAGCGCAGAATTAGTAAGATAACTCTTAAGAAAGTTAGATAAAAAAATGGGGGTAGGAATTAAAAAATGGAATACATCTTATCTGGAGTACACAAAATAATAAAGAGGATTAAGGTGAAAACAAGAAAGAATAATAAAAATCATAACCACAACAGGTCAAGCATCGGGATATTTGCCATGGAAAAGAAAGAAGAAGAATTTATTCTGTTTCAGAAGATTCTAAGAGAAAGAATTAAGAAATTAAGGACTGATCGAGGTTGGACTTTAGAAGGAACCGAAGAGCATGGCTGGAAGTCCTGGCGCCATTTACAGCGCATCGAAGCAGGACAAAATTTTACCATTTATACGCTATGGAAGATTTGTAATTTGTATGGAATCAAATTTAGTGAACTTTTTAAAAAGCTCTAAAAACTTCGTCTAACCACTTAGATTCATATCGAAATTAGATTGATTCCACTTAATCTTTCCATTTAATATTACATCCGATACTGGGTATCTGTTCAGGGCTTATCATCGAATGAGTAAGAACGGCATCTAGAGCCCTCTTTAAATCATTGCCTGTAATTGGAAACCCATTTTTGGGGCGACTACTATCGTATTGTCCACGGTACACTAGCTTTTTGTTTTGATCGAAAAGGAAGAAGTCTGGAGTACAGGCGGCTTGATAAGCTTTGGCTATTTCTTGAGTTTCATCTATTAAGTAAGGAAAATTGTAATGAAATTTTTTCGTGTCGGCTCTCATCTTATCAGGACTGTCATCAGAATAATTTAGGTAATCATTTGAGTTGATCCCAAAGATTGCAATTCCCTTCTTTAAATATTCACAGGTTAATTTCGCTAGAGACTCTTTTAAGTGAATGACATAGGGGCAGTGGTTACAAATAAACATTACGAGATAGCCCTTGGCCTCTGGGAAATAGTCCAGCCCAACTAAATTACCCTCAGTGTCATAAAGTTTGAATTCAGGAGCAAGGGTTCCTAAGGGAAGCATGTTGGAGGGGGTAAGGGCCATAAATTCTCCGAAGAATTTGTTTGTTTGAAAAAAGTATATCTTAAGACGAGCTTTTTCGACAAGAGGAACTTCTCCTTGAAAATCGGGGGGTTCGCACTTAAAATAAAAGAGGTTTATACACTTTAAAAGGAGAGAATTAAGAGTGTTCCCCCCAATTAATTTACAAAAATGGATCTCAGATAATCGAGCTCTTCTTAAGCCTCCAGTAGGGAATCAGCAGATTTGGCTCGATCGAGAGTTTATGATTACGATTGTAGGGGGGCCTAATAGCCGTGCCGATTACCATATCAATCAAGGGGAAGAGTTCTTCTATCAATTAGAAGGAGAAATGAACTTGAAGATGGTAGAGCAGGGGGAATTTATCGATTTTCCTATCAAAGCTGGAGAGATCTTTTTACTTCCTCCTAAGGTTCCCCATTCTCCTAGGCGACCTATTAATAGCGTAGGTTTAGTTATTGAGAGAAAACGATGGCCTAATGAAAAAGATGGGTTTGTTTGGTTTTGCGAAAGCTGCAATCATAAACTTTTCGAAGAGTTTCTTTACGTGACAGATATTGTAAAAGATCTGCCACCTGTTTTTGATAGGTTTTATTCTAATCCCAAAGCTACGATCTGTTCTAAATGTGGCCGGGGCCATTCTAAAAAATGAAAATCGATATCCATACCCATATTTTACCTCCAGAAATTCCCAGTTTTAAAAAGAGGTTTGGGTATGGGGGTTTTATTGAACTGGCTAAAACTTCGACCTGCTCTGCAAAAATGCTCTGGGATGATGGAAGGTTTTTTAGAGACATTGAAAGTAATTGTTGGGATCCTGAAAAAAGGATCGAAGAGGCTAAGGCTAGCAATGTGGATGTCCAAGTCCTTTCGACAGTTCCAGTTATGTTTAATTACGCAATCCCTGGTAAAGATAATCTTGAGATTGCTAAATATTTAAATGATCACATAGCTGGAGTTGTGGCTCAATATCCGAAGCGGTTTGTGGGGCTGGGAACTCTTCCTATGCAAGATCCTGGATTAGCCATTCAGGAACTTAATCGGTGTATTAAAGATCTTGGCCTATGCGGAATTCAAATTGGTTCACATGTTAATCAATGGAATTTGGAACACCGTGAACTTTTCCCTGTTTTTCAAGAGGCAGAGAAATTGGGGGCTGCTATCTTTGTTCATCCCTGGGAAATGATGGGCACGGACCGAATGCCCAAGTATTGGCTTCCGTGGCTTGTGGGAATGCCGGCCGAGGTTTCTCTTGCGATTTGTTCAATGATTTTCGGAGGTGTTTTTGAGCGATTGCCTAATCTTCGAGTGGCATTTGCTCACGGAGGTGGAGCGTTTCCTATCACTATAGGAAGAGTAGAGCAGGGCTGGCTTGTGAGGCCAGATCTTTGCGCCTTAGATAATCGAATTAATCCTCGAGAGTATCTTGGGAAGTTTTGGGTCGATTCCTTAGTTCATGATCCCATGGCTCTTCTCTATATTATGCAGACTTTTGGGGAAGATAAAGTCTCTATGGGAAGCGATTATCCTTTTCCTCTTGGAGAGTCTGATCCTGGGGGACTTATTGAGTCTATCAAGGGATTAAAGCCCCAATTAAGACAGAAACTGTTGGGAATGAATGCTCTCCAATGGTTGGGGCTCACCAAGGAGAGGTTTAAATAGGTGAAAGAGACTCAATTTGAATTAGGGGCTGCTTATGCGACGAAAATGGATGCGGCTGATCCTCTAAAGAAGTATCGAGAGCAATTCTATTTTCCCAAACAAAAGGATGGGCGAAATGTTCTCTATTTTGTGGGTAATTCTCTAGGACTTCAGCCTAAAAAAGCCAGAGCCTATGTAGATGAGGTTTTAAATGATTGGGAAACTCTTGCGGTAGAGGGGCATCAAGTTGGAAAACATCCCTGGTATCCCTATCATGAGTTTCTAACCGATTCGACGGCGCGACTGGTAGGGGCTAAACCCCTTGAAGTGGTGGTAATGAATACACTTACCGTTAATCTTCACTTAATGCTTATCTCCTTTTATCGTCCTACAAAGAAAAAATATAAAATTGTGATCGAAGCAGGTGCTTTCCCTTCGGATCAATATGCGGTGGCTTCTCATGCAAAACTTCACGGGTTGGATCCTAAAGAGACTATTCTGGAATGGCGTCCCCGTCCGAATGAAACCCTTTTAAATATTCGTGATCTTGAGGAGCTGATTCAGGCGGAAGGAGATTCCATTGCACTTGTTTTACTTGGAGATGTGAACTATCGAACAGGACAAGCTTTTCCTCTTAAAGAGATTGCGACTCTAGCGCATACTCAACAAATTATATTTGGAGTAGATTTGGCCCATGGGGCTGGAAATTTAGAGCTTCAACTTCATGATGACAAAGTTGATTTCGCTGTTTGGTGTTCTTATAAATATTTAAATGCAGGTCCAGGGGCTTTAGGCGGTTGCTTTGTCCATGAGCGACACGCCGAAGAGTTTAGTCGTCCTCGTCTTGAAGGCTGGTGGGGGCACGATAAAGTAAAACGGTTTTTGATGGAGCCTGAGTTTCGACCGATGGCAGGAGCTGAGGGGTGGCAATTGAGTAATCCTCCTATTTTGCCCATGGCAACTCTAAGAGCTTCAATGGAGATTTTCGATGAAGTAGGTATGGCTAATCTAAGAAGAAAAAGTGAACTTCTTACTCACTACTTTGAAGCCTTATTAAAACAGGATGAATTTAAGTTGGTAAAGATTCTGACCCCTTCAACTCCCAAGGAACGAGGATGTGCCCTTTCTTTAGAGTTCGGAAAAACAGGTAAAGCAGTAATGAAAAAATTAAGCGAAGAAGGGGTTGTGTGCGATTATCGAGAGCCGGGAGTTTTAAGGTTTGCACCTGTGCCACTCTATAATAGCTTTCAAGATGTTTTTGAACTGTGCGAGATATTAAAAAAACATGTCAAATAACGACTCAAAAATGACAGTTGTAGGGGCGGGTTTAGTAGGTTCATTACTGGCCACTGTTCTTGCAAAACTAGGATTTGAGGTTGATCTATTTGAGCGTCGTGTCGACATGAGAAAAGAGGCTATTAGCGCTGGTAGATCTATTAATCTCGCGATGTCAGTGAGAGGACTCTACGCCTTAGAGAAGCTAGGAGTTCATGAGCAGATCATGACTAAAGCCATTGCGATGCCAGGGAGGATTATTCATCCTATTTCGGGTCCAACGGTATTTCAGCGCTATGGGAAAGACGATTCAGAATGTATCTATTCTATTTCCAGAGGGGAATTGAATAAGATGCTGATGACCTATGCGGAATCTACTGAAAAGGTAAAAATTCATTTCCAGGAAAAATTGATTAAAGCGGATCTAGATAAGAAAACTTTAAGTTTTCAAAACGATAAAACACAAAAAGAGATTACAACTCCTTTTGTTAGGGTGTTTGGGACCGATGGTTCAGCTTCGGTCCTACGGCACACCTTGAGAGATGATTTCGGGCATGAAGAATCTGAGTCTTTGTTAAGCCATGGTTATAAAGAGTTAAATATGGCTTGCGGACCTCACGGTAGCTTTAAGATGGAAAAGCATGGGCTTCATATCTGGCCACGGGGATCCTACATGCTTATTGCACTGCCTAACTACGAAGGAAGTTTTACCTGTACGTTATTTCTTTCTAATCAGGGGTCGCTAAGTTTTGAGACCTTAAATAGCCAAGAGAAAATTGAAGCCTTTTTTAGAGAGCAGTTCCCTGATGTGGTGCCCCTTATCCCAGATTTTGTTGAACAATTTATAACTCATCCTACGGGGCAAATGGTGACAGTTAAGGCCTATCCTTGGCACCATTCGGATGACGTAGTGCTTTTAGGAGATGCCGCTCATGCGATTGTTCCATTTTTTGGGCAGGGGATGAACTGTGGATTTGAAGATGTGGCAGTTTTATGGAATATGATTTTAAAAGCAGCCCCTGATTTAAAAAAGATTTCCTGGGGCCCATTGTTTGAAGAGTTTAGCAAGAGTAGAAAACCCAATGGGGATGCGATTGCAGATCTCGCAGTCAATAATTTTGTGGAGATGCGGGATAAAGTTGCGGATAAACCATTTTTAATGGCGAAAGAGGTTGAGAAGATACTTGAGAAAGAATTCCCAGGGGAATATATGTCGCGTTACCGTTTGGTATCGTTTAGTCGGATTCCCTATCGCATCGCACTTGAAGCGGGTAAGTTAGAGGATGAAATTTTGTCTGAGTTGTGCAGTGGAATCAAAGAGGCTTGTGAAGTCGATTTAGTGAAAGCTAAGAGATTAATTCAAATAGACTTGATTCCGCTTTTAAGAAGAGCCTTTCAAGAGGCATAACAAGAAAAGAGGGTATTATGAAACATTCATCTGAATTTTTAAAGATTTGTGAAGAGGCTAGAAAGAGGATTAAAGAATCGACAGTGGAAGAGGTTTTTAAAAGGCTCTCCAATGGAGAAAAATTTCATTTTGTAGATGTAAGAGAGGACAACGAATGGATATCAGGTCATGCTAAAGGGGCTAAGCATATCGGAAAAGGGGTCATTGAGCGAGATATCGAAGCTTTAATTCCTAATAAAGAGTCCGAAATTGTTCTTTATTGTGGGGGCGGTTTTCGTTCAGCTCTTGCTACTGAAGTCCTTCAGCGAATGGGTTACACACATGTTGTCTCTATGGATGGCGGTATTAAATCTTGGAGAGAGAAAAACTATCCTGAAGAAAAATAAGAATTAAGAGGGCTTTGTTTAAGGATAAAGACCGTTAATATGCAGATCTTAAGTCGTCAACTTAAAGGATTGTTTAGGGATTTACAGGGAACCCATAAACTTGCCTCGGAAAATAATATTGGCATTATCGCAGGGAGTGTAGCCTTTTTCTCTTTATTCTCTTTGTTGCCTCTTTTAATTTTAAGTTTTATCTCTAGCCATTTTTTTATCTCGCACACAAGTTCCCTGAACCAGTCTCCCGAGGAATTGGGCCATTTTATTCATCGTTTAATTCCTTCTCTTGATCCTACAGTCACCCAAGGCTTAGTGGTGGTACTAAAGCAAAATACCGCTGGGGATTTTTTTAGTGTTCTGGTTTTGATTTGGTCAGCCCATGAGCTTTTTGATTCTTTACAATTTGCTTTTGCTAAAATCTCTACTTTAGGGGGGGAGAGAAATCGTTTTTGGGCTACCTTAATGGCTTTTTTCTGTTTTTTGATTGTAACTCTTGGCAGTACCGCTTTTGTTCTAGTTTCAACCACTGATGCTGAAATCTTGGCGGTTCTCTTTCCAAAATACCTTAATAATTTGAGCCCTCTTTTTTTAAATTCTTTGACGGCACTTATTGCCTTTTTTAGTGTCGTAGGAAGTGTGACAGTGATCTACAAAGTGATGCCAACCCAGAAGGTTCATTGGTTAAATGCACTCAAAGGGAGTCTTCTTTTTGTTATCTTTTTTATTCTAGGAAGAGCTTGTTATCAGGGGTACGCTCTCTACTTTAAAAAGGTCAACGAAGGGATGTATGGCCCCTTTTTTACGTTCTTACTAGCCGTGGTATGGATCTATTTTCTTTCCCGAATTTTTCTATTTGCCGCTCAATACACCATCTATTTAGAAGAGAAGTAAGTGCCGACGGTGTTCTGGAAATGTTCCACGAAAACGTCATGGCGAAATTCTTCTTAGTTCCTGATAGTTGATTGGTTGGGAACTATTCAAACCGGGAACCCCGAAGGCTCTCGCTAAGATATCAAAATCGAGAACCTGTTCGAATGACTTCGAGGATACAATTGTTCCACCTCTACGGTAATAAGATCTCACTGCTAGCATATACTCGCGGGCTTTTCCGCTCAGCACATTCAAAGTTAGTTCTGGATTAACATACACGCCTTGTCGATACCAGCTAGAAAGTTTAGGGCTTATAAAATATAAACCTCGAAAAAAAACGCAGTTTTTTAATCCTGGTTAGTACTAAAGGAAAACAGATAGGGGCGCCGCAATCTAAACAAAAATCCATTCTGCCCTTGAATGATCTGTCTTAGAGCTTAATCGGAACTTTATGAAAACCGTATTTTTTTAACGCACACGCCAAATCTGTCGGTTATGTCTTTGAGCCATGGAAAGCGGCCTTCCACTATTCAGCATAAAGAATCTAAAAATAAACTCTTTCTCTTTTTAGTAGAGAAAATGCTTGAAAAACCCCATGTAAATCCTTAGTCTCCGGGCACTTATTGGAGATAGAGATGCGAATATTTGTTTTGTTAAGCTTTTTCACCGTGTCAGTTTTTGGAGCGATCTTTCAGTCCTCGAATCAAGCCCCCACTCCAAACTTTAAATTTGAATATCCAGAGGCCAACTGGGAACTCTTACCCAGTCGAACTGAGAAAACTGAGGCCCAGCTGGTAGATAAGAATATGGCTCAGCAGACATTGGTTACAATTCAGAGAAAACAGTCTGATGAAAAATATCACGCCCGTTTTCATGTGGTGGCCGATTCTTTAGAGAAGTTTAAAGACAGCAAAACCCCTTTAATCGCTCAATATCAAAAGCACACAGTAGATTTTCTAAAAAGCCAGAGGTTTCAGATCCTATCGGTAGAACCTGTTCAGTTGCCTTATATCAAAGAAAGTACAGTTGAGATCGTTGCGAATCAAAGGGATTTTGGTTTGAAATTCAAACAGGTCATTTTTGTTTATGAGGGTAAGGCTTACATTCTTACAGCCACCACGAGAACTGAAAAATTTAATGATTATCGAAATGAGATTAAACCCATTTTTGACACCTTTCAGTTTGTAAAAGAGACAAAAAAATAGCTCTTTTTTAAGAGTGCTTTAGTTTTTTGTTTTCTAGAATAATCAACGTTAAGATCCATAGAATACCTACAAAACAGGCGATCCCAGTGCCTTTGCTAACCGATACAGGAAGAGATAGATAGAATCGAGTATGGGGGGTCCAGAAAGCATTGAAAGCTAAATTAAGGCACTGAATGGTTGAGAGAAGAAGAGCTGCAAATCTAAGCTCCGATTTTTGAATGGCTAGTAAAGATAAAAAGGCTGTACCGAAAACAAGGCACTGAGGATTCATTCCAGGTAAAAAACAGAATAGGATTAGAAGAGAGAGTGTGGCAAGTTTTAGCCAATCCATCTTAGAACTTCTAAAACAGAAAAAATAGCCCATGAGAGCCACTAAACTATTGCCTACAAGAGTTGCAATAAGAGCATAGGAAATACCAAAGAGATGGGAGCCAAGATTAAGGGATAGCCCCTGAAATAGCGTCCACCAAAAGTTATATCCTATGTCAGCCACCGCATATTGACCGCCAGTTAAGCGAATATAACCTTTAGCGAGGCAGTCCAGTCCTGAAGTTAAAATAAAGGGGGAACAGAAAATAAAAATTCCTACAGCAAAAGTCCCGAGCCACTTCAGAAAAAAAGTGAGGTTTCGTTTTTTGACAAGCAATAGAGTTAAGAGGGGAAGAAACATGACAAATTGAGGTTTGATTATCGCTCCGAGAGCAGCCCATAGAGCTGAAGTTAAAGGTTTGTCTATTTCCCAATCTAAACAGCTAAGGGTAAGAGTTCCCCAAAGAAGAAAATTAAGTTGTCCCCAGATGGGACTTGCCACGAGAAATGCAGGATTTAGAAATAGTAAAATAATTGCCCAGGTGGATGAGGTAGTAGGATCTTTTATTTTAAGGCGTCGAAAAATTGCGAGGCATAAAAAAAGATGTCCTAATAGTAAGGGGATTCTAAAAAAGAGATTAGCGTAGATAGAGGGCCAAATAGGCCATGAGTCAAAATGATGGAGCAGCCAAGCTAAGGGATAAAGTGAAAAAATAAAGGGGGGATAGTTTGGGGAAAATTCTTGGAAGCGAGTTAAAACCTCTTCAGGGGTCCATTCATAAATATGGAAGATTCCCCGTTCGAAAGCCAGCTGCATCCAAATGTAAAAAGTGTGTAGGTCTTGGGGGTGAGGTTGAATGATTTCAGCTAGAAATAAGATTCCAATTGAGCCCGCAATAAAGATCGCTGTCATCGCGTCACCATAGTTTGGTATAGAGATAGTGTAGAGTCGATAAAGTTTTTCTCTGAGAATCTCTCAGGCGTATCTTTTTTTCCGTAGGAGCTAAACTCTGAATGTTTTTTTGGATCACTTAAAAGTTTTTCGATAGCCTTACTTAAACTAGCCACATCTTTTGATGGGACTAGAAAACCATTTTTGCCGTCAAAAATAATTTCATCTAGAGCAGGTGTAGCAAAAGCAATAGCAGGGGTCCCAAGGCTTAGCGCCTCTGCCACCGAGAGCCCGAAGCCTTCTGGTCCGACATTGGGTTGTAAAAAAACTTTGGCAGATTGAATAGTGGCTAAAGTCTCCGAGCGAGATTGTTTGCCTTTGAATAAGATTCTGGTTTCAAGCTTGAGTTCTTGAACCAGTTTGGTGAGCGAATCTTTGAGAGGGCCTTCTCCTAAGATCCAATATTGCCAATCGAGGGGTTCAATAAGTTTCAGCGCTCGAATAGCATATTCAATCCCTTTTAAAGGGACTAAGCGACAGGCAGAAACGATAAGAGGTTTTGAAGAGCTAAATCTCCCAATTGAATTGAAAGCCGGTAAGGGGTTGTAAATCAGCTTTACTTGCTCTTTGGAGAAACCATTTTCTAAAAGAGCGGATTCTACATAGCGACTAATAGCCACTATGGCCTGTATCTTTTGAGTCGCCTTTTTTTTAATCTTAAAATCGTAGATAGCATGCGAGCGGTGAAGATCGGTTTTAAATCCATTGAGACAGCCGTAAGTTTTATTTTGTATTAAACAGCTCCACCCGCTTTTTTTATGGCAAACAGAGGTCTCCTCAGCCAAACGATGGCTTGCAGGACAGGTGGGGGCAACTGTGTGAGCTGTTAATACGCAGGGATAGTGAGCGGTTGAAAACTTTATGATTTCGGCATGAGGCTGATCTAAAAAATGAATAAGATCCGGTTTAATCTGAGAGATAGCTTTTTTGTAGTTCTCTAAAACTCGGTGTAGAGCTTTGGGGGCTATGAGAGCTGGCGTAGAAAATAGACCCGGAACTAAAATTGGGGATTCGTTTTCAGAAAGAGAGCTGTGAGCGATTTCTCCTATCAAAAAGATTTTGATTCCTCGTTCTCGTAGCCCCTGAACCGAAAGCATTAAAACCTGCTCTAACCCAAAGGCGGTTCCCAGAGTGGGGCTCACCATTGCAATTTTAAGCGGCGGGGTTTTAAGAGGGGAAGTGATCATATTTAAATGAGTTAAACCTCTGGTTTTATGAGGAGATTAGTCTGGTTTATTTTAGCACAAAAAAAAGAGAGGCTATGGTATATAGCACTAACCAGTTAACCCCGCACCCGTTGGGTGGTTGCTTTTGTTGCAAAGCTTTGTTGCGCCTCCTACGAGTACCAAGAGTACACGGTTGTCGACGCGTCTCGCTTTGTTACCTAAAATCAACTCATTTATCTAATATGGGCTGGTACGGGGTTAACTGGTTAGTGCTATAAGGCGAGGCATAGAGGTATAAAAACGAGTTCAGGACCTTTAGTTTGGGGCTTCAAGGAAACGTAAGAAGTATGTTTACTGGAATAGTTGATCATACCGGAATTATTAGGGAAAGTAAGCTATCGGCACGAGGCATGTCGCTAGTAATCGAAAGTCGCTTTCAAGAGCTTTCATTGGGCGAAAGTATTTCGATTGATGGGGTTTGTCTCACAGTTACTGAATTTCAGGGGGGTACCTTTTCGGTGGAGATCTCTTCTGAAACCGAAAGACTCACCACTACTACTTCCTACTCTGTAGGCTCTTTAGTTAATTTAGAACGTGCCATGAAGGCATCGGATCGATTTGGAGGTCATTGGGTTAGTGGTCATGTGGAGCAGAGGGCTCAAGTTGCCTCCATTAAAAATCAAGCTGAATTTAAAGAGATCTATTTTACGGGGATTGAATCCTCACGACTCTCTTTTTTAACACCTAAGGGGAGTATCACTGTGAATGGGGTTAGTTTGACGGTGAATGAAGTCACGCCCAATGGTTTTTCAGTGATGCTAATTCCTCATACTTTAGAACGCACAAATCTATCACGACTTAATGAGGGGAGCGAAGTTAACATCGAATGTGATTGGATGGCTAAAATGGTAGTGAATGAGGTGAGACAGCTTTTTAAAAGCATACAAGACAATCCTAGTCAGAAAGTTCAATCCTTATGAATTCTCTTAAGAAAAACTCGACCCTTTCTAGTATTGAAGAGGCGATTCTAGATCTTAAAGAAGGTCGAATGATCATTCTTGTGGATGACGAGGATAGAGAAAACGAAGGGGATCTTGTTGTTGCTGCAGAAAAGATCACTCATGAGCATATTAATTTTATGGCTAAGTACGGTCGAGGTCTCATTTGTCTTGCTATGACCGACCTACAATTAAGTCGTTTGAATATTCCGATGATGGTTAAAGAGAATCAATCTCCTTACGGAACCGCTTTTACTGTGTCTATTGAAGCTGCCACAGGAGTTACTACAGGGATTTCTACCGCCGATAGAGCACGAACTATTAAAGTGGCTTCAGATTCCAAAAGTGGCCCCAAAGATGTGGTGATGCCGGGCCATATTTTTCCTTTAAGAGCTCGTGAAGGGGGAGTCCTGGTGAGAGCTGGGCAAACCGAAGGCAGTGTGGATTTAGCGCGACTTGCGGGGCTTGAACCTGCAGGTGTTATTTGCGAGATCATGAATGACGATGGAACAATGGCTCGTCTAAAAGATCTTATTCCTTATGCTAAAGAACATGGATTAAAAATTGTTTCGGTGGCTGATCTCATCAAATACCGAATGAAAAAAGAGTGTTTAGTTAAAGAGGTGGCCTCTTCTAAATTGCCTTTAGCTCCCCATGGCGATTTTGCGATGAAAGTTTTTGAAAGCGTTCTAGATGGCGTTCAACATGTGGCTTTAGTGCGAGGAGATATAAGCCAAGATAGACCTACTTTAGTAAGGGCCCATTCTGAATGCCTTACAGGGGATGCTTTTGGCTCTATGAGATGTGATTGTGGAGCTCAGCTCCAAGCCTCTCTTTCCATGATTGGAAAAGAGGGGGGAATTCTTTTATATATGAGGCAAGAGGGGCGAGGAATTGGTCTTGCCAACAAAATAAGAGCTTACGATCTTCAAGATGGGGGCTTAGACACGGTCGAGGCTAATCGAAAATTAGGGTTCAAAGAGGATCATCGAGATTATGGCATTGGCTCGCAGATTCTAAGATATTTAGGAGTCAGTCAGATGAGGCTTCTGACCAATAATCCCAGAAAAATATATGGCCTTGATGGTTTTGGTTTGAAAATTATGGAACGAGTCCCGATAGAGATGGCTCCTAATCAAAAAAACTTAAATTACTTAACAACTAAAAGGGATAAGATGGGGCATCTCCTTACTTTTAATTGATTATGGAAATTATTGATTCACAGAATGTTAATGTTCATTGCAGATTAGCTTTTGTGGTTAGCCGTTTTAACCAAGAGATAACTTCAAAGCTTTTAGAGGGGGCTTTAGCCCGAGCCCAAGAGAAAGGTTTTACCAATAGCGATATCTCAGTGGTTTGGGTTCCTGGGGCTGTAGAGATTCCTATAGTGGCTCAGAGATTAGCTCTTCGTCGCTCTTCTTATTCAGCTATTATCTGTTTGGGGGCTGTAATTCGAGGTGAAACCACTCATTACGATTATGTGTGTGAAACGGTAGCTCAAGGTTGCTCCCAGGTCGCTTTAGCTCAAAATATTCCAGTGGTTTTTGGAGTGCTTACGACCGAAAATGAAGAGCAAGCCCTTGATCGTTGTGGTGGAAAACACGGCCATAAAGGTAAAGATGCCGTTGATACTGCGATTGAGATGGTGGCTACTCTGCGACGATTGGTCTGAACTCTAGTCGATATTTCAAAATAAAATTTCCTATTTTAAAGCAAATCATCTTTTTAAAACTGTACTGTTTCGTAAGCTTAAGCTGAAGACTTAAAGTCTTTGGTCTGTTTTCTTTTCTCTGGCGGCCTCTTTGCATCTTGTAAGTGTATTCTGTATTCGTTGCGTATCCTGAGTGTGTGAGAGGATGGAGTGTTGTTGGGCTATTTTTACACTTTAAAGAAACTTTATTTTAGGGCTATCTTTAGCATCGTTATAGGTGGGCTCTATCCAAGCTTTTCTTATGCTCAAGAGGTGGAGTCTGTGCCATCTCTTCTTAAACCCTCTCAATCCTCCTGGCAGTCTCTTAGTGAGTTCTCTAAAGAGCTAAACTCTTTTGAACATTCAGTTAAAAATCTCATTCCTAACAGGGTGGTTTTGGCAGAAGAGATTTCTTTAGGTAAACCTCTAGGTATCGAGATTGATCGCAAGAAGATAGATTCGACCTTAGCTGAACAGGTTAAAAATCTTAGAGATCTTAAAGGCATAGGAATGTTGCCACTTCCCATTGCTAAAGTGACTGAGAGTAATTTCTCGAAGCTAGATTTACAGATTCAAAAGCTAGGGGATTTAGGCGGGACTCCTTATGGAGTTACAACTGGAAAATCTACCTTTGGAAAAATAGGATCTGATCTCTCTTTTCAAGGGGTCATCCAAGAGAGACCCCCAATGCCCATTGAGAATAATATTATTACTGAGACTGAAGTTATAGATGAGAGTCTGGAGGCGACACAAGAGGAGATTATTGAGGCTCAAATTAAGAGAGATGATTTGAAGGTGGAGATGGATAAATTAGCGACTAAGCAAGAACCTTTCAGTGAAAGTGATTACAGAACTTACGAGAAAACCAAAGATCTATTTAAGAAAAATGAAAAGACTATTTCTCAAATGAACGAATTCGATGAGGGCTTTGTAAAAAATGCTAAGGAACTTTTTGTGAATCATTCGTGGAGAGATATGGATAAAGTAGGCAAAAGACCTTATGAAAATTTTATTGATCGTAAAGATCCTAAAATTACGTTTCCATTTCCTAAAGGGCAAGAGCCCACACCAAAGACACATCGGGGAGGGATATCACATTAGGATATCTCACTAAAACCTCTTCACTTCCTGAAGTGGTTACAGCCCTTTTAAAAATTTCTTTATCTAGCCAAAGTCGCCAAGGAATGGCTAAACGGATTTGGCTTGTCTTATTGCCATACTGAGCCCATGGCCCCAAGGAGAAGAGCATGTGCTCATAAGGCTGTCCTATATGAGCTAAATCTTCTGGGATTTTTCGAGTTCGATAGGTCCAATGAAGCATTCCCCCCAATTCAAAAGAGGCCTTGTCTCCAATGGCTATTTTTTGCCCAATCTCAAATGACGAGTTGTGAACAACCCCCTCATGAATGGTTTCTGAAAGTCTAGTTCGTGAAGAAGGGGTGGGTTGTCTTATGGGGATCAAAACATGAAAATTAATTCTTAGAATCCAAGGAACATCTATCGTATCAAAAATCGCAGTATTAAAACCTAAACGCAGAAGCCGAAAAGTTGAGGGGTCAAATTGGATAATCTCAGCACTTAATCGTCCGTAGTGATTTTCTTGGGTTAAAAAACTTCGTCCTATTTGAGCTGCAAAACTTTTCTTAAGCCCTAAACTTTCCATTCTTAGGGATTGCCCCTCTTCGGTCCAGGCGGGAAAGAGTCGCTCAGAGTATTTAATTCCCACATCGATGAGGCGTGTATCGTAAAGAATGTCCCCTAGAATTGAAAAGGCATCGGAATAGTTCACTCCTTGAGCCATGGCCTGAAACCCCGCCTTCTCCGCAATGGGAGGAAGCGGGGGGAGAACAATCTGTTCAATAATCCAACTGATACGATCGGTATTGGCCAAACTAGGCGAGGTTAAGAGGACTAGCCCAACGAGCCATGGGCCAAGTTTTCTTGATAGAGGGATCCTCTTTCCAGCGTCGTATTTTTTCATGTAATGTTGATTTTGCAATGCCTAAGTCCTTTGCCGCCTCTTTACGATTTCCATGATATTTTTTTAAGCGATCCACAATGATCTCTCTCTCAATAGCCTCGAGGGGGCCTTGAAGTAAAGCCTCTCTTTCAGGCGGTGGAGCGGTGACAGTGGTGTCTCGCAGCTCTTCTTTAAGGAGGGTTTTCAAAAGAGTGTCGGTCACCTTCATTTTTCCAAGCACTGTGGCACGAATAAGAATATTTCGTAATTGTCGGACATTTCCTGGCCAATCAAATAGATTCAAAATCTGTAAATCTTCTGGACTGAATTTAGCCCCGAGTCTCTCTAGAATGGCGGTCGCAATGAGTGGAATATCCTCTTTGCGCTCTTTTAAAGAAGGGACAGGAATTCTTAAGACCGAAAGTCTTTCTAAGAGATCTTGACGAAAATGGCCCGCGCTTACAGCGGTATAGAGATCTACATTGGTTGCGGCAATGACTCGAATATTAATATATTCGATTCTTTGAGAGCCCACGGCTCTGACCTCCCCTGAGTCGATAAGACGCAAAAGTTTAGCTTGAAGGTTAATATCTAACTCTCCTAATTCATCAAGAAAAAGAGTCCCTCCATGGGCCATACGGGCAAGCCCTTTCGAGGGGGCCATAGCTCCTGAGAATGACCCTTTCTCAAAGCCAAAGAGTTCGCTTTCAAAAAGCCCAGCAGGTATCGCGCTACAATTAACAGGGATAAAGGGCATTGATTTTCTGGGAGAGAGTTCGTGAAGCTTTTTAGCAATGAGCTCTTTACCTACTCCTGTTTCCCCTAAGATGAGAGCGGGCCAGCTGTGGGGCGCATAGAGCTCTATTTTAGCTAGGGTTTTTTGGAAGCTTTCTGAGTTTCCGCAAATAAGTTCAGTCATTAGAGAGTTCTCCTTTTTAGACTTTGAAGTCAGAGTTTAAGACTCCTCAATGCAAGGCGGGCCAAGAGAAAAGAAAAAGGGCGGTAGCCTTGAAAACTACCGCCCCTGTCTAAAATTTAAGAGCTTTTGTCCTGCTTTTGAGAAAATTAAGAGGACTTAATTTGCCGAGATTCTTCGCTTCGTGAAGGCATAAATTTTTGTCGGGGCTGAACCCGATAAAAATTAGTTAGCTGCTTGAACGGGACGTTTCATTACGACAGGCTTTGCGATGAAACCTGAACGTAAGCAACGGGTGCAAGCATAAACTCTTTGAGTCACTCCATCGATAACTGCTCGAACTTTTTGAAGATTAGGAAAGTGGCGAACCTTTGTTTTAATATTGGAATGGCTGACTTTATTACCAGTTACGGGGATTTTTTCACAAATGACACATCTTCTAGCCACGGCTTCTACTCCTGTTTAGCTATTGTTAGCTTAAAATAAGGCTTAAGTCATAGTTAAAAAACGACCTGATTTCAAGGGGATTGTTGTAAAAAAGCATAATTCACCTAAGATGGTTACCTAATATGGAATGGATTAAAAAGGCCTTTTTTGCTCTCTTAGCGCTTCTTATCCTCTTTGTGGGGGCTAGGTTTTTTCTTTATTGGAAGGACTACCGTTATTATGCGGATCTAGCTCTTAAAGAGGAGAGCAGGGGTAAAGTTAACCGCCCGATGGGTGAATGGATCAATGCAGGGATTTCAAATCCTGATGAGGGCATGGTGGTATTGACCGGGGACCGAAATCGTATTCGAGTGGCTTTGGAACAGCTCATTCAACGGGGCAGTCAGTTTTTAATTATTTCAGGCATTGGTAAAGGGGCGACACTGACCGATCTGATTAATGCTCAAACGGCCTCTTCATTAGATCTGAGAGCCATTTGGGAAAAAATTATCCTTGAAGCGCAGTCGACCTCTACTATTGAGAATGGAATTGAATGCGCAAAAATTTTGAGAACTAAAAAAGTGACGCGCGTGATTTTAGTGACAAGCGATTATCACATGTCGCGATCGCTTGCGTTATTCAAAAAATTTTCCTCTGAGATTGAATATGTGGCCTATCCAATTCCAAGTGAATTTACTGAAGCGCTTCAGGGGAAAATGGATCACGCAGTTGAGGGGCTCTACAAATTTATCTATGAATTTTTAAAAGACAGTCTCTTCACTTTCTATCTACTCCGCGTTTAACAACTCATGTTTAAAAAAAAGGCCAGAAATTTTGCTAAAAAGTTTTGGGAACTTGCAGAAAAAAAAAGATTTTACTCTTTGCTTTAAAGGGTTTAGCATTTTACATGAATGGTAATTATATCTGCGCGATGCGGTGAAAATTTCGACGCGGTAAGTAGTTAGAAAAGTTTGCCAAGTGAAAAACGTGAGGTATATTACTATGAGTTACCATACACTAACTTTTAACGACGAAGCATTTACATGTAGTACGTAGTTAAAAAGTATCTTTTAAAAAAGCAGTAAATACACAGGAGGGGATAATGAGTAAACACTTGAAGTTAGCAGCATTAGGAACTCTAGGTCTCGTGTTGGCTGTTCAAGCACAGGGCACTGAGGAGAAAAAAGGTCTAATGATCGGAGGATCATTTGAGGGCGGTTACGCCCATTCATGGGGGGATTCGGTTACAAAAGGAAGCCAATTCTTCATTGATGACCTTAACATGAAGTTTAACGTTAACGTGTCCGACAAGGTGAAAGTTGTTGTAGATCAGCATTGGGCTGCAGCATCGACAGGCAACGCAACAACAGCTACCAACTGGAACAGTAGTGAGCAGGTGTTCGATAATTTGACTCTTGATGGCGACATTTTCAGTGCTCTTTCTATGGCCACTCAGGCGGCCTATGTGGAGCATAAATGCGGTGATCACATGACCTCTCAGTTCGGTTTTGTGAGAACTCCATTTGGTATGGAAAATATGTGGTCACGCTATGATAGCCATAGCTACTACTATTCCACAGGGTTCACCAACCAAAAAGATAATGGTTGGGATGCGGATCTAGGAATCAAATCAACCTTCAGCAATGTAGGAAACTTAGAGGTTGCTGTGTTGGAAGGTCGACGTAGTGGCTTAGCTCATAGCAATATGCCAGCAGCTGCAGCTAGATGGAGTACCGACACCAAGGCAGGCGGAATGAACATTGCGCCTGTAGTCTCTGGTTACACCGGCAGATGGCGTGGAGGTCCTTTGGATCTAGGCGTCTCTGGAGGGGCTAATCTAAAGATGGGAATGTTCGGAGCTAATGTTGAGTATATGTATGCCAAAGAAAATACAGATGACTCCGAAGCTGGTACAACTAAGACTCACAACGTTTGGGTTGAGCCTATGGTTGACTTAGGTGTTGTGAATGCCAGTGCTAAAATTGACTGGGTAAGCACTAAAGTGGCTACTGCTGATTCCGTATCAAACTGGAATCTCAGTGCTGCTTTAACTCACGAATGGGATAAACTACGCCTTCGTGCTGCCTTCACTACAAGAAACTTGAAGTTACATGGCACTGGAGCAAATGATCCAAAACGCGAACACGATTTCCGTATCATGTTCGGAACCAAGTTCTAATTATTTCGTTAAGTTAGCGTAAAGGACGGCGGGCCGTAAGGCTCGCCGTTTTTTTTTACCCAAAGGTACCACCCAAAGGTACCACCCAAAGGTACGGCTTTACTTTGGGTGGGATCACCCAAACACCGAAGGATGAAAGTTTTTTAGGCGGTTTTTCGCCGTTATTTTGAAGTGTTTTTTCGCTTTATAGTTAAACTTACTATCTGTAACACTGCTTAACTCAAGCTGTAGAGACACCGATAAGGAGGTATGACTTTGCAATCTTTAAAGGACCCATATTCAGTTTCAGAGCCCCGATTACAGCTAGAGCAAAGGACGAATTATCTTTGCGCTGAATACGAGGGCACGGCCATTATTCCACTTTTACGAAACTTTATTGAAACCTCGCTTAAGCAGGAATTGTCGGATATCGAAGGGCCATTACCCAAACGCGTTCTGGACCTGGGTTGCGGTGGGCAGCCCTTTAGAGGCTATATTGAGCAATTTAATGCCAAATACTTTAGTATGGATTATTTCCAGAATAAAAATGAGCGTGTGGACGTCGTTGCATCGCTCGAGGATCCTGGACTCATGGGTAAATTTGGGACTAAGGCCCCCTTTGATCTCATTTTGTGTACGGAAGTTTTAGAGCATGTTTTTAATTGGGATATTGCCTTTGCCAATATTTATGAACTATCGAAACCCGGCACTCATGTCATCATCACCTGCCCCTTTTTTTTCCGTCCTCACGAGGAACCCCATGACTATTGGCGTCCCACTGTACACGCTTTAAAGATGGCATCAGCGGCACATGGTTTTAAAGTGATTCAATCTCTCACGTTGGGTAATAACTGGGATCTCTTGGCGACTCTATTCGGTTCTTGTTATTTCAAACTGAAACGACCCGGCCTGTTTTCTTGGATCACTGCCACCGCTTTTAAAGTCTTGAGACGAATTATTCTATCTCGCAAGGGGGGAGCCTTTCTCAGGCGAAATATAGAAATGAATGCGAACTCCAATTTTTATTTGAGCAATGCTTTTATTTTGGAGCGTATTTAGTATATTCGTTCTGTGAATTGTATGCCAGTTGGATGAGCGATGATCGATCAGGATTTTCCTTTATTGAATGGAGCAGTCCCTAATGGGATCAACTTTAGCAGGAAAAAAACAGGTGAGAATCTATATTCTTAGTACAATGAGTGGAGCAATCTGGGGTGGAAGCGAGGAACTTTGGTTTGAAATGGCATCTTTCGCTTTAGCAGAAAACCACAAACTAATCATTGAAGTCAGTTCCTGGCCCAAAATTTCCGACTCAATTAAGTCTTTGTTGAAAAAGAGGGCTAAAATCATTTTTAGATACGTTCTCTGGAGTAAGAAGAGATATGGTTGGTGTCTAGCCGCGTATAGTAGATGCAGGCGTTTTCTTGCCCGCTATCCATCCTTTAACGAATTTTCCCCTGATATTCTTTGTATTAGTGAAGGCATGTCCTATTCGGCATTGATGGCACCCGATATCTTCCGTCGAGTCAGGGAATTTAATGGACCCTATATCGTGATTATCCAAAGCCATGATGAAACACAGATGCCCGATCCGGAAACACTTGAAAAAGCACGGCCTTTCTATGAGGGAGCCAAAACAATATTTACTGTCACAAACCGACATCAAATTCTTTTACAGCAGCAACTAGGGCTACCATTGAATAAATTCGCATTGATAAAAAACCCAATTAAACGGGGCTCTCGCTATATCCAGTTTCCTAAAATGGAGCCGGCCCAACTGGCTGTAGTTGCGCGTCTTTGCATCGCAGATAAAGGGCAAGATATTTTACTGAGAGTATTGGGGAAAGCGAAGTGGTCTAATCGTGATTGGAGACTCAACCTCTATGGTGATGGGCCGGACAAGAAAAAACTAAAAGAAATGGTTGCGAAATTTAATTTGGAAGGGCGAGTAACATTTTGTGGATATGAACCTGAGCTTTCTAAAATTTGGAGCAAAAACCAAATAGCTATCTTTCCGTCGAGACGGGAAGGACTTCCTATAGCGCTTGTAGAGGCGCTGACTAGTGGAAGGTGTGCTATCGTAACAGATATAGGTGGAAACACGGAGTTAGTTAAAGATGGGAGTAGTGGATTCGTTGCGTTGAAGGTAACTGAAGAAAGTATTGATGCTACTATTGAAAGAGCTTGGGAGAGGAAAGATCAGTGGGAGCAGTTGGGCCTTAATGCGCGTGAGAAAACTTTGAATTGGATAGATTATAACCCAGGGAAGACTCTGCTGGATATCATTACTAATATTCATGATCAAACTTCAGGAAAACAAAAATAAACCTCCCTCGGTCTGCGTAGTTATACCGACCTATTTAAGGGAAGAGACTTTGTTAAATACAGTAGCTTGCCTATTAAAACAGGATCGTCCAGCGGATGAAATATTGGTTATTGATCAGACTCCAGAATATTCAGAAAATGTGGAAAAACAATTGCAGGAATGGCATCAAAATCGTGTCATTCGGAGAATTAAGCAAAATGTTCCGTCGGTCACGCAAGCTCGTAATCGAGGGGCATTCGAAAGCCATTGCGATATATTGATTTTCATTGATGATGATGTGTTGTTAAATCCCAGTTTTATTAACAAACATATTGTTCCTTTTAGTGACATGAAGCTTGCAGGAATATGTGGGCAGGTTTATGAATTGCCCATAGGAATGTACTCAAGCGAAATTTTGTATGCCCGTCTACAAGACTATGAGACAGATGAGTTCCGTGTCTTTCGATTCGAAAATGGGGCTGAGGTACCCACCTGGAGGGGATGTAATTGTAGTGTTAGAAGAGAGGTCTTTATTTCTGTGGGAGGAAGTGACGAAGCTTTTATAGGTCCGTCATGGGGAGAGGAAGACGATGTTGCCTTTCGAATTCGTTCTTCGGGAGGCAAAATTAAATTCTATTCTGACGTCAGTCTAATACATCTTAAAGCTCCAATAGGTGGCTGTCGGTTGAGGAAGAAAAGCAATTTTCAAGAATGGAAAATTACAACTTCGTCATTAATCATGTTATTTCGTCATAAAACGCTAGGAGCCCAACAAGACAATCTGCCAAATCCTAATTTCGTAGCGCAATTTTTTAAAATATTAAGGCAAGGGCCTCTTAGACGGCAAAATATAGTTAATCCTTTTCGCATGCCTTATGCGTTGTTCTGTTTTCTTATCGCGATATGTTATTCGCTTTTTAGCCTGGTACGTGGTCCATATACAAAACTGAAATGGAAATAACTATCTTTTTCTAGAGATGTCCTGCTAGCAAGGGAGGAGCTCGCAATATCGGCGGGAGGCCCCTTGGCGGTCGAGAAGATATTGATAGGCCTTTAGCCCCTCAGATCTCGCGAATGACACGTCGCTAATTCGGTTTAAAATAACTTTAAGAAGGAGTTGAGAGTCGTTCACACTCTCTAAACCTAAGCCTAATCGATTCATCTCCATGGCCTCAAAAGAGTTTTCAATAAAAGGGCCGGTGACGATTGCATTTTCATAGGCCGCAGGCTCTAAAACATTGTGAACCCTTGCTTTAAAACTTCCCCCGACAAAAGCGAGAGCAGAAAAACGATAAAGTTCAGCCAATAGTCCCAAAGAGTCCATAATAAGAGGAGAAACTTCATCTGGAGTCTTTAGAAAATGGCTAAATCTTCGAAATGTAATCCCATTCTCCTTGCCCCAACTTTTAATTTTCAAAATCATCGACTCTTCGGGTTCGTGAGGAACTAAACAGATCCTCCATTGAGGAAATTCCTTGGCCAGCTTTATTAAAGTGGGTTTTAAGGCCTCAAAATCCTCCTCCCAGAGGCTAGCCCCTACAAATAAGGATTTTGCAGTTAAAAAAGTCCCCCATGCTGGAGGGGCTAATTGAAGTTTTTTTCTCTCAAGCACTCTCTCAATTCGGGTATCCCCGATAGAATTCACCCTCAAGGTGGATTCGGTCTTAAGAAGAATTTGGGTCGAGGACTCCCCTACAGTTCCAATGCACTTTAAGAGTTTAAGATAAGGCAGCCAAACCTTAAGCATTTTAGTTTTGTAGACTGAAAAAAAGGAGGAGAACAGATAGGTGGGAATAGCTCTCCTGTGAGCTTCATGAAGCAGGGCTGGCCACAACTCTCTATTAATAAGAATAAGAGCTTTAGGATCTACGATAGTAAGAGCTTTAGCGACCTTCCAAGATAGATCTAAAGGCAAATAATCGGCAGTATCCCAAGGTAAAGGACGCTGAGCCTTTTCGCGTCGAGCGGTTTCAAGTTTGATCCCCTTTTCACCACTAGGAGAAAAGAAGGTGAAAAGAATTGCGGTTTTAGAATCTCGCCGCTTTAGCTCTTCAGCTATGGGAATAGCCTGTTCCAATTCTCCTGCCGAAGAGAAATGGAACCAATAAGGATGGGGATTGAGCCCCTGCTTTAACCAAGACTCTTTGGCCTTTTCAAGCCTTTGGCTTAACCCTTTTCTCCCTAAAAGACCTACGCGTAATTTTTTAGAAAAGGGAACAAATCCAAAACTTAGTATCCAAAGTGCACAGTAGAAGATCTGATAACCTAAAAAGCTCATAATGCTAAAGCTTGCCCCATTCTCTTAACAGCCTCTAAGGCTATTTGAGGGGTGATTTCGGTTAAACAAAATCTCTCTTTTCTAATGCAAGGGGATTGTCCATTTTTAGAACAGGGACGGCACCACATCTCTTTTTCTAATACTATCGATTTGGGATGATAGGGGAGACAACCCATCTCTCGACTGGTGGGCCCTAGAAAAAGAATCGAGGGTTTTTTTAAAGCATCCGCCATGTGCATAAGACCTGTGTCATTGGCAATAACGAATGAACAGGATTTAAGAATAGCTCCCGATTCTTCAATCGTACATTTACCTTGAAGATTGGTGAGCCTTTCCGGAGGGATATTTTTAGCAAGCTCCTCACAAAAATTATCTGAAGGGCCTCCAAAAAGAATAAAATAATAAGAGGTTTCAGTGATCATTTTTTCGATAAGCTCTCGAAAGTAGTTTAAGGGCCAGCGCTTACCAGACCACTGAGCCGATGGAATCAGTCCTACCTTAAATTGAGAGGTCTGGGTGATTGGAAACTTTAAAGCCACTCGGCTAAGTGTTTCGCTTGAGATAAAAAGCTCGGGCCCTTTACCATCGTACTTCACTCCGAGTGGAGCTAAGGGCAAAATATATCTTTCTAGAAAACGGCCCCAGTTTTTTAAGAGCGGAAGCTTAAAAGTAAGAGCGAGTGATCGTTTTAAGTAGTGCTTTTGAAAATAGAATTTCTGTTGGGCCTTTAGAAAGGGCATGAGAAATCGTGTTCTCAGAGAACGATGAGCGTCATAGATGACATCGTAATTCTGAGTCTGAATCCATTGTCTGAGGTCTAAAAGACCTTTAAGCCCCTCTCCACGTGAAAGAGCTCTCTTTTGGGTGAGTCTAGGATTGTCTTTAATAAGATCAAAAAAATCTTTTCTCACCGCCATGTCAATTTGAGCTTCGGGAAATTGAGTGCGGAGACAGCGAATCATGGCTGTCGTCATTACAATATCCCCTAGACTACTAAAGCGGAGAATTAAAATTTTTTTAATTGCCAAAGTTACATTTCCTTTGGAGTGTCGATACCAAGGAGTTTTAACCCATTATGTAAAACTTGATAAGTCGCTTGGACCAGATTAAGTCGAACCTGTTTTTGTATCAACTCGGTCGCTTGAAGAACCGAATGTTGATAGTAGAAGCGGTTAAATGTCTTCGCAACATCGATAAGATAATGGGTTAAATGGTAAGGTTCATTATCTTGCAGACAACTTTTTAAAACTCCGCGGAACTTAGCTAACTCCAGAATCAAAGCCTCTTCCTCAGAGGCAAAAATATAATTATGAACTTGAGCTAGGATCTTAAATTCAATCTGAGCCTCTTGAGCCTTTTTCAAAAGTGATTGGCATCTCACTGCGGAATATTGGCAATAGGGGCCTGTTTCGCCATCAAAGGCCAAAACATGCTCCCAATGAAACTCAATATCTCGCTGTTTATGAGCTGAAAGATTTCCAAAGATAATGGCTCCGATTCCAACTTTTTGAGCGATATCCTCTTTTCCGGCTAGTGAAGGATTCTTTTTAGTGCACTCTTCAAGTGCAAGATCTGTAGCCTCTTTTAAGACATCCTCAAGATAAATAACTCTTCCTTCTCGAGTCGACATTCTCTCTTTTCCGAAATGCACAGTGCCGAAGGAGAGATGTTCACAAGCGTCACTAAAGCCACAGCCCATTTTTTTAAGAACGGCGAAGAGCTGTTTAAAGTGCAGTCTCTGTTGTTCAGAAACAACATAATACATTTTAGAGAATGTAAATCGATTGAAACGTTCAATAGCAGCCGCAATGTCTCGAGTTAAATAAAGCGTCGTGCCATCTTTTTTCTGAATTAGAGCGGGGGGGTCAATATCTGGGAGCTCAACGATATAGGCCCCTTCACTGAGCTTGGCATCCGCTTTAGCTTTAATCTCTTTTAACGAACTCTCTATTTTGGGGATATAGAGGCTTTCCCCTTCAGTATGATGGAAAAAGACATTCATTTTGCTCAAGGTCTTTTCCATATTGGCTACACTGATATTTCGAATGAGTTTCCAAAGTTTTGTTGCATTTGGCTCTTGGGCCTCAAGCCGTTGGAGCCATTGGGAAGTTTTGTCTAAATATTCGGGGTGACTCTCCACCTCTTGATGGAATTTGATGTAGATCTTAAGAAGATGCTTCATCGATCGGTCTAGATCGTTTAATGAAAGCTCCTCTTCATGACCCCAAAGTTCGAAAGCTGCCAAGAGTCTAGCAAATTGAGTCCCCCAATCTCCTACAAAGTTAATTCGTTCAGTTTTGCAACCTAAAAAGTCACAGATATTAGCTAGGACATTTCCAATCAGTGTGCTTCGGATATGATGAAAGAAGAGGGGCTTTGCGATATTGGGTGAACAATACTCTAATACAATAAGCTTTGGAGATTGTTGTTTTTCAGAACCATAAAGATCTTTTTCAGTCAGTATTTCTGAAAGGGTTGTTTCAAAAAGCTGGGCCGTTTTAAATCTGAAGTTGGTGTAAGGGCCTAGAGCACTAGCCACAGCTAAAGGGCTAGTAAACTTTTCGGCGAGCTCAATCGCAAGCTTTCCCGCTGGCTTGTTAAGGAGTTTACCTAGTTTGAAGCAGGGTAAGGCCACATGGCCCATTTGTAAGTTGGGCGGAGCCCCAAGCTCTTGAAGAATGGTTTCATTTGTAATCTCTGGGTGTGAAAGTGCCGTCGAGATTTGCTCTGCAAGTTTCTGCTTTAAATTGAAAAAAGGCATTCGAAACTTTTATCGAATTATCAGAAAGAACTCAAGGAGAGGTTAAAGAACTTATCCCTTTCTCAGGGCTATAGTTCTTAAGAGTTTTTCTGCTAAAGAGGTCTTTTAAAATCTCACAAGCTCCAGTGAGAGGCCCTAAGGGATAGGGGAGTGTACAATGCAGCGCAGGAAGAAGGGAGTAGATCCCTTTTTTTCGGGTTCGAACATGTAGCAGCGATACGCCATAGAGCTCTTGACGATCCCTCTCAATCTGTTGAATCGTAATAGCCCGTTGTTCATCGCAATAACAAGAATCTAGCCCCAATGAGATTGACTGGCTTATTGTTTTTTTAAGAGCCTGTGGAAAGTGGTAGTGGAATCGGCCTAAAGCTTTTTTTATGTTTTGGCTAACCCCTTCATAGGAAAACTCAGCTCGATCGGTGGTCCAAAGAGTTATCGATTGTTTGTCCTGATAGGAGGTTACAGCCATAGGCCACATCTCGATATCGGGCTCGGGAAGGATCTCTTCATCTAAAAGAAGGGTTAGGGGTTGTACGTTTTGAGGAAGTCGATAGTTTTCAAATTCCAGGGTGATAGGATAATGGCAAAAACGGCTTAGGATAGGCTCTATGTCTGGAGCCCAAGAGATAAGATTTGAGTTGGCATTAAGAGTCCTAAGCTGGCGGAGGCTTAAGTTAAGAACTAAAAACTTTGTAAGCAGTGTCACTCCGGAAGAGAGAGTAATTTTAAAAATTTTTCCTTTGGATTGAACATTGGGAGAGGAAATTTTTTCAATCGAAACCCATTTTTGGTGCTCAGATAGGTCAAAGGTTTTTAAGTGGGTAAGTTCAGAGACTAGTTTTTCGGGATCGTATTGGGAAAGCTCTGTGGCCTGAAGAGCCGCCCAAACCATGAGTTCAGGAGTCATCTTGCGACTACGTCCTATCTTTTTCCACAAAGCCTGAGCGTAAGTTAAAAGTTCTGGTTGCTGATTTAAAGCCACTCGAATCGCCTGTCGCTCTTTGGAATTCGGGGGACTTAGAGATTGCATAAAACGGGTTTTAAAAACTTTGGGTAGACTAGAAAAGTGGTTAAAAACCTTTTCAGGGCTCCACCGAAATAGGCTCTGAGTAGAAGCAATTTCAGCAGAAAAAAGATTTTTTGTTTCAATGTTAAAATGATGAGCGGTGGTTTTGGGCAAATAAAGACCGCTAGGGGGCTCGCTTAGTTTTAACCACCCCAAATTAGCTTGGGTTTTATTTGTCTGTTTTATAGAGGCTTCATGAGAATAAAGTTTTGAAAATTCCCGAATTAGCCACAAACCCCCAGGCTCATTTCCTAAAACCAAAAGATCAAATTCTAGGGGTATATTTTGCATTCCGTATTAAGCCCGATTAAACTCTGTAAGATAGTATAGTTAATATCAAATGGAAAGGAACCTCCCGTGGCAAAACTCTTTTTAGTTCTTTTTAGTGTTTTGACGTGCAGCTCCGTATACAGCGCAACGCTTTCAGAACCGGGAGTTTATTCGTTGCCTATGAACTGTGTCGAGCTTTTACCCGATCCCTCTCCTTTTATTAACTATTTTGAAGCGGTCGGAAGGGGGCTTGTGACTTCAAACCGAAAACTGTCTTCTAGAATTTTTAAGATTTTAGCCATTCGTGAAAAAGTTATAGATGCGGTGGATAGGCAGAGAGATCAACATCCTGTTGATAAACTAATTAGAAAGACATTGTGCTACTACCGCGAGCAAAAAGAGCCACTAAAACCTGTGACCTACGATGATGCTAACTTCGTTTCTTATCTAACCCAATCAATGAATGAATTGGAAAATAAAGTTGATGAGGTTGTTTTTCAGTGGGAATTGGATGAAGCTCAACGAAAACAATTTGAAAAAATTGTGGAGAAAAATCAACAATTGATTCAAGCGATGAAAATGGAGGCCGAGGAACAGGCCGAGGCCAAAGTTAGAAAAATTTCGAAGAGGGCCAAAAATCAAGTAAAGGCTCCTTAAAGCTATGAGATCAGCTAAACCTTGCGAACCTTCAGCTAAATTTATAATCGACCTGGCCCGAGGGGCAGGGGCGATATTAATGAAGTATTTCAACAAAAAGCATAAGATTGAGATTAAACCCAATGCCGGTATTGTGACTGAAGCCGATAAAGCAGCTGAAGCTTATCTAATAAAGAACATCTTAAGAAAATTCCCTAAAAGTTCGATAATTACAGAAGAAACAGGAGAGTATCACGGGGATTCGGATCTCTTATGGATTACCGATCCTCTTGATGGCACCTCAAACTATGCTCATGGGTTTCCTTGGTTTTGTGTTTCAATTGGTTTGTACTCAAAGGGAATGGCTAGGGCAGGGGTTATTTATCAGCCCTTTACCCAAGAACTCTATTATGCAGAAAAGGGTAAAGGGGCATTTTTGAATGGGAAACGGATTAAAGTTTCTCAGACAAAAAAGTTAGATGAGGCATTAGTAGGAACCGGATTTTATTACTCGAAATCCAAATCGCTGGCAGCTGAGATTAAAGTATTTCAAGAGATGAATGAACAAACTCTAGCGGTTAGACGGCCTGGCAGTGCAGCTTTAGATTTGGCTTGTGTTGCGAGTGGTCGATTTGATGGTTTTTGGGAACGAGGTCTTTCCTCTTGGGATGTTGCTGCGGGTTTTCTCTTGGTAGAAGAGGCTGGGGGAAAAGTGACCGATTACCAAGGAGAGAAGACTTCGATATATGATGGATATTGTTTAGCGACCAATGGACGAATTCACGAACGGATGAAGTCTGTGGTAAGCAAAATTAAAAAGTAGACCCCTAAACAAGGACGTTTCAGGTCTCATTGTGCGAGAGTCACATGGGAAAACACTGGATAGTTCTTGTTAATAAGTCCCCTCGAGGACCTCTGACGTTTGAAGAGGTTTCAACCCTTCTTTCCGAAAAGATACTAAGTCGCACCGACTTGGCACTTAAAGTAACTGAAAACAGTGAAGAGGAAAAATCAGAGTGGAAGTTTCTGTGGCAATATCCTGAATTTGATCTCAGAGAAAAGTCATCCAATCCTGGAAGTGATATAAGCAAGGGTATAGAGGAGAAAAGAGCTTCTCTTGACTCTAAAGAAGTAAAAGCTAAAGCGATTGAGAGTCTTCCTGATGCCATTGCGATGATTAACCCCGAAGACCTAATCATATCTGGTAAAAAAAACAAACTAAAAACTATCAACTCCTTCTTTACAGAATCAACACAAGATGGGGTTGATATTTTACCTTATACTTCGCCCAATTCCCGAAAGGGCGGGTGGGGTTACGCCGTTCTAGTAAGTCTACTTGTCGTGGGCGGCATTTATGTAAAGGGGCTTTTGGGCCGCTTCGGAGATGTGGTGTCTCCCATCAGAACTGAAGAGGGAATAAGAGATCCAGCTAGAGTTACCTCTCCAGTCACTAAGCCTGATTTTAAAATCAATAATCCCCCTTTAGCGAAGCCCAATTCAAATTTAAATCCTGCACCTGTCTTAACAGGGAAACAAACTCCCCGATTGCCGGATAAAAGTGAAATTTCTTTAGAAGAGTATGAAAAGCTTAAAACCGAGAGAGCTGAAAAAGATAGACTGGAAGAAGAGGATCGCCGAAGGGAAAGAGAGGAGTCGGAAAAAATAGCCGATTCAAACGGTGAAGGGGATGAGGAGGAGGTGGCTGAAGGAGATTCTTCCGATGCTGAGATTGAGTTACCTCTTAAACGGGTGAAAAAGAAAAAAGGCAAATTAGGTAAGGCTAAAAAACGAATGTTAGCAGAGGATATGGAGGCTGAGCAGGATAAACTAAGGCAAGAAGAGGATAGTAATCTAGCTAACGAGTCTGAAGCCCCAACAGAAAACGAATAAGAGATCTCTTCGCCCGGTGCTAAAACTATGATAGCACCTAAGAATGTTAGAACTCTTTACCCAAAACCTTTCTAAAATTCTCCCTAACTTTCAGGATTTTAAGTATGTTCTAGCTATTTCCGGAGGAATGGATTCTATAGTTCTTCTGGAGCTAATGAGTGAATTGGTCTCGTCAGATAGGCTTGTTATCGCTCACTTTGATCACGGAACTCGCCACGGACAATCAATAGAGGATGCTAAATTTGTTGAGGAGTGTGCTTTAAGACAGCAACTTACTTTTGAGTTGGGCCATAGAGAAGGGCATAAACTTTCAGAGACGGCTCTTCGTAAAGAGCGGTATGATTTCCTAGAACAGGTAAGAAGGCGCCATAATTGCGATTACATTGTGTTTGCTCACCATCTTCAAGATCAGTTGGAAACATTTTTAATGCGACTTATTAGAGGCACAGGGCTTGATGGATTGGGAGTTATGGAGCCTCTTAAGGGGGGATGGATACGTCCATTGCTAAAATTTTCTAAGGAATCCTTGGAAAAAGAGATTAGCAAAAGAGATTTAAAATTTAGATTAGACTCTTCAAATCTTGAACCTCAAAATTTTAGAAATGAAGTTCGTTTAAATTTGCTGCCTATTATGGAGAAATTATCCGAACGTTATGGTGGAAAAGAGATGTGGCTTCAACGATTAGAGCCTATGTTTGAAGAGATTCAGTGGACAAAAAAGGAGTTGAATCGAAAAATAAAAAAGAGCCTCTCTTCCTCTTGGATTCAAACTGCTTTCTGGAGCAGAATCTCTAAGGTAACTATGGATATCTTTACATCTTTAGAGAGAAGAAGAGCTTTGAGAATGATTCTCTCTGAAGTGGGGGCGGAAACCCTTTCGATTGTAGAATTAAAGAGATTGGAAACCGCTCTTGAGGCTCGCAAAAAAAACTACTGTGGCCCTGGCATTGAAGTGAGCGAGTCATGTGGATTTCTTTATTTTAGGAAACAGAGTGAGAGTAAAAAAAAGATTAAACTTGAGTATCGAACATTCGATAATCGGGTGATTTGTGATCTGTTGGGTTTAAGTTTAAAAATTAAGGGGGAATTAGAGGGGGTAGAGTGGCGACACTACCGGCCTGGAGATAGATTTCGTGGTAAAAAAGTGAAGGAATATTTTTTGGAAAAAAGAATCCCCAAGTGGGAACGAAGTTTTATTCCGGTTCTAGCTAAAAAAGATTCCAATGAATTGGAATGGATCTACCCCGAATTGAATCCTAGGATTCTGGTGGAACAGTTAAGTTTTCCATTTGCTATTCAAAAGTAGAAACGGTTGTTTAGGCTCTTTTGGGGAACAATTGAATAAGCCTTCTCTGTTCGGCCATAATGATTCTTAAAGGAACAGCTTTTTTCAATTCAATACTAAGGCTATCTTCAGTAATTCGTTTGATAGTTCCAAAAACCAAGAAGGATTCTCCACTGGTAAAGGTGAGTGATCCCACAAAGCTAGTTCCAGATTGATAACCGATATTGCTTTTAATCTTAAGCCTTAATCCATACTCTGATAAATCAAGAACCTGGAAGTTAACGCCTCCTGAAATAAACCTTGGACCCGTGTTCCCTGGGTATTCCAGTCGAAAAAATTGTCTTCTATTCTCTTCCATTTTAAACCTCTTAAGTCTTTCGGAATGTTTGGGGCAAAACTTAAGGGGTGACGCTTTGGGTTAGGGTGTTGTTTTAATTCTACAAAGTACTTTATTTAATAACAAATTAAGGAAGCTCAAATTAATTTAAAAAATTTGGTTAAGGCAAAGTGTTTAAGGAGCCGATTTATTAACTACTAAACTCTCGGGAAATAGGTTTATGAAATCATCTCAGAAAACGATTTTTGCTTGGTTTTTACTCGCTATGATGGCTCTGGTCTTATTTCAAACAGCGCGAGTCGCTCATAACGATAGAAAGATCACTTTTAATCGCTTTATTGATGCGGTGAAAAAGAATCAAGTTGAAAGTGTGATCTACAAATCCCATGGCAAAATCGAGGGAAGGTTTAATACCTCAGCGCCTGAGCCCGAAAAAGGACAGGTTTTTGAAAGTATTGGAGATACTTCATCTGAGTTCTATACGAAATTGTTAAATGAACACGGTCTTATTCCTAATTATGATGTAGATGAAAACGGATCCATGTGGATGCAGTTTTTAATTGGTTGGGGCCCCATGCTTTTTGTACTTGGACTTCTTGTAGTCTTCTTGCGTCAGGTTCAGGCCAGCGGTGGAAAAGCTATGCAGTTTGGTCGTTCCAGAGCAAAACTGCTTACGGAAGGGCATACTAAAGTTACGTTTGCCGATGTAGCCGGTTGTGACGAAGCTAAAGAGGAACTTAAAGAGGTGGTTGAATTTTTAAAAGATCCTAGAAAGTTTACCCGACTTGGGGGGCGCATTCCTAAAGGTGTTTTACTGGTGGGAGGTCCCGGAACTGGAAAAACATTATTAGCTAAAGCGGTTGCCGGTGAAGCGATGGTGCCTTTCTTTAGTATTAGCGGCTCCGACTTTGTGGAGATGTTTGTGGGAGTGGGAGCTTCAAGAGTGAGAGATCTTTTCGAACAGGGTCGAAAACATGCCCCCTGTATTATTTTTATCGATGAGATTGATGCTGTAGGAAGACAAAGAGGAGCGGGTTTAGGTGGCGGTCATGATGAAAGAGAGCAAACCTTAAATCAACTTCTAGTTGAGATGGATGGATTTGATTCTAAAGAAGGGGTCATTCTTGTTGCAGCGACCAATCGCCCCGATGTTTTAGATCCCGCTTTGTTACGTCCTGGACGCTTTGACAGAACTGTAGTTGTAGCTAAACCTGATGTTCGAGGAAGAGAAGGTATTTTAAAGGTTCACACTCGTAAAACTCCCATTGGAAGTGATGTGAATCTTGCCATTATCGCTAGAGGAACTCCTGGTTTTTCTGGCGCTGATCTTCAGAATTTGGTGAATGAAGCGGCTCTAGCTGCTGCACGAAGAAATAAAAATGTTATCAATATGACAGAGTTTGAGTTTGCTAAAGATAAGGTTTTGATGGGCACTGAGAGGAGATCCCTACTCATTGGCATCGAAGAGAAGAAATCTATTGCTTATCACGAAGCTGGCCATACCATTGTAGGTAAAAACTTAAAAGGGTTAGATCCTGTTCATAAAGTGACTATTATTCCTCGAGGAATGGCTTTAGGTGTGACTCAAACTCTTCCCACAGAAGATCAACTGACCCTGTCTAAAGAAAAAGCTGAAAACATGATCTCCTTCTTAATGGGAGGATGCATTGCTGAAAGTCTAGTCTTTGGTCAAAAAACAACGGGTGCAGGTAATGATATTGAGCGCGCAACCGACCTTGCACGAAGAATGGTTTGTGAGTGGGGAATGAGTGATGCCATCGGTCCTGTGGCTATTGCAAAGAAAGAAGAGAATGTCTTTTTAGGAAGAGAATTTTCTCAACGTCATGACCTAAGCCAAAAGACCGCTGAAGTTGTAGACAGTGAAATTCGTAGGCTTATTACTGTAAATTACGATCGAGGGGTTGAAATACTAAAAGCTAAGATGGATGTTCTTCATGCTATGGCTGCCGCACTCCTAGAGCGAGAAACTTTAGAGCGAAATGAAATCGATCTTCTAATAGAAGGTAAACCACTTCCGCCTTTTGTGATTGAAACTAGCTCTCCATCCACAGGAAACCACAATGCAGCTAGTATTACTATTGAAGCTGTTCCACAGGTGTTTCCAAAGATAAAGTCTAATACTGAAGTAGCTTAAGGTTCTTACTAAGTAAGTTCATAATTTTCCCTCACAACTTTAAGCAATTATGTCGAAAAGGTAGTACAGGTGTAGTGTGTAATGATATTTAAGGTAATTCATGTTTGAGTTTCTAAGTAATATTCGTGAAATTCTACGATGGCAGGATCTTTTCGATATCCTGCTAGTGTGTATTATCGTCTATCGAGTATTGCTCCTTATTCGAGGGACTCGAGCCGTTCAGATGTTGACTGGCTTTGGGATTATCCTGATTGCTTATTACCTTGCTGAGCAACTCAAGCTTTTTACGCTTCATACGATTCTTATAGAGTTTTTCAATAATCTAATCTTAATTTTGATTATCGTATTCCAAGATGAGATTAGAAAAGCCCTTACACAGGTCGGTAGAAATCCTTTTTTCACCTCCACTAACACGATTGAAGAGGTGGGTATTGTCGATGAAATTTGCCGAGCCGCTCTTATGTTGGCCGGACAGAAGGTGGGAGCCCTTATTGTATTGGAACGGGAAACAGGTCTGAAAAATTATATTGAGGCAGGAATCATCATTGATTCCAAAGTTAGTGAAGATCTTCTTGTGAGTATTTTTCATCCCTCTTCACCGATTCATGATGGCGCTGTGATTGTTAGGAATTCAAGAATTTCCAGTGCAGGCTGTTTACTACCCATTTCAAAAGACCCTTCAATTAATAAAGAATTAGGAACTCGTCACAGAGCTGCCCTAGGACTCACTCAAGAGACCGATGCGGTGGTTATAGTAGTAAGTGAAGAGCGCGGAGAAATTTCTCTAGTTCATCATGGGACGATTATAAGAGATTTAGATATTAATGGACTCAGGAATCAATTGCTCCAATTATTGGGTTTAAGGCGGTTTGAGAATGTTTTAGAGAAAGGGGCGGGGGCATGAAAGAGTTTCAGTTCCAACCCAAATTTAAAAGCTTATTCAATACCCATGGAAGTTTTCAGTGGAGTGAGAGCTTAGCCCTGAAAGCTGTGAGTTTACTTTTGTCTTTGATCTTATGGGTTACAATTCTTGGATATCGCAGAGAAGAGTTGAAAAGGAATGTTCGTCTTGAACCTCAATTGCCTCCAGGGATGATGATAGTTAATAAAATTCCTGCTTCGATTCAATTTACGTTATCGGGGCCAAGAGTTATGCTAGAGGCTGCAAATAAGCGGATTCAACCTATTCGACTAGATTTGACCCATACCCGACAGGCCACCAATGGTTTTTCGCTAACTGAGGATCTTCTAGGGGAACTCCCTTCAGGTGTTCGGGTTACCTATATTTCGCCGCCCCAGGTCTTAATCCGTTTAGAGGAGGTGGTAGAGAGATATATCCCTGTTAAAGCAACAGTGAGTGGTAAGCTAGCTTCAGGATATGAGGTGGTTACGGTAAAATCGAGCCCTTCGAAAATTGCGGTTTTAGGCCCCAAAGGGCTCCTAGACTCCCTTGAATTTATTGGGACTGAGGCTCTGGATATTGAGGGGCTGACTGCTACCCATGAAGGGTTGGTAGATGCTGAAGTGGATACAAGCCAGGGATTTCAACTTTCTAGAGACAAAATGGTCAAAGTCCGGGTAATAGTAAAAAAGGTGAATTTAGAAAATTAAGGGAAATTCCTCTTAAAGAAGCAAGGAAGAGTTTAATGGCGAAGGAAAGCAAATTATTTGGTACCGATGGGGTTCGTGGAATAGCTAATCAGCACCCCATGACCAGTGAAATCGCCATGGCTATTGGCAGGGCTACCGCCTATCTTTTCTGTCAAAAAGACAATCGTGGACTCCCTAAAAATACTAAAGTCGTTATTGGAAAAGATACTAGACGATCGGGCTACATGCTGGAAAATGCTTTATCCGCTGGGTTTTGCTCCATGGGGGCCAAGGTCTTCTTAGTAGGGCCACTTCCAACCCCTGGAATCGCTTTTATCACTAGAAGCATGAGAGCTGATGCAGGTGTGATTATTTCAGCCAGTCATAATCCCTATCACTATAATGGAATTAAGATTTTTGATCGTCAGGGCTACAAACTTCCAGATACCACTGAAAAAGAGATTGAGCAGGTAATGTTCTCTGATGAACTCAATCGATATCGCCCGACCATGGATTTTATTGGTACAGCCAAACGGATTGAAGATGCTAGTGGAAGGTACATTGTTTATATCAAAGATACCTTTCCTCAGGAGCAAACTTTAGATGGGATTCGCGTTGTTTTGGATTGTGCCAATGGAGCCGCTTATAAGGTAGCCCCTATTGTATTTGAGGAGCTGGGGGCTGAAGTCTTTACTATCAATAACCAGCCTAATGGGGAAAATATCAATGATCAATGTGGCGCCGTCTATCCTCAGGCTATGTGCAAAGCGGTTCACGAACATCGCGCTGAAATTGGAATTGCTTTAGATGGGGATGCTGATCGGTGTATTTTATCTGATGAAAATGGTGAAGTGGTTGATGGCGATCAGATTATGGCCATTTGTGCTTTACATATGTTGAGAGAGGGAACCTTAAATAAAAATACCCTTGTCACAACTGCAATGAGCAATATGGGGCTTACTGTTGCAATGAAACGAGCAGGAGGCCAAGTAATTCATGCTCAAGTAGGAGACAGGTATATTGTTGAGATGATGAGAAAAGAAAATCTTAACCTAGGTGGCGAACAATCGGGGCACTTGGTTTTCTTAGAACACAATACTACCGGTGATGGGATGATGGCTGCATTAAAAATTCTCTCTATCATGAAGAAGACCGGTAAAAAACTATCTGAACTTAAACGACAGATGACACAGTATCCTCAGGTTTTGGAAAATGTCATAGTGAAACAAAAAGATGCTTTTGAAAGATTCCCTAAAATCATTAATTCCATCAAAAAAGTGGAAGATGCATTAGGGGAAAATGGAAGAGTTTTAGTGCGATACTCAGGAACTGAGCCTTTAGCGAGAGTGATGGTGGAGGGCGAAGACTACAGTAAGATCAAAGAATATGCTTCGGATATCGCACAAAGTATTCGTGCCCAGTTAGGGTAAAATCTCAACTTCTTTATGCAGCCTCTAGTTACAGCCTCACAAATGCAGGAGATCGATCGCAGGACGATCTCTGAAATGGGTTTGCCTGAGCTATTGTTAATGGAGCATGCGGCGCTCGGAGTTGTAAAGGCCCTTCAAAATAGATTTCGTCACACCTTCAGTCATACCCGAGGAATTATTCTTGCGGGAACTGGAAATAAGGGTGGGGATGCTTTAGCTGTCGCTAGGATCTTGGATTCTTTAGGGCTTAAAAGAGTGTTTGTGGGGCTAGTGGGATTTGAAAAGAATCTTTCTCTCTCCACTAAAATTCAAAGTGAAATTTTAAGTCGATTAGGGGTTCCAGTTTTTTGGCCAAAGAGTCCTGATCCAGAGTTGTTTGAAGGCTGTGATTGGATAGTTGATGGTTTTTTTGGAACAGGATTGTCTCGAGAAATTAAAGAGCCCTATCGTCAGTGGATTGAAAAGATCAATCAATATCAGAAAAAAAAATGGATTATTTCAATCGATGTACCCAGTGGACTTCATAGTGATACGGGTCATCCGATAGGAGCCTCTGTCATGGCTTCTGAGACAGTGACGTTAGGATTTATTAAACAAGGTCTAGTCACGGGTCCCTCTGCTGATTATGTCGGGCAACTTACTTTAGAGCCAATTCAAATTCCAAGGTTAATCCCTTTTGAAGTTGATGCTTTTCTTTATGGTTTAGAAGACGCCCAAAAACTACCCCAGAGAAGACTAGCAAGTCATAAAGGAACTTATGGTCATGTCTATGTTTGGGCATCAGAGGAGGACAAACAGGGGGGCTGTATATTGGCTAGCTTAGGAGCTTTAAGAACAGGGGCTGGTCTTGTTACCGTGGTGGGGGAGAAAGAATCTCTCAATTCCCTTCGAAAAAGATTGCCCCCAGAGGTGATGACTGAAGTTGTAAGCGAAAAATTATTTAAAACTAAGACAGCTATTTGGATCCAAGGGCCTGGTATGGGTTTGGACAAACAACAGGAAAAGTTCTTTAAGTATTTTGAGAAAGCCCTAGAAAACAACTGGAAATGTATTCTCGATGCAGATGCTTTAAATCTAATTGCAAAAAATCAAAAGAGGTTCATTTCTATTCTTAAAAAAGCTAAATCGGATCAGGTGATTTTAACTCCTCACCCTAAAGAGGCGGGGCGACTTCTCGGGGAAGAAGTGATCGATATCGAAAAAGATAGATATAAAAGCATTCAAAAACTTACTGAGAAATTTGGTGTTACGATTGTCTTAAAAGGGAAGGGGACTTTGGTGAAGCTTCCCTCATCCCCTTGTATTGTAATCTCATCAGGAGATACAGGCCTTTCAAAAGGGGGTACGGGGGATCTTTTATCGGGGATTTTGGGGGCTTTTATGGCTCAGGGGCTCACACCTGAAATAGGCATTCCTTTAGGAGTTTATATTCACGGTAAAGTTTCTGAGCGTGTCACTCAGATTTTTGGTCATCCTCGTTCTACTATAGTCTCTGATCTCGTTTCACAGATTCCTGAGGTTTTAAAGGAATTGGAATCTATATGAAGTTAAAAACTACAAATTTAATTTCTCTCGATGCCTTAGACTCTTTCGCAGAGGAGGTTTTAACTTTTTTTTCCAAGGGAGGAATCATTGGGCTTACAGGTGACTTGGGGAGCGGAAAGACCACGCTTGTTCGAGCCATCATAAAAGTTCTTTCTCAAAAGAAGAATATTAAAATAGACCGCGTAATAAGCCCCTCTTTTGTTCTTCATCAAAGTTATGAAATGTTAATTCCCCCGGTTCATCATTTTGATCTTTATCGAATGGACTCTGTGACAGAGATGATGCTTGTGGATTTGGAATATTATGAAATAGTGGAACAGGTTCGTAAGAATCAGGGGTTTTTATTTGTGGAATGGCCTGAGTTGTGTGTGGATAAGAAAATACTTAAATTAACTGCAGAGATTAAAATCGAGATCGAAGAAAATTGTCGACGATATAAAATACTTTAAGTAGAGCGAAGTAAACCCCATTGAGATTACTTCGCTCTCATTTTTATTATTAAAGCAACGCTTTATTACTCTTTGCTATCTGTGCAACTTCCGTCGTGACAATGATCGCAATCACAGTCACAGTCGTTACAGCTACCTTGAGTGCAATCACATCCGCAATTGCAGTTATCGCAGCAGCTATCGGATTTGCAAGTGTCGTGGGAACAATCGCATCCGCAGTCACAGTCATGGCAAGAGCCATTTTGGCAATGGTCACAATCGCAATCGTGACAAGAACCTACTTTAGCATTGTCTTTAGAACACTCACATCCGTTACAGTCACAATCATCGCAAGAGCCATCTTGACAAGAGTCACAATCGCACTGGCAGTCAGATTTTCCAGCCTCCACAGCCTTAACCTTTTTAACTGTCTTATGAGAGTGCTTAACCTGCGAATCAGATTTGTGACTCAAGGTTTGAGCTGTTAGCGTGTTTGTTGAAACAGATAAGGCCAAAAGCAATGCTAATAGCCTTGGTAATTGAATGATATAATTCATGATTTTCTCCTTAAGGAATTAAACGATGTGTTGTTTATATAAAGCTAAAAAAAACATCAAACCGTTCGAGGGGGACGTTTAAGAACGGGTAAAAAAACTACATAAGGATATCGGATTTTATGAGTGAAATCTTGCGTGGAAAAAGTATGAAAAAATAGATTTGCATTGTCGCGGTGACTAAAAGTGGCACAACAAAAACTTACACAAGAAAAAGCATGTTCAAATTGGAGCTGTGAATTTTGAGAGGATTCAGTCAGGTCGCTCTTGATATTTTTTTTTTCTGGACAACAAGAATGTTCATTAGATTTGAGTTCAGTATTAATAATTAAAGATTCACAAGAACAGGGCTTTGCCATTGAAGTAAAAAAAGCTAACAAAAAACTTAATAGAACCCAAAGTTTCATAAAGTAGAATTGATTAATTAAAATTTATCGCTTTAATTAATTGGATTCAATGCTAGAGCTTAATTCAATAACTCTTATGGGATCAGTTGTTAAACTTAGAAGGATTTTAAGCCCCTAAAATTTTACAGGGTCTATTTTTATAGGGTTGGTAATGAGGATTTTATTATTCTTTTTATTACGTCGTATAAGTAACATTATGTAAAGGACCAGGCTTAATTCTAGGGTAGAGGGTAAGGAATTTAAGGCACTACACACTTACAGTTTCTTAGCCATTACGTAGGTGTAGTGCCTTCTTAACTTAAGCTCTTATTGCTCTATAAGCGTTCTAAACCATACATCTACAGCAAGTAATGGTTTATCTTTGCCTCCAATTCGACGTGTATAGGTTGACCTTTCACGGGTTTGATTGCCGAACTCATCCATTTCTAAGAGCTCTACATAATTTAGATTGATCGATTGGATTTGGTACTGTTCTAATCGATTTAGTTCAGAAAACTGACTAAACCCATCATAATTGCGATCAAACCAGAGTCGTAAACTCTTCCATTCAAGATCTTTAAGACTTAGTAGACCGTCAGCGTTAGAATCAAGATCTTTAAGGGCCTCAAAGCCGTTAGCCGCCCGTTTATTGTTTTTTAGTAATGTGGCAGAACCAAAGAGTTCAGCTCCACTATCAATCTTTCCGTTACGATTAATATCTCGCACTAGAAAGGCGTTATTTGTGCCTTTGATCCAACCGGTATAGATCTCATTTCCATCTGCATTAAGATCAAATTTTAATCCCTCTTCAGGACCTGATAATTTAATCCCTTCCCCCGTCAAATCAAGAACAATGGGGCTATATTGTTTATCGCATTTGGTACTGTCGAGAGATTGCGATAGCCCGCGACCACTCCAAATATCAAGCCCTACCTGAGAAGGAACACGATTAGCCTTAAATGTAGCCGGAACGACACTTAATAAACTGGACTTAGGTGTTGCGTAACAACTTCCGTCGTTATTAGGATCATCGCAGACACTTGCTACAATAGCGGCCTTTGTCCAATCCCCTCCCAATTGTTTTTTAAGTTCCTTTAGATTAAATGCAGCTGAACGCTTCTGTTTCTTTCCAACTAGATCAATACCTTTTAAGTTGAAGGTCGCAATCAATACTCTCTCTTTAGCTTGATTTGAGGCCGAGAGAACTCCCCATTGTTGAGTTGCATTAGGCTGTCTGGAAAAAAACAGTGTTGCATAAGGATTAGAAGATTGGCTTCCATAGGCGATTCTACCTTTGGGAACGATGGCTTCTATTGAGAGAATCGGATTCTTAGCCTCTTCAAAGAAAAGATCACTTGTTTTCGATCTTCTTATACTGCAAACACGCCCTAAATTAATTGTCAGTTTTTTCTTGTTTGGCTGACAAGGAGTGGGATGAACTGAGTGGTGGCACGAGCAGGTATCATTGTGATCATCTAAATCTGGATCTGGAGTTACAGGGGGAGTTGGATTGGGATTATTATTTCCACCGTTATTAACACTGGAACCATTGCTAGGAGGACAATCACCCAATTTATCCCCGTGAGCTAAATGTGCGGTTACAGCGGGTTGTCCAATAATGATAGTAATGCTGTTAGCAGGATTTCCTGGAGGATAGTGGCATAAAATTACTTGAGTCTCCCCACCCGAAGTTCCTGGATTTGGAGAGGTAGATCCTGTTCCAGTATCGGCCACAGTTCCTGTTCCTGAACTTGGAGTATTTCCCCCATCTCCTATCGAGGGGGTGCCAGAATTAGGAAGAGAGCCATTATCTGTACCTGAATCACTTGGGGTTCCAGAGTTGGGTAAAGTTCCATTGTCCGCAACTGGACCTGTAGAACCTCCTGAGTTCACATCGGACCCGCCGGAATTTGTAGTCGAAGAATCTGTTCCAGGGGTCGTTCCTGAATTTTGATCGGTAGTTGAACTGGAGCCTGAACTAGATCCTGTTCCAGTATCGGCCACAGCTCCTGTTCCTGAACTTGGAGTATTTCCCCCATCTCCTGTCGAGGGGGTGCCAGAATTAGGAAGAGAGCCATTATCTGTACCTGAAGCCGTGCCTGAACCGGGGATAATTCCACCATCGTTTCCACCAGGATAAAGATCGGTCGAGCTACTAGTACCGTCGGAAACTGTTGAAGAGCTGCCTCCTTGACTTGAATCCCCTGTCGTAGGACTTGGACTCACATCGCTCGAAGTTCCAGATGGGATTGTAGGCTCAGACGGACTTGGAGTTGCAGTGTTAGAACTTGGAATTGTTGTTGAGGGGGTGCTTACGGGATTACTTACACCACCAGGAGGGGGAATGCTTCCACTATCCGATCCTCCGCCTCCACTACCACTGCCAGGAATGTAACCTCCCTCAGAAATTCCACTAGGTGAAAGAACTGAAAAGGAGGCAAGATTAGCATCTTGGCTTTGCTCTAAAATCGAATTAGAGCTTTGAGGCTCAAGCTCGACGCCAGGAGCCTTTTCGCCAGGATTAAAAGTGCTATTGCCTAAGACGAGAGACTCTTCAGCGCTTCTCTGAGAACCGCCTTTAGCACATGAAATTAAGGTTAAACATACCCCTAGGGTCATTATCACTTGGATAACCGATATTTTCGTTCCTTGATTTTTCATACTTCCTCCTACTTCACAACACTAAGTTTTTTCCGAGTAAATAATTTCAATAACGGAACCTTTTTTAGGTGCAAGGCCGGTAAATACAACTGCATTTGCGGCTGCATCATACTCGTAATTCTCAGGGGCAAATGGAATCAATTGCTGATCGACAAAGACGCTAAAACCTGTTCCGCTTGCAGGTCGATTTAGCTTAAATACATTACCTCGATCGGCTATGACCTGAGCTACGCCATTAAAACTTACAGCAACATCTGCACTACAAACACTATAGCTTTTGCTGATGCCACCTAAGACCTCTTGCAGAGCTATGTATCGACTTCCTGCAAATTCAACTTCGCAAGTTGCACTTGCTAACCCCACAATCGGGAAGGCTAGAATTTCCGCATTTTCGTTAGCTTTGATCGTTTGAAAAAAATCGGTATATCGACTTAACGGTTGAGCAATCCAATGGGTATTGTTTTCGGGTTGTTCTCCCCAGCATTGGTCTTGACAGGACCAGTCATCAGAGTCGGTCATAAAAATAACAACTAGAGAGACTCCAGGACGACTAAATTCACTGCCATGTTGAAAGATAACTTGGTAGACCGATTCTAGCCCCTGCTCCCAAAATGAGGTATCCGACTCATCAATATTTTGCATGATAGCTGCAAAATCGGCTGCGGGATTTGCAGCATCACTTTTGACAACTTTTAATCCAGAGCTAGCGGCCACAAGATTTCCTCTAACCCCTTTGCTATCAGGTAAAATAGGGTTAACCCCTCCGAACATGTCTAGAGTCGTAACCGCAATCTGGTAGTCGACCGCCTTGCGGCTATTTAGAACATTGAGGAAGCTCTGCATATTATCTTTAACGTAGTCACGCCTAGATTTGAAGCTTCCGGAGGTATCGAAAACAAACAAAAAATCATACTTATTTTCGTTATAAGACTGCACAAAGACATCACTGCGTAAAAGATTTGAATAGACCTTATCTTTTGAATTACAGCGGGTTGTCATGAGCGCCAATGACAAACAAAAAATGACTTTTAGACACTTTTTCATAGTTCAATCCTAAGATTCTATAAATTTGTTATTAATCGGTCGTAGGAGCTTACGGACAGCGGGTTAAAGAACTCTAATCTCAAATTCATAATACACCGCTTATAAGTTTTTTTTCGCGCCTTGCCGAAATAGTAATTACTAGGTCCTAAAAGTATTGGAGAGCGTTCAAGAATTTAAAGTTGTAGTTTTTTTCAAACAATAATCTTCATAATTTTAGGTGATGTATTTATTGAGTTTTTTGAAAAATAAGAAAGATTTGGATCTTTGACCCCCCTTCAGCAAAACGCCTACAATGAAGGTGGAGTTAAGATTCTGGATTAACGAGGTGTCTTATGAACTCAAATTCCAACGTAAAAATAATGGCTTCACAACGCTTAAGAGCCTATGCCCGAGTTGAGCTATCCGGAGAGGTCTTAATTCACGATGAAGAAGAGCTCTACATCGTCCCTCTTCTTAATTTAAGCGCTGGAGGATGTTTTGTTGAGAAGATTCACTGTATCTCTAAAGGTTCTGAAGTAAAAATTGTAGTACGCTCTAAGAGACTTCAATTTCCAATACAGGCAAAAGGGGTTGTCGTAAGAATTGAAAAAGAAGATCGGGTGGGATTAGCAATAGAGTTCACCTCAATTTCCCAGGAAGCAAGAGATTCGATTCAAACTTTGATCTACGAGAACAAAGTGCAAAACGCTTTAAAGATTATATAAGGAACACTATGAAACACATACTTAGACTAGGATTCATTCTAATACTTATCACTCAATCTCTAATGGCCTCCTCAGTTGATAACCGTATTCGAATTAAGAAAAAGAGTAGTTTAAAACTTCCAGACATCTCTTCTGAAGATTTTAATGAAGAGAAACAAACTCTTCTTAATAAAAAACGGGTGACTCTCATTAATGATATTAAAAAGTTTATCCGTGAAGCTAGATCCACCGACCAAAAGACCGAGCTCAATCTAAGACTTGGAAGTCTTTACATGGAGGAATATCACTTTTTAATGGCAAAAGCTCAATCCCGATTTGAGAAAGAATCGATCCTTTCGCAATCCACCAAAGGAAAAAAAGGGGTCGCGCCTTCCCTTGATACTTCTGAAGCTATGGCCTCTCTAGAAAAGGCTAAAGTTATTTACAAAGATCTACTAATCCGATTTCCTTCACACCCCAGAAAAGATGAAATGATCTATTTCCTAGCCATCCTGAGTCAGGACAAGGGAGGAGTTCAGGAGGCGGTGAATTATTTACAACGATTGGTTCGAGAGAGCCCCTCATCTAAATATGCCTCCGAGGCCCTGCTTCAACTCGGTGATCATTATTTCGATAACAATAACTTCCAAGTTGCAGAAGATTATTTTAATAAAGTAATCTCTATAAAAAACCCCAAGACTCTGCCCTACGCCACTTACAAAAAAGCCTGGTGTGCTTACAATAATCAACGTTTTCAAAATTCACTCGAACTCTTTAAGTCAATCGTAGAGTGGGAGAGCTCGGAAAACTCCAACTATCTCATGCGTTTAAAAAATGAAGCTCTAAGGGATATCACCCTTCCCTTCGTTGAACTTCACATGGCAAACCAAGCCATTGCTTTTTTTCAATCTCAAGGAGAGCCCTTCAACAGGACTGGCCTTGAATCTATGGCAAATCTGTTCCTTGAAAAGGCCGATTACAAGAACAGCATTCTCCTAAATGAAAAATTACTAGATCTTGATAACAATGGAGTTAAAAATCCAGACTATGACATTGCTCTTATTGAATCTCTACGCTTAAGTGGAAACACCGAAAAGGCAATTAATCGGTTATTCACTCAATTGCCCAATTACATGCAAGGGTCAAGTTGGTTTGAGTTAAACTCAGCCTCACCCGGAACTGTTAAGTCTGCAGCTACACGTTTTGAGGAAACGGCTCGAAAATATGCGCTCGAGCTTCATGCTGAAGGTCAAAAAACAAAAAATGAAAAGCTCTATGTTCAAGCTCGCTCCTTATATCAAAAATATCTGGAGTTCTTTACCAATGCCACTCACGCCCAAACAATTCGGTTCTATTTAGCAGAAATTCTTTATAAACAAGGGATCTTTGTTGCTGCCGCTGACAACTATTATTCAGTTTACAGATCTCCAACCGCCGGGAACCTGCGTTTGGATTCTATTCATTATGCTTTAAATGCTCTTGATAAAGAGATGAATAATCTTAGAAAAAAAGCCGGTTTAGCAGAGATCTCAAAAAGTAACACAGCTAAAATTAAAGAATCTGAAGAGGAAGCTAATCCTACTCCTTTAAATTCTGTTGAGGCCAAGTTTATTCTCGTGGCTGAAGACTATATTTCCCATTTCCCTAAAGCTACGGACACAGCCGATATTCTTTATCAAGTGGCCTACCTAAAATACTCTCATTTTAATTTTCCAGAATCCTACAAGACATTTTGGGCTTTAATTCAAAACTACTCAGGGCATCCCACGTCTTATAATTCTGCTTATTTAATATTAGACATTCTAAATCGGCGAAAAGAGTATCCGAAATTGGTTGCAGCCTGTCAGAAATTTCTCGCTACTTCCTCATTTACAAAAGCCGATTTTAAAAATGAGGTTGGAACCCTTCTTCGCCATTCGGAACTAAAAAGAATCCAACAGATTGAAGAAAAAGGAGAGTTTAAAGAGTCAGCCCAAGCCTATATTGAGTACACCAAAGCTTATGGGGTTCAAGATGAAGCTCTCTATGAAAAAGCTCTTTATAATGCATCTGTTAACTTCTTTAAGGCGGGGGCCACTCTGCCCGCTCTTGAAACCCAAGAACGATTCTTAAGGAAATTCACTCAAAGTTCTTTAAGAGAAAATATGATTCTTCAAGTCGCAAAGACTTATGAGAGTTTAGCTAACTTCGAAAAGGCCGCTGGATATTTTGAGCAATTTGCTAATCAGTTTCCGGCCAATAAGCAATCAAGTACCGCGCTTCGTTTAGCTGGGCTTTACTACTGGGGCTCCAGGAATGAAAGCAAAGCTGAATCGGTCATGAAAACGTATATTACCAAATATCCCAAAGACACTCCGACTGCGACGGCCGATCTTCTTGACCTTTATGAAAGCCAAGGAGCCACTGACAAACAGATAAGACATTATCTTGATGCTCGAGCTCAACGAGGGATTTCTTATCCCGAATATCTTGCAGCCACTTTAAAAATTGCGGAGGTTCAAGGGGCAAAATCCGGACGGCTTCCAGTTTCAACAATGGAAGAGGCTTTAATGGTTTCGCAAAAGTTCCAAAAAACTCTACTTCAGAGCAAAGCGGGAGTTGAACAGGTCTCCAAAACTCTCTTTTGGTTCGCGGGACAAAAAGAACAGGTGTTCTATAAAATCAAACTTTCACTCCCCCAAAGAAATCTTGAATTAAACCTCAAACGCAAACTATCTCTTCTAAAAGAGATGGAGGGTGAGTTTTCTCATATTGCTAAATTAGGAGGAGGAGAATGGGGGCTAGGAGCTATTTATAAAACAGCCAATGCCTATCGCACCTTGGCTCAAGACATTGCGCAAGCTCCTGTACCTGCTGAACTCAGCGGAGAGCAGCTAGAGCAATATCGGGCAGAGCTTAAAAAGCAGATGGTTATCCCCTTTACTGAGAAGGCCCTTAATTTGGTGGGCCAATGCTTGGATAAAGCCCAAGAATTCAATCTTCTCTCTCAATGGACGCCTAAGTGCTACTCTCTAGGAAGTGAGATTAATGACGAGAGATATCCCGCCATTAAAACATTTTATTTACCCTCTTATCGAGTTGCCGTTATGGACAATTCTAAAAATAGTAAAATTGCCCAAGGAAATTTGAAACGTTATGAATACCCATTCGATTCAGCGGCTCTATTTAATTCAGTTGGACAAGAGAGATCGATAGCAAATATTTCTTCATCACTTCCTGTGTTATTTGAAGGGGCCAGCGGATTTGGCTCAGAGACAAACCGCTCCACGCCTAATCTTTTCACCTATAAGCTTTTAGAAAATCAACGCAAAGAGATCTTAGGTAAGGCTCTTGAATTAACTAGACCTGGAAAACAATCTAATTACGGATATCTTCACTACTTAAGACTTATCAATCCTCAAAAAGCTCAACCCCTCATCCTTCAAGCTATTCAATCTGATCCCAACAACATAGCACTTCATAATTTACTAGGGCTTTGTTACCTGGATTTAGGTCAGTACACTGCAGCTAAAGTTACCTGGTTGTCTCTTTTAGCCCGAGGAATAGACTCTGGTGAGGTTAAAAACAATCTCGGAGTTCTCTTATTGCTTACTGGAAAAGAAAAACAGGCCCTTGAATTCTTTAAAGCGGCCGCTGAGAAAGATGGAGCTATCGAAGCTTGGGCCAATTTAGGTTTCATAGCACTTAAATATCGAAATGGATTTGAGGCCAAACAATCCTTCAAAAAAACAGTAGTTCTAGATTCGAATGATGTCGCTTCTCGCGTCGGTTTAGGAATTGCTCAACTACAGAACCGAGAATTCGACGCTGCCAAGGAAACTCTAGCAGAGGCATCCTCTAAATTTAGTTCAGATCCTTTTGCAACGCTTTCCTTTACCTATCTCATCCTCGACGTAGAGAAAGATCAGCCTGTGGCAAGCCGACTTCTTGAAGAGTACTCTCAAGGCCAGAGTAATCTCGATAAAGATGTAAATTTCCGTCAGGTCTTTCAGGATGTTCGTAAGGGGGCGGCCCCTTCGACGTCAAATCAGGATAGTTTACCCTCTCTAACTAACTAGTTTTTATCGGGTGAAATGCACAGTCGTCCAATATGGATTACTTTCCATCAGCACTAATCACTTACCCCAATACCGCAATAAAAAAAATAAGCTAAGAGCATAATGTATTCCTCTTGAATATGGGAATTCGTTTTGGCACTCTTTTTTGCATCGTAAAGACAACGGTGCGAATCGATAAACAACTTAAGATGTTTCAACCTATTCATTTACGCTTAAATACTTATAGAGAACTTATTATTTATTGTACTCTTGGAGAATGCCTATGTTTACCTTTTTAACAATCTATCGCCTAAAAAGTTACTGGCTACCTCTTGTTCTCTTGTCTATTCCTATCGTCATATTCGGACAAGATAGTCCCAATAAAAAAGATTGCAGTAAAACTTTAGCCTCCCTTTTAACTCCCTCTCGCACTTGGGAAAATATCGAATCTCTTGAGGAACAGCCTATAGTTTATTTAGGGGGGCATCCTAGACTAATGGCACTTTCACTTCCTCTTCCTAAAAACCCTCAAATTCCAAATCGAATTAAAAAACTTGCAGAAAATGAACTTCTTAGAATTTTAAAGAAACTCAATCAACCTAGTGCTGAATTTGAAACCTGGGTCACTTATAATGACTGGGGAAATTACACTTGGGCCATAGCTAGATATCGAGCCCATCCCAAAGCCTCTTGGCAATGGTTAGATCAATCTTTTAAAAACCCAGAACCTTCTACTGGCCCTTCTGGAAAAAATCGCATTATTGTTCCTGTTTTTTTAGATAAAAATCATACTGAAACCTGGGATAAAATTTTCAATCATTATCCCTTAGATCTTTATCAACGCCCAAGTTTTGGAAGTGCGATTTGGCTCAAAGAAAAAGAAGATGAAATTGTTCATGCATGGCTTCCTCCTAAAGACATTGAGATCTGGGAAAAAATTCTAACTAAATCTAAGTTACGACCCGTTATTATTCCTCCCCCTTCTCGAATGGGAGAGAGTCCAATAACTTTTATTGTTTCTGTTAATAGCACAAAAGTAAAATGGCCCCAAGAGATTGAATGGTTCAAAGAAAAAACACAAAACACCACACCCATTCCAAGTGAAACTCAAATAACCTCTTGGCCTCATCATTTTACTGAACGATATCTAGATTATGTAAAACAATTTTCTGAAGGAAAAGCTATTCATTCCCCATTAACAGGAAAGATCATTGACGTTGGAAAGTTAGGTGTCGGTCAAAAAGATAATCAAATTTTAGATTTAGTCGCCTATTTAAAACAACATTATGAAAAACAGGGATTCAATCAAATACAGGAGCTAGAAGTTGTTGAACAATCCTTTCTCTGGAGAGGAATTCCACAAGCTAATTTAATTGCTAAAATTAAAGGAAGTCTTCCTCCTTCTAAAAATAAACCTGTGATTCTTTCGGATCATATTGATAAAGCTATAGCAGAAGATATCTATGAGAAAAAAGGACAAAGAATCACTAATCCTGGAGCCGATGACAATGCTACTGCTACAGCTGCCGTATTGATGGCTTCAGAGATTTTAATCCAACGCTTCAAAAACGCTCCTCCTCTTCATGATATCTGGTTGGTCCATTTTACAGGTGAGGAATATCCTGGGTCCAGTCTTGGCGCACGATATTTTATCAGCGACCTCTTATCTAAAGGAATCGATATTGGAGCTAATATTAATATGGATATGATGGGCCATCGAACTCAAGGAGATAAGATCTTTCAAATCAATCCAGGTGCTACAGAAAGCTCTCAGAGGTTGGCTCAAATTGCTTTGCAATCAGCAAAAATTCATGCCTCACAATGGGCAGTTAAAATCAGATCTTCTTGGGCAAAAAATAGTTATATTACCCAAACCGATTCCACTTTTTTTGATTATGCAGGATACCCAACTATTCTCATTAATGAACATATTAATTTGTCTCGCAGAATCAATCCTCATTATCATCAAAGTAATGACACTTATGAAAAAGTGGATCTTAATTACGCTACTTCGCAAGCCAAAGTAGCTATTGAGACAGCCGCAAAAATAGCTAATGCTATTTTTAAATAAACAAAATTCGTTACAAAACTTCGTTTTTTTTATTTCTGATTTCGAGCGACTAAAAAATCTCTTAGATAGTGATAGCCCGAGAGCAGAGAGGTAAAGAGCGCAACATAAAGAATCCAGGTTCCCACTTTAACCGCTGGAAGTCCGAAGGCAGTTCCGTACCACATAAGAAATCCTAATCCGATCATCTGAAAGATGAGCTTCACCTTTCCCGATTGCCCCGCAGCAATAATCAACCCCTCACCCGCTGCTACGGCTCTTAAAGCTGTAATTAAAAACTCCCGAGATAATAAAACGATAACTAACCAAGCCTCCACTCTTTCGAGTTTCATCAGCATGATTAAACTAACTAACAAAAATAACTTATCTGCAACGGGATCTAAAAATTTTCCTAAGAGGCTTTCGATTTTCCATTTACGGGCATAATAACCATCTAAAAGATCGGTAATTCCTGCAATAGCTACCACCATCGCGGCAAGCTTTCCTGGAGAAAATCTAGCCATCGAATCTAAATGGAAAGGAAGTTGCTCTGTGTCTATATCAAGTAAATAGACTATAAAAGGGATCAGTAATAATCGTAAAAGAGTAAGGCAATTAGGAAGATTCAATATGTGGGTCTGTGATTTAAATTGTTTTAAAAAACTCATCCGCCCGCATATTACTCTAGGCTGCAATAATAAAAAAGAGCCTTAAAATTTAAAAACCAGTTTGTTAGAATTAGAAGATTATTCTCGAATTCCCTTAGAGGTTCGTATAATTGTTTTTATGTTACCGCGAACATTGAAATCACCCATGACTTCAATCCAATGAGGCTCAAGAGCTACTACCAGGTCATTCATTATCTTATTAATCGCAGCCTCATGAAAGATGGGAACCTGACGGTAAGAGTTAATGTAGAGTTTTAAAGACTTAAGTTCAATGCACCTCTCTTTGGGTTGATACTTAATCTGGATAATTCCAAAATCTGGAAATCCACTCCTTGGGCAAACCGCTGTCCACTCAGGACAGGTAAATTCGATATCATATCGACGATTTCTTTCAGGGTTATCAAAAGACTCGAGCCCTATAAAAGGGGTAGTTCCAAAATCAAATTCATTCATGCCCGGGTTCTACAACAATCCAAGATCAAAAGCAATTTGAGCTCTAACACCAAAAAGTCTGCCTTGGGAATTGCCTGGTAGATTATAAAAAAGATGAAGTCCCACTTTAAACAATTGATCTCTTTGAACCTCAAAATCTATAGTACCGCCTAAGAGGATCAGCCAAAGCTTATTGGGTTTTAGAGTCAAATCGCCATCAATAGAGCTAGATTGAATGGCTTTAAGGGGAAAAAGAACTTCAGTGCCTAGATCCACCCACCATGAAGGCTCAAAAACCCCAGGGCCTCCCCCCTCCTCAACATTAAAGGAGAACCAACCCCCAGCGCCAAAATACTGAATTTTTTGACTAACCTCAAAAGGGGTAGGATCTTCTAAAACTCCCGAGCCATCAATATTTCTACCTAATTGTAATTGACGATACGCTGGTTGAAATCCAATTCTCACAAGGGGAGTTTGGTATTGAACTTCTAAACCCACCCCATATCCCAAGCCTCGAGACAAGGAATCCCCTGAGCTAACCTTAGCCAAAGGCCCCTCGAAACTAACCCTTGGCCCTAAAAACATACTGGATCTTCGATAACCTCTTCGGCTATCTGAAGCCAATTTTCGACCCAATCTTCTTTTATTGGGATCTCCAAGCCCTTGAATCCCTCCCGAATTGGGCCGTTTTCCAAGGGGGCGATTGGGATTATCAATATCCAGTGCCCTTCTAGCAGGTTGAACTCGGGTCTCAGCTATCGCCATGCAGCCCATGAAAAAGAGAGAGAAGAAAAGAGCCCTTCTTAAAATGCCCCTCATCTAGCCACCCTGTGAGCCATAAATCTTCCCAACATTAAAGTGATTAGCCCCCAAACAAGAAAGATAAGGTTTGAAACCGAAGGGCTCCCATTATTAGGTTGATTTAAAACTCCCGCACATCCTTTAAACCCTACATGAGCCTCCAAAGTTAAAGGATCTTTAAATGGCTCCTGAGCAGAACCTAAAAATTTAACTTCGGTATAAAGAAGTTGTCGAATTCGTTCTATATGAACTCCTAAATAAAGAGCTCTATCTGCCTTAACCAGAGATTCTACCGAACTCACAAAGCCTGGATTACTCCCTAAAAAATAGAGACTTTTAAAAGCGAGTCTATCGGCAATAGTCGCTCCAAACTCCTCTCGAAGTTGCCAAAGAGCAGAGGCCCAAGAGAGCCCAGAGAGATGAGGATCCGAATCCTCTGCAGTTTCCCCATAAATTCTTAAATCCCCCACCTCTCGTCGCGATCCCGAACAGGCCGGAATCACCACCAACCCCAATGTGATAGTGGCTGCATTGAGATCCGATAAATAGGTCACGGCTCCATAATCTGAATACCCTTCATGAAGCGCATCACCGACTGCATACTTAGTCTTTGAAGTAAATTCAATCCCAGAAATAATGTCGGTAATATAGTGTTGATACTCGTGGGCAATCACAAACCCTTCTCGAGCTAAATTATTAAGTACAGAGCCATCAGAACATCCGACAATTTCACAATTTTGAGAGCTAGAACAGGTCCCCGTTGGAGGGAGAAACAATAGACAGCGATCCATGCCAGCCCCACAGGCTGAAGAGGCTACATAAAAAGCATTATCGCTTGTAGCGCCTATATTGATTGACTGAGAATTGATAACTACGGGTAAGGGGTCAGGAAATGAGGTCGTATCCCCCAGTGAAGTCAAATAGGTGTTTAAAAAACTCCTGTAAGTATTTAAATGATAATAGACATTCACCCCATCGAAGGCCTGATTGACGCAAGGGGTACTTGTAGTTTCATCTCCTGCACAACTACTACTGTACAGATCGGGATCCGTGCTAAAACTCGTCGAATAATCAAAAGGGGAAATCTCTCTGCGACTATAGACTCCGGCACTTAGTTGTTCTCGATAGATATGAACATTACTGTTGGCTAAAGCTGTGCTGTCATTTGTGGTAATTGTAATATTGGGAGTTATCGCTACATCGTTGCCATCGGCATCAATGTTTCGGTTCTTAAAAATCTTAACCGTGGTATCCACTCTTTCGATATCCACCGACCGACTTCTTTTAAAATCAGAAAGAATTTCAGCCGTCTGCTGATCTACGATTATATATTTTGCATACCGCGGATTTTCGTAGACAACCTCAATCTCAAAAGCAGGAAGAAAATCAGGGTGAGATTCATCTCGCCAAAGAAGAGGTTCCCATTGCCATGAGCTAAACTCTCTTCCCATCTCTTTTTTTAAAATTACTCTTATTTTTTGCGCGAGCCAGTTTCTAATCTCAGAACTATCCGGCTTAAAATCGACTGAAATATTTTTTTCTAAATCACTCTCGGCATACTCAATCCAACCTTGCCGATTATAGTGAATACTAAGTCCTACCCCATCAACCCTTCGCCCCTTATAAAAGCAATGATAGTGCCGGTGGCTATGAGACAAATCGCCTACTTTTTTCCACTCTTTCCACTCTTCTTGTCGAGTTGTTTCAGGGAAATTCCCCTCAAAAAAAGCTGAAATAGCCTCCGACTCAGGTTGCCGAACCTTAATCAGATCGGAAGACTGACTATATTCCCATTTTCTTCCTAAACCAGATTCGTAATACTGCACATCGGAAAAGAGGATTTCTGAAAAGAAACAGAGACCGCCAAGAAGGATAAAAAGATCTCTTTTTCTGTTGAGCGTCATCATTGGAATTAAAGTTAGTTTCATTGATTTCAGAGAAAACGTCAAACCCCACGAATCTATTTGAGACTTTATTGTAAACTTGGTTTAAAATATTAGTATTAAATCGCCTTAAATTTAACAATTACGCCTATGCTCATCATTAAATTAATTTATAAGATTTTGAGTTTTTTTCAATCCCACGCAACGCATCAGGGGCTTGCTTTCGGAATTTGTACAGGAATGTTTCTAGGATTAAGTCCAATTAACACCCTCCACTTCTGGCTGTTTCTGATTCTGCTTTTTTTGTTAAAACTAAATTTAGCAACTACTCTTTTCTCTTGGGGTTCATTTGAATTAATAGGCTACCTAGGGAAAAATGCCTTTTTTGTTATCGGCGACTATTTACTCAACAGAAGACCTCTAATCGAATTTTGGAATTTTTTATATGAGTTACCACTCTTTCCCTATTCAAACTTTTATGTACCCCAGGTTTTGGGAAAGTTTTTTTGTTCACTCACAGCTGTCATTCCGCTTTACATCATGTCTATCAAATTAATTACGGTACTCGATCCCATAATCTATCACTGGTGGAGAACCACTAAACTCTATACCTTTTACCGCGGTTACAAACCTTATGCTTGATAAAAAAAATATCATCAGAACAAAGGGGTTTATCCTTTTAACTGGCTTAATCTTATTGGGCGGATACAGCGTTTTCTTGAACTACGAACAATTGTCGAAAAAGTGGCTTGAAGAAAAAGCTACCTTGGCTTATGGAGCTAGGATTGACATTAAAGATCTTGATATCGAATTATTTAAAGGAACAGCAACTTTAAAAAAAATTCAATTCACAAACCCCACTAATCCATTAAAAAACCTATTTGAAGTCGATAATATCGCATTAAAGTTTAACCTCTCTGAACTTCTAAAGAAAAAATTGGTAATCACCTTGATAGATATTTCTGGGATTAAAGCCCATACTCAACGCATTTACTCTGGAGAGCTCGAAAACAACACTATAAATGAAGAATCTCATCCTGCTCTTTGGGAAAAGACCGACTCCGAGGCTTATGGGGAGCTAAGAGGGCAAGTAAAGCAAGGCCCCTTAAAATATCTATCTCAAATTACAACAGGCGCCTACACACTCACAAAGATGCCCAAACTTAAAAACTCGCTTACCTCCCTCAAATATTTAGAGGAGCTCAATCTATCGTTAGAAAAAGACTCTAGAGAATGGAATCACCAAGCCAACCTATTACCGCTTCCTTCACAGTTAAATGAATGGCAAACCCATGTGGCCCAATGGACAAGCCATCCGAGAGAGATTGCAACCACATTGGAGTTAAAAAAGAGAAAGGAGATGGCGACACTTATCCGAGAAAAATATGAAATCATCAACCAGCAACTCACAACTGCCACTAAAAACCTAAGCACACATAAATCTCATATAGAGCCTATCAATGAGCTTCTTAATCAGGATATCGAAGCGCTAAAGAAGGAACTAAGCCTTCCAACTCAAGAAGAGCAGGACCTCTCTTTTTCTCTCTTTGGACTTCATATCATTACTTTTTTAGAAAAATTTTCTTACTGGTCGGAGATCTTCAGGCACCATGGCACTATCGTTTTTTCAACCCCCAATATGCAGCTTATAACAACCGGATCTAATAATCTCACCGAATACCATTTTTTAAATTCAAAAACATTTCCCTCGATTTCTATCGAAAAAATAAACCTTCATAATGACATTAAAACTGCAGATAGTGACAAACCCTTCACGGGCGAGGTTCAAGATTTCACTCTATTCCCCCAATTTTACGGAAAAACATGCACCGCCAACTTTAAGGGACAGATTCCAGGAAGCGACATGCAGGGGTTGACACTAAACCTACTGTTAACCAGCGAATCCGGCATCCCTACAGAGCGATTTGATCTTGTTATCAATTCTTATCCAATCAAAGACATTACAATACGCAGTACTTCAGATTTTCAAATTAAAATATCCAGTGCTACTGCAAGGTTAAAAACTAAGGGCATCCTCAATGGAAACTCTCTCAATGCCTCAGGCCACTTTGAGACTATTGGAACTAGATTTTCGGTCAAATCTCAATTTCAACCCTTTGAGGAGATTCTAGACAATCTCACTCGACATCGCACGACTCTTCTTGTTTCGGGGCAAGTAAAAGGTGAAGGCAATAAGATTAATTTGAGCGTTGAGAGCGAATTTGGAAAACAGATAGCCAAGGGAATTTCAGACAACTTTAAAAAACAGCTATCGCAGATAGATGACACACTCAAAACGCATATTCTCGATAGTTTATTTCCATTGCGGCAAAATTTTAACGAAAAAGTTCAAGAGGCAGAAAATATCTTTCTTGCTCAAATGAGAAATACGTTGAATGACTTAGAAATCCTGACACTCTCCACTAAGAAATACGAGCCTCAAACTGAGAAATTAAAAAACCGACACAGCAAAACTCTGAAAGACCAGGAAAATATTTAAACCTGAAATTGTTTAAGATGTCTCAATAAGGATAGATCTTTCCTGTTTTTCGCAAACTCCAGCGCAGCCTCTAGCTCCTCGGAATCTTGGAAATATTCTTTAGGGATCTTTAGCAATGTCTTTACAGCCTCTTCCGACCTGCCGCTATCTCTTTCTAAGGTAAATTGATAAAAATTTAGCCAAGAGGATTCTCCAAAGATCTGTTCTGGAGCCACAGTCCCTTGGGCTTTTTTAAATACCTGCAAAGCAACCTCTTTTTCTCCAGTAACACTATAACATCGACTCAAATGAAAACTGATACTACTGTCAGTAGGATTGAGTTCATGGGCTTTGATAGCAAAGCTTAGAGCCTTATCAAAAAAGCCCCGATCGAAACAAAAAACCGATATATAAAAATCGGTCTTTTTTTCCCAGCCCTTATAGTTACGCAATTCACCATAATATTTCTGAGCGTTCTCCTCATCATTGAGTAGAAAATAGGAATTTCCTATCGAAGAAAGGGCCAAGGGCATCCACTCCTCTTCATTTAAAATCTGTTGTTTGGCATTACCATGAGCCTCATGATCTTTAAGTTCCGCACTGACCATTAATAGATTAAATAGAGCCGATCGTAACTCAGGTGATATTTCGACAGCTTTTTCGTAACAAAACTGAGCATCCTTGATCTGCCCTGCCGCATAACAAAGATTACCCTCGATCACATATAAATAATCTCTGGAAAACTGATCCTTTTCCTGTCTCCAGTAGCGCATCCAGTTCGGTCTTTCATCGTAAATCTTACTCTTTCGACCCGTCATGGACTCAAGAGAACTCTGAAAAACGCCATCGAACCATCCCTCATAGGTTTCCCATAGTTCAAGAAGAGCCTCAACTAAAGTTTCTTTAAATAAAAATCCCTCTTCAACGATTTCATTAATGGGACCAAATTCACTTGAGAATTGACTATCAAGCTCCAAAAAACCCGCACGATCAGGGTTAGTAAAGCAGAGATGGTAGAGATGGCGAATGGCGGAGTCATGATCCAAGATCTCCTTATGTTTTTCCTTAGAGAACCACTCCACTTCAGCTATCCAGTACAATGTTGAACGAAGATCCTCTTCCACATCAAGTTCATTAGCAAGAATGGCTCTACCTAACTCTCTAGCCTTTTCGTAAAACCTTAAATGTAAAAGATTTAATATTAAGAAGGGGATCCCAGATTGCCTCTGGATTGAATCGGTTAACTTATCTATAAAGGCTCTAGATCTAACGGAATCAAAAGAGAAACCTAATATTTTTTCAATTAAAGCCCTTGCTTCCTTACCCACTCTCCCCTCTTCGGTTTCTGCTATTCTCTGAGTTCTTATTAAGAGATCAGTTACGGTCACAGCCGCCTCAATAACATCTTGGGTATTTTTAATTTCTAAAGATTTCCCAGACTCGGAGGAAAACACCTTATTTCTGCTCCCTCCCTGAAACACAAAACATTGCTGAATCCCTTTTTTCCCTCGTAATTCAATTTCGCTATCCGCTAACAGTTTTAGTTGGCTTAGAGTCCTAAATTGAATAACCCATTTTTTCTGTTCATCAGTCGGGTTTATTCCAAGCAGTTCTGAACTTTTAATTCCACTCAAAGTGTCAGAATGCTCATTTGATTCATGATAAAGCTGCCACAGGTTTTCCTCTTCGTTATTTTCTTTTCGATAAAGAGTTTTTTTAACCGACCATCTTAAGAGAGGTTGCAAGCGCAATAATAGAGCTTCGGCGCACAGCCACACACAAAAAACAAAAACAACGAAATACTGACGATAGTAAATTCCAACTCCCATCATCAGAGCACACAAAAGAGCAAGGGAGGCTAAAACAATATTTTTTCGCTGTTGAATAGTTAACGATAAACGAGTTTGAATTAGTATCTTACGCACAACCTCAGCCTCTCCACACACAACAGTCCACTTAAACTTAGAGGAAACTCCCCAAAGTTCACAGAAAACAAAAGCAACTGCAATGCCAGAGAGATGGACTTAATTAGGCAATTGAATCCCAAGAGAATACAGAGATTCGCCGCTTTTAAGCCCAAAGATGTCAGTTTAACTGTGCAAATCTCAAACGGTAAGAACGGGAACTCCCATAAATCGTCGCAACTCTTCACATCGCTCAACTTCAGCGACAAGAAGTCTTTTATCCTCTTTAGGTAAGAGTTCTAAGATAACCTTAGTTTTAGAAAATTCTGTGATCACTTCCGCGTTACCACTGTTGCCTGTGGAGTGAGTTAAAACAACACCCAACACCGCAATATTTTCATCTTTTAATGCAGCAAGTGTTAATAAAACCTGATTAATAACTCCCACTTTGTCCTTTCCGACAATTAGGACGGGAAATTCAGAGGCCTTGATCAGATCGATCTGTAACCATTCTCGATCGTAAGGGACAAGTAATCCCCCTGCCCCCTCGACTATCACAAATTTTTCTTGCTCTATCTCCTTCTTAAGTAGAGAGCTCAACTCTGAAAGACTAATTTTTTTCCCCCATTTTTCAGCCGCTTTATATGGAGATAACGGCTCGGGAAATCTAAAGGCGGGCTCAATAAAACTAGAGGCCTGCAGATTTGAAAGCATCTTGACTTCAGAGGTATCATCTCCTCGAATAGTTCCTGTTTGCACCGGTTTCCAATAGGTCCCCTTCTTTTGTCCCTGGGTCATCTTCAAAAGCCCAGCACAAACTGCAGTTTTTCCAACCCCTGTATCGGTTCCAATGACAAAAACACCCTTCATGATTCGCTCCTAAAATGATTCATTAATTTCGCATATTTTTATTCATTCGCATAGAAATTTGACCTATGGACAGCGATTCTCGGTGAGCCACAGCGCATGATAAAAAGTGGAGTTATTCAAAAAATTGGATCTGAAAGTGGAGCTATCAGCTCCAAGAAAAGTCGCTGTACGCCCCACTTTCATATCCAATTTTTTGAATAAACCCTCATAAAATCATCCCAATGGCACACCGAGACTCTGCGAAAAGGTTTTTATAGTGCTCCTCAATTAGCCTCAAAATTTATTCACCGAGAACTACTGATCTATGGAATCTTGCGCTATGCATAATTTTATTCTACTTTAATAAAATATGGATCTACGCCGTAAACACGCACTAGTGACAGGGGCTGGCAAAAGGCTGGGAAGAGCTATGGCTGAAGAATTGTTAAAACAGGGGATGAATCTCTCTGCCCATTTTTTTAACTCCCATAAAGAGATAGAGGAGCTTATCGAATGGGCGAAAATAAATAACTATGGACAGGTTGTTCCTATTCAGGCCGACCTCACCCACCCTGAAGAACTTTCGTATTTACATATAACAAGCCATAAAGAATTGGGTCCAGTTGATCTTCTCATCAATAGCGCTAGTCACTTTTTTCCAAGCCCACTCCCAAATACTACAGTGGCTGATTGGGACTCTTTATTTGATCTCAACCTAAAAGCCCCTTTTTTTCTAACCCAACTTTGTGCTTCCAGCATGCCTCAAGGCAGCCAAGTTATTTTCATCGCTGATGTTCACGCAACCCAAGCCCTAAAGAACTATGGCCCCTATTGTGCCTCTAAAGCAGGTTTAATCTCACTATGTAAGAGCTTAGCTAAAGAATTGGCACCTGAAATACGAGTCAATTGCATCAGTCCAGGAACCCTTCTTCCTCCTGATAATGCGACGCCCGATCAGATTCAAAGAGCTCGAGAACGTTCTCTCCTTAAAAGAGTGGGAACCCCTAATGATTTGGTTAAAGGGCTTATGTTTCTTCTCAAAAACCCATACATTACCGGATTTGATTTAGTCATCGATGGCGGCCGATCACTTACTCATCAATTCACAAGTAAGTAGAGATACTTTATTAATTCTCTTCATCGTGTCTTTTCGCCCATTCATTAAGTGCTGGAACATAGATATCCGTAAGATTCCATAAAATATTAAAACTGGTCATTGCTGTTTCAATCATTGGTTCCACGCCACCTTCTAACACCAGTTTCTTACTGGCATTTTCATTTTCATTCATCAAGGCCAGCACAAATCTAGGGAATTTAGCTTGAATATTGTCGTCATTTACCAACCCAAGATTCACAACCTCTTTGATCCATGCAGGAGTTATCGATGAAACTTCTAGTTCTAGAGTCCCGCTAACCCAAGGTTCAAAAAACTTTTCTTTTCTCTCATTAAACTTAACAACCTTTAATTTACGAGCACGAAGTTGAGCTCTTGAATCTCTCCATGCTTCAAGAAATGACTCCTGAACTGCAACCGCAACAGAACGATGTTCTTTCGCACATTCAAGAACTTTATCTCTGTCCTTTTTGGGAAGATAAATAACTTCAGAGGTAAGACTCAAAGCTAATGCCTGCGCCAAGGCAGTTTGCCCAGGAGAGGCTGCGGCCACCTCTACAACTTTTCTCCAAACAGTTTTTAACGTAGTTTCATCCAAAGCCTGCCCACGCAATAATAAACCTAGAACCTCATTAATTTCTTGTGCCCCCGGCTCAATCGATGGACTATACCCTGCCGAGGCATTGGCTGCCGAAAAACCGGCCTTTAGAAGATTTCCCCTCTCTTCATCGGTATACTGTTCCACAGATTGCTTTACACCTCTTTTAAAAGCCTCTGCTGAACTATTAAAAGCTAGCGAAAACTGATCCAACTCTCGAGCAGCCAAAGCCAAACCAGTGAGAACTTGTCCTAGGGAGTCGGCTTGAGAGGTCGCAGCCATCTCTTCTACGTTATTCGATAGTTCAGCCACAATGAGAGACTCCTCAGCGCCAAACTTTTTAAGTGTTCTAACGATGTCTATCGCGGGAACTAAATCTTTTCCTTCAATGAGCCCTTTTTTTCCTTCCAATTCCTGAGAAACAAGTTCCTGTGTAATTAAATAGGCCAGCATCGAACGCGCAGATTTAGGGCTCAATAAAGCAAGCTGACCCAACACCGGGAGTAGTTCACGGTTTGAAAGAGGGGTACTTCTTAAAGCTGCTGCTACATTTTTCTGAATCCCTCGCTCTACACTCCGTTTTCCATCGATTGTTAAATTAGAGTAACCTTTTGAAAACCCATCTAGGTGAAATGGAGTACGATTAAAGTTAACCCCTTGAGCTATCTCCTGAGCAACAATTGCGTTACTAAAGGGGGCACAAGCGGGCTTAGCCACCAAATCAACGACTGAATTAAAGTTGTACCCCTCGCCATTGGCAAACTTGGAAATATCCCCTGCATTGATCTTACAATTCTCAGATGAGTTGGTTGAACTTTGAGGATCCACAGCTCTTCCAGGAGACTTGTCCTCGCCACTTTCATGTTCAGGCTTAACCCCGAATCCAGAGTATGGGCCTATCATTATTAGGATCCCTAATAACAAATACCCACTTTTAAAATGGCATTGAATAGATCTCCAACCCCTTAAGGTAAAGAAAGAAGAGTTTTTTTCTTGAAAAGTTACTTTCATGTTTTATCTCGTCCGTTTTTTTTCTTTCTTAAAAATAGTTCTAAATAAACTTCCCTACTTACCAAAAAATATTTCGAATGGAGTCTTCTGTTTTTTATTCCCATTCTGTTCTGGCCTATCAACTTTTTCACTTCCTGCGGCTCCTCTAAGAGGCTGTTTAGTTTGCGGCTTTTCAGCCGGAATTTTTCCTGATTGTGGTTCAGTCTCCGAGTTGATGAATCTAAGAAGAGCCTTCTCCTCTTTTGTAGGGTCTAAGGCCAATTCTCTAACCTCTGAATCAAGATTTTCCCTCTTCCATTTGGCTGTGATTTGCCACCAGTAATTCCCAGACTGCTCAAAAAGAACTCGAACATGAGGGGTCAATATTGAGGTTTTGGGCCCGCTATTAAAATCACTGTTATTGGAAACCTTAATTAGATAGGTCACCTGAGGTAAAGGCAAGGCCATCCACTGAAAATCTAACCAACCTCGTCCCTCAAATTGATAGACCCTATTTTGGGGAGATTCGATAACAAGTTGATAATCCGATAATCGATTTAAAAAAAGCTTAGGAACAAGAACAGCTCGCAGTGGCTCCAGCTCTACTTTTTTTTCAAGAACCTCTAAGGCTCGTGATGAGAGCTCGCTATGTCTTAAAATTAATGGATTAATATCTGCTAAATAGGCCATCTCCTGGCTTTTAAAGAACAGAACTGGCGGTATAGAAGGCTTCGAAATCCGAAGTGATTTAGCCGATTCGGGATCTGTCTTAATTTTCCCCTCGATTAGAGTAATCTCAAGTTTGTCTAATGAAGATTCATCAAATTGAACCAAAGAATCTGGCTCTAGAATAAATCGCTTATCCTTCCACTGAAACTCAGCAGTGGTATCCTTAGGGGTATACACCGTATCTTTCAAATAAACTGGACTTTCCTTGTAAGCCACCCCCCACCTCAAGCTTCTAGAGTGTCTCATTCGAACAGTCTTATCCGTTTGCAAAATACCAATGGGAATCGCCCCTTCCCCCACTTTTAAATTACTTCGGTAAAAAAACAGAAAATAACCTGTCAACAATGCCAATAAGAAAGCGACCCCTAAAATAATTCGGTCGGTACGATCTTCGGGTAATAGTGTCCCCGCAGGGCTCATACACTCTCCTTATTCTGCTTATCGTCATTCTTCTCGAAATGATTGAATGGCTAGAGCCAAATTGCGTCATTTTATTTTGACCCAGAACTGTCACCTCCCCCTGCTCAAAACACTTAAACCTCTTTAACTCGCTGGAATAATTATATGTAATTCTTAGAGTATACAGCGTAACTCGTGGCATATCGGTTGCTTTTAGATTTCGTGGAAGGCCGAGAGATCACGGCAAAAATTAATTCAAGTGAGCCCATGTTGCAGTGGGATTTTGTGGAGGTTATCAAAGAATGGCTCAAAAAGATCGTAATCAAGGTTTTGGATTTATGTACGCCGATATTACCCAACTTATCGCTAAGAAAAAAGAGATGGAAAAAGCTGAGGGTTTCACCCCTATTCAAATTGAAGGACAAACATTAAATTTCAATCGAGACAAAAGCCCCCTAGTAGCAAAAACTACAACTGAATTTCCCAGTACTGAGGGATTTAATGACATGCTTAAAGACAGGGCCAATGCGGTTGCAACACTAAAAGAAAATTTAGATAGACTTCAATCCCTTCACCACAAGCTTCATTCCATGCTGGATGAACTCAATAAAATTACAGATAGAGATCCCAAGAAAAAATAGGGCCACTTACTTATCAACTAAGAGTACTTAAGGAATTACGGGCTGAAGAGAATAGGGTAGCTTTATTCTTTTGGGATGATCTAAAGAGGCAGGGGCCCGTTCAACTGGCTCCTTGGGCCTCTTACAATATTTTTTTCTAGAGGTGTCTCCTGGGCAGTACCAAGTATCCAACAACTCTACACTCATCACCCTTGGCCCCCCATTAAAACTTTCATACTGGATTGGATCCATCAAAGTTAAAACAACACGATTGATCCTCTTCTTGCCGACCTGATCATAATGCCTAAGGCGTAACTGGTACACTCTGTAACTGCCCTGTCCTATTGAACAGAAAAAAAACAGTCCAAAAATAAAAACAACAAAAGAATGAAAATGGCTCATACCACTCTTATCGACCCCTTGGGTCGCGAAGATGAGATCAGAAAATGAGAGCAGAGAAAAATGAAATCTCTTTAAATTACCCAGCGCACCAATTGCACGCTAAGCTCATACAATAAAATAAGAGGCACAAGAACTAAAAGTAAAGTGAAGGCATCGGGAGTTGGAGTTAGAAAAGCGGCCAACACGACCAATCCCAAATAGGCTTGAGGCCTAAATTTAACAAGCCAATCCAACTGAATAACTCTCAACTTTCCTAATAACATTAAAATTACGGGGAGTTCAAAAAGAACCCCCATGGAAATCAATAGTTGTAGTGTTAAACTAAAGTAATCTGAAATATTAATTAAAGGCCTTTCGTTAGGCCCCCCGAAGTTTAATAAAAACCTGTACCCACTAGGAATCACAACGTAATAAGCGAACGCCAACCCTACTGCGAATGCTACGGATCCAAAAAAAAGAAACGGGATTGCAAACTTTCGTTCATCTTCTTTTAGAGCAGGTAAAATAAAATTCCACAACTGCCTAAGAAGATAGGGAGAGGTAAAAACCAAACTCGAATAAAAACTTACTTTCAAATAGGCTAGAAACTTATCTGTAAGGCCAGAAAAATAGAGGTGTTTTTCTCCGCTGGGAAGCACCGACATAATAGGAGCCTCAAGAAACTTAATAATAGCTTCGTTGAAATAATAGGTGACACAAAATACCAGGCTAACGGCTATAAGAGATTTGACTAAAACCGATCGGAGTTCTTCCAAATGCTGCCAAACCGGCATGGAATTAGAGGCCATCCCTGAGTCAGAAGCCTCTATTATTTCAGTCTCTTTCCTGTCACTCATGGGGTCCAAACTAGTTTGAAGCCCTTTATCTTTCAAGGACTTGTTCTTTGAGCTGATATCTGATATTGCACAATGCGTCAACTTTAAGGTTTTGAGCATAGCCATTTTAGAAGTTTCTGATATTTCGGTAAAGATTGTTCTAAACAATCTTAGTCCGTTGACTTCCAATAATTGACTATGAAATACGCAAGCATGATGTTTACACAAACGCTTTATTCCGTCTCAGAAACAGCTTCTCGAGAGAATCAATACACCCTCACACTAGATGATGATCCTTTGGTAGCAAAGCTCATCGAAAAGGGGCTGGCTATCCCTACTCTGGCATTCTCATCCACGGAGGCATTGAGACCTAAACTTGCTGAACTATCCCCCAAAGCTGTTTTTATTGATATTCATTTAGCTCAAAGTTCAGGGCTCAACTTCATCCCTGAAATGCGCCACCATTGGCCCTTTATTCCATTTATTGTCATTACTGCAGATCCCAATGAAGCTTTTGTAGCTGAAGCCCTTGCAAGAGGTGCGGATGACTTTATCCGAAAGCCCATCAAACTCTCAGAGTTGCGGGCAAGACTCCAAAAACGCTGGAGTGACCAGGCAGAAAAGCAATCACTCTCAATCATGAGTTTTGATGATGTTACTATCGACTCAGCCAACTCCCTGTTGAAAGGGCCCAATTCCATACGTAGCCTTTCTCCTACAGAGCTAAAGCTTATCAACCGACTCATTCAGGCTGAAGGCACTGCAGTCTCCCGCTCCGCCCTAAAATTTAGCTGTTGGCATCAGATTACTGTGACTGAAAATGCTCTAGACCGAAAGGTTTATGAGTTAAGAAAAGCATTAAAAGACGTGGGAAGTTGCCTTGAAATTGAAACCATGTATGGCGAAGGTTTTTTATTAAAAAGTGGCTCTAAAAAAACATAATGTACCATTCAAAAAGTTCCTATATTTTTTTTATCTTAGAAGATAATCCTCAAGATACTGAGCTGATGAAAAGAGCAGTCTCTGCCTACTTTCCCAATGCTAAGATTAATACTGGAACAAGGCTGTCAGACTGTCTCTCCACAGTTAAATCCAACCCAGTAGATATGATTCTACTAGATCTCAATCTCCCCGACAGTATCGGATATGAAACTTTTCAGAAAGTGAAGGCCGAGTTTCCTAATATTCCAATTTTCATTCTAAGTGTTTACGGCAATGAAGAGATCGCTTTACAGGCAATAGAGGATGGGGCGGCTGACTATTTTTCTAAAGACTACATCTCAAAACAAGAGCTTTTGGGTCGTTACCTCAGAAATGCATTTGAGAGAGATTGTATGTTTCGAAAGCTAACCGCTTCTGAACGCAATCTCCTAGACATTTTAAACTCGTTATTGGATGGAATATTGGTCACAGATCTTTCCCGTAACCTCCTCTTCTATAATAAGGCCGCAGAAGTCTTATTAGGTTCAAGCAATTTAATTATTGATTCCTTATGTCCTTTAAAGCCGAATCTAACCGAAGAACAGATCTCACCACTAAAACCACTTTCAAAGGATAAATCCGATATTTCAATCTCAATAAAAACTACGCTTTCCACTTGGAATCATACCCCCTCTTACTACTTCACTTTGAGAGTTCTCTCAAACGATCAGCAAATCACAAACACCTTAATTAAATCCAAAAAACAGGCCGAGATAAGCAATCAGACAAAAGAGGCGTTCTTAGCCAATATGAGCCATAAGATGCGAACTCCCTTAAATGGAATTATGGGGGCCGCAACTCTTTTAGCCGATACCTCTTTGACCAAAGAACAGCTCGATTATGTGAACACCCTCAATCACTCGAGTGATTTCTTATTAACTCTGATCAATGACCTATCAACTTTTTCGAAAATTGAAAAAGGTAAAGCCGCTAATGTATTGGAGTCAAATAAACTTCACTCCAAAAGTCATAGTTACAACAACCCCTCAAAAGAGAGAACTTTAAAAATAGCTCCACAGATACTCGTGGCAGAAGGGCAATTGACCGATCAAAAACTCATAGTCACTATGCTTAAAAAGATGGGATGTCGTGTTCTCACTGCTAATACAGGGGCTGAAGCTATAGATCGAGCGACATCTACAGCAGTAGATCTCATATTCATAGACTACCAAATGTTTGGGATAGATGGATTAGAGGTGACTCGAAGGTTAAGAAAACTACCACAGTATGAATTCACCCCCATTATAGCCATGACAAATTTTATATTTCCAAGCGATATAGAGCGATGCTTCGAAGCTGGAGTAAATGACGTTTTGATAAAACCTTTTAAAAAAGCGGATCTAGAACAAAGACTCCTTAAATGGACAACTCTCCCACAAATTTCAATACCTAATGCGAGAGGAGAGTTCTTAGACGAGAACATGGTAAAATCATGGAAGGAATTGGCTGCTGATAGCTCAGATGCCTTTGAAAAAGAGTTTTTAGCTCTCTTCTTTAACACCTCTAAAGAGATTATCCTTGAAGCTAAGACAGCTATCCAAAACCAGGATAAGTTAACATTAAAGAGATTACTCCATCGATTCAAGGGAAGCGCAGGCCATCTTGGGGCTATCCGATTAGCGAACTATCTAGAGCAAAGTGAACTTTTCTTGAACGAAGGAAATTCTATTCCAGACACCCTCATTCCTACCCTTGAAAATGAAATTAAACACCTCAATACAATATTTAATGCGCCACAGGCGCCTCGCTTTGGGGCTCATTAGAGAGGACAGAAACAATCTCCTCTGTCTCTCCTAGACTAATTTGATACCTCTCGGCCTTTCGATAAAGCGTCGCTCGATCGATACCAAGGATTTGAGCTGCGCGGGTTTTATTAAAATGGGTACTCTTAATCACCTTTAAAATGTGTCTTTTTTCAAGCTCCTCAATTGAAATCAAGGTTTCCTCTTGTGGGACCGGCATTAAAGTCCTTTGAAGAAATGGAACTTTAACCTCAGAAGCCGCAATAGAATTTTCAGACTCTCTTTGAAGCGAAAAGTCCTCTGGATACAACACGGCTCCATGAGTCATTGCAACGGCACGCTCAATAGCATGTTCTAATTCGCGGATATTTCCAGGCCAAGAATAATTAAGAAGCCGCTCAATAGCAGTCTCCGACAAACAACACTTTCTCCCATCTCTGAGGTTTTTATTAATAAAATACTGAGCTAATGGAATAATGTCTCCAAGTCTTGCTCGTAGCGACGGAAGTTGCAATGTCAGAACTTTTAACCGATAGAAAAGATCCTCTCTGAACTTTTCTTCCTGCACCATTTTCGCAAGATTTCGATGAGTGGCAGCAATAATCCTTACATTAGTTCTTCGATTCTCCACACTGCCCACAGGTTTAAATTCCCCCTCTTGTATCACCCTGAGGAGCTTGACCTGGAGACCAAAGGAGACATCTCCTATTTCATCTAAAAAGAGAGTCCCTCCATTAGCCTCTTCAAAGAGCCCCTTCTTATTTCCAATCGCTCCAGTAAACGATCCTTTAATATGGCCAAACAGTTCCGATTCAAGGAGGGTTTCTGTAATGGCCCCACAGTTCACCGTTATAAATCGATTATTTTTTCTTGAGCTGTGCTCATGAATGGCCTTTGCAATAAGCTCTTTTCCAGTTCCACTCTCGCCCCAAATCAGAACATTGCTGTCACACATTCCGGCTAGAGCTACGTTTTTGTAGACCTCAACCATTTGAGAAGAGCGCCCTATCAATCCATAATCCGGCGATTCTATAGTTCTAATTAAACCTGGGGGTTGATTCCTTTGGGAAAAAGCTCTCTCTAAGATTGTAAAGAGTAAGTCGGCCTGAACAGGTTTCCCCAGATAATCAAAGGCCCCTTGCGAAATAGCTTCATAAGCACTGGTTAGACTCCCCCTTCCTGTCATAAAAATAATAGAAGGGGGGGTAGGCTGAGTAGATAATTTGGGCAGGAGTTCTAATCCGCTATAAGGCTTCATCTCAATGTCAGATAGGATTACTTTTACAGGCTCCTGATGATAGGCCTGAAGTGCTTCAGGTACGCTTCCCACCGAAATCACCTGATATCCCTTACTCTCAAGCATTTTTCCAATGAGCAAACGAGTTAGTTGATCATCTTCGACTAAAATAACTTTATTATTGATCACGATTTCACCCCCAAAGCTGTTACATAATCTTTGTACACAGAAGACTTCGAGAGAACTACTGATCGATTCTGATATTTCGGAAAGTTTTTCAAACCGCTTTTCGCAACAAGTTAATTCTACGAAGTTGCAAAAGACCACATCCCCCCCCCTCTTCTGCAAATCCGAGAGCTAAATCTATTGGCAAAGAAATTGCTTTGCTCTTTTAATAAGAACAGGCTCACCTAACCCCATTACCCTGTTCCCGAGTGGTGTAGTTTGGCCCTCACAATTGAATTGGAGCACCTAGCTTCACAAACGGGTCTTGATGAGACCCCCCCTTTTTTACTCATCAAGACCCGTTTATTTTTTGTTTTCTCAACGTTTCTCCGATAACATTTTAAATTACTCACTTATTGAGGAGGTTTTTTTGTTAATGCAATTCATTGCAATAGGGGTATTCGCAGGTGTTTTCTCAGGAATGTTCGGCATCGGGGGAGGAATAATTATCGTCCCGGCTCTTATCTATCTTTTTAAAATGCCTCAACATACCGCAACTGGAACTTCCTTAGTCGCGCTGCTGTTTCCAGTCGGCTTGCTTGCGGTGTGGGAATATTATTGCATCGGTAAAATTACAACCGATAATATAAAGTGGGGCCTTCTAATTTCTATAGGCCTATTTATTGGAGCGTTTCTTGGAGCCAAACTCGCAGTTCAGCTCCCTGAAACTATACTTAGACGTAGCTTCTCAGTTCTTTTAGTGCTCATGGCTATTAAAATGTGGAGTTCCAATTAGTGAGTGCAGCTCTCACCGTGAACATGGTCATGTTCCATTTCGCTATCGGCGATCTCTTCTGCCGTAGCCTCACGAGCCTCTTTAACCTCGACTGAAAAGAAGAGGTCCATGCCAGAAAGCTCATGATTACCATCTAGAGTCGCATGATTATCTGCTAACTTAATTACAGTAAAAGGATGGTAGTAACCTTCTGAAATCTCAATTTCCACCTCTAAACCTACGGCTACTTTTTGATTCTCTGGAAATTGATCTAAAGGGACCTCAATCACAAGATTTGCTTCCCTAGCCCCATAAGCTTCAGCGGCAGGAACATTGATCTCTTTCTTATCCCCTTTTTTAACCCCCTTCATTCTTGACTCAAGACCCGGGATGATTTGATTCGAGCCCTCGATATAACGCATGGGTTCTCCATCTGCCTCTCTCGAATTGTCCAAAACTTCTCCTTGGCCATTTTTTAATAAGTAATCAAATTCAACTAAGCGACGTGACATAGTTTCTCCCTGATTAATTGAATAAAGAGCTCAATCTTCAAAAGGTTTAAGAGTACACACTTAGGAAAAGGGAGAAAAGGAAAAAAAAGCTTTTTACTTAAGCCCGAAAACAAGGGCTAAGGTAGAGGTGAAAGTTCGAGTTTTAATTGCAGAGGAAGGCTCAGCCACATTTTGAATGTTAGCAAACCCTATATCATAACGCAGATCTACCCCCACAGCCAGTTGTGGATTAGCCCAAAACCCTAGCCATCCACCCAACGAAACCCCAAAGTCATTGGCGAAATTTCCCTTAATCGCTGAATCAACACCACTCACCTGCTGATTAGCAGAGACCATCATTCCGGCAAGATAAGGGCCCGCTTTTAACTGAAACTCCCGAAATGGGCTCCACTTCACATATATAGGAAATTCTAAATAGGACAAATCGTACTGCATCACCGAAGTCGGCGTCTTATTCTGATAACTCTTTTGTGTGTACAACATATCAAGGCCCAGACTTATCTGACTCATGATCTTGTAATCCACACCAAAGCCAAAGGCCAAACCTGTCTGACCCGTGAGACTTCCAGCCCCCTCACTCTTATGGTTTGTAAAACTAAATCCTCCATATAACAGCCCCGATAGCTTCTTTAGGGCTCCGCTGCTCATTCGCCTTTCACCAAAAGAGGATTGGCTGAATAGAATCAGCATAAAAACTAGTATGTACTTCATATTACGCAAGGAGACCTCTTCCATTAATATATCGGCATAAACCTCGAACCCCATAACAATGCAACGCGCACACTTTATCCCATTGGGTTGTTTTTAAAATTGAACGAGAATATACTAGATTGCATAGAGTTTTTTAAAGAGCGCTGGGTTCTTTAAGAATTTTACCTAATCCTTTGTTTTTAGAAGAGTTTATTTTCTAAAGGCTTTCTATAGGAGACTGGCGTATGCTGACTGATAAACCGTGGCACCGTTCCACATCATCTTTTTCTGAATCCCTAATAACCACCCGCTTAATGAGATCAAGCAATGGAGCTCAAAGCACAATACCGATTTCAGAATATTTCGGAGAGCTCACATTTGGGCTCGGTCAAATGCGAGAAAAACTTCCCAAAGACATCTATCACAATCTCGTTAAAGCTTTAGATCAGGGGAAAAAATTAACTTCTGAAACTGCTGAAGCCATTGCAACTGTCATTAAAGAATGGGCAGTCCAAAAAGGGGTGACACATTTTTGCCATTGGTTTCAACCCATGACAGGTTTGACCGCCGAAAAACATGATGCTTTTATCTCAATACAGCATTCAAATCATTCAGAACTCACAGTGATTGAACGCTTTACCGGCGGCCAACTAATTCAAGGAGAGCCTGATGCCTCGAGTTTTCCCTCGGGAGGAATGAGATCTACCTTCGAAGCCCGAGGATATACCGCTTGGGACCCCTCTTCTCCTATCTTTATTATTGATGGAGATCACGGAAAAACCCTATGTATTCCTTGCGTCTTTTTTGGCTACCACGGGGAGGCTCTTGATAACAAAACGCCACTGCTCAGATCCTGCCAAACACTCTCTTACGAGGCAGTTGAATTTTTGAAATGCATTGGAGATCTAGATGCCAAGACAATCACAGCGACACTGGGACCTGAACAAGAATATTTCTTAATCGACAAAAACCATGCAAATGCTCGTCCTGACATCATTATGACAGGGCGAACACTTCAAGGGGCCTCCGCTCCACGTGGGCAACAATTGGAAGATCACTACTTTGGATCAATCCCTGCCCGCGCTAAAGCCTTCATGGTGGATCTTGAATACGAGCTTTACCGTTTAGGAGTTCCTGTAAAAACTCGTCACAACGAAGTGGCTCCAAGCCAATTCGAGTTAGCCCCCATTTTCGAAAATGTAAATATTGCAGCTGATCATAATACACTCACGATGGAAACAATGAAGAGAGTCGCAGGCCGACACGGTCTTGTGTGTCTGATCAATGAAAAACCATTCGCCGGAATTAACGGAAGTGGAAAACACTGCAATTGGAGTATCTCTAACGATAAAGGGGAAAATCTTTTAGATCCTGGAACCACTCCCCATCAGAATTTAAGATTTCTAGCTGTTATGTCGATTGTTCTCCAAGCCGTTAACCGACATGCGGATGTCTTAAGAGCGGCTATTGCCTCTCCCGGAAATGACCACCGATTAGGTGGCAATGAAGCGCCTCCAGCCATCATCTCTGTATTTCTGGGCTCAATGTTAGATAATATTTTTAACTCAATTGAAAAGGGGGAGGCAAACCAAGCAACTGAAGCACAAATTATCAATCTTGGTGTGGGTCATATTCCAAATATTTCGAAAGACTACACCGATAGAAACCGCACGAGCCCCTTTGCATTTACAGGAAATAAATTCGAATTTCGTGCTGTAGGATCCTCTGCAAATGTCTCAGTCCCTGTCAGCATACTTAATGCAGCCGTAGCTGAATCTTTTCGAGATGCAACCACTCGACTCAAAGACCTCTTAGCCAAGAAAAAAAATCGTGATGAAGCCATTATGGAATTGGTTCGCTCGCTTACAGTCGAACATAAATACATTCGCTTCGAGGGCAATAACTACTCCGAAGAATGGAAAAAAGAGGCTACAAAGCGTGGGCTACCAATTCTTAACACAACTGCCGAGGCTTTAGAGGTTCTCCACAATGATAAGGCGACTGAGTTTTTAGTTACCACTAAAGTACTTACTCGTGCAGAGATAGAATCTCGTTACCATATTGCTGTCGAGAGATATAACAAAACTCTTGAGATTGAACTAAGATCTCTTAGCGAATTGGCAAGCGTCTTTATTGTTCCTGCGCTAGAAACTCAGATTCGAGACTCAGGAAAAACTCTCGCTGTGTTAAAAACAGCGGGCGCTAAAACCTTGCAATCAAAGCGGCTGGAATCAATGGAGGCTTCACTTGAGGCGATACTTAAATACCATTCGGCTCTCATAGTAGGTCTAGATGCTTTAAGTTCCAAAGGAGATGAGGCCCAAATGATGAAAGTTATTGCCACTGAACTCACCCCACTCGCAGCCCAATTGAGACAAGTTTGTGATGAAGTTGAGAGATGCGTTTCAGATGCTCTATGGCCACTCCCCAAATACCGAGAGATTCTCTTTATGAATAACCAAGCTTAAACAATGACTAAGCAGAGCTCGCTGCCCCCCAATGAAAGAAATTATCTACTTGGTGCGATTCTTTCTAAATAACGGCTAGATGTTACGAATTGGCCGTTCAGTTTTATCGCTTGGTGCGAATCAAGAAAATCCCAGGGCCGTTAAAGGGACAATTGCAACGAGCAGCTTCAAGTGTGGCTTTAAACTTGGCTGAAGGTTGGGGACGAGCCACTCCTGCGGATAGGCGAAGGTTCTTCCAAATCGCTTTTGGAAGTCACAGAGAGGTACAGGCCATTATTCAACTTGAACCTGATGAATTTAACGAAGAGGAACGAGATATTTTGGACCCTCTAGCTGCCAGCGTCTTCAAACTCTTGCGCAATTGCCGGGTGCCTTGACCGCAACCCGGTATGCCGGTTTTGCCTCGATGCCGAAATCAGATATCCACTACGCTGGGACCTACAAATAAAAGAAAGAGCACTTGGTGCGGTCGACTTATGAATCAATATGAGATGTGCATTACAATTGGGAATAATGGGCTTAGTGCTTTTCCTTGTTCGATTTGCCTTTTTTAGGAGGGGTGGAAATAAGCTGGGGAGCAGTAGACTGGCCTTGTTTGTGAAATACATAAGAAAAAGTAGCGTATACAGGCTTGTCAGTGGGAGGGGGTGGAAATTCGAATTTCTGAACCTTATTAACAATGCACTCTCCCAGCTCCTTATTGTCCATATTGGAATTTATCACTTGAGGAGAAATGACCTTACCTTCAGGGGATATGTGCCAGTCAATCAAAACTCTACCCATAATAGTCGCATTGGGAGTTTCCAAATGTTTCAAATAGCAGTCTTGAATTTCCGGGTTGTATTTGACGATTGTGTTTCTGACCTGGTTTTGTTCGTACGGAGTTTTCATTTCTGTTTTTTTTGAGTCTGAAGAAACATTAACTGGGACTAAACTTGGGTGAATCGAGTTGCTTTGTTTCCCTTGCCCGATAAATTGAGCTATTAATAGAGTCGAACAAAAAATTGAAAGCCCCAAAATGACGTAGTTTTTTGCTGTTCGCTAAGCATAATAAAATTAAACCCTCTTCTTAGTAGAAAGTAAATAGCGTGAGAAAATCTACAATTTACTAGAAAATAACGGTGAGACACCTAGCAGCTATGGGGTTCGCTTATAGACATAGGCGGCGCCACTATTACTAATAGAGGACGTAGTATCATTATTTGAAGTGGTGCCATTGGTAATGGTCGTTTGGTTAGAGTCTTCGTAGAGAGCCCCCACCACAATCGTATCGCTGTCGATGGAGACCATAAGACCAAAGGAGTCATCAGCCCCAGCATTACTTGTTAAAATCGGTATCTACATATAGCGTAGAGGCAGTAACTGCGATAACCACCGCAGATTTTTTGTTGTTTGGGTTATTAGCCGTAGCTACGGCTGCTCCCGAAATATAAAGATTAGTTCCATCGGTAACCATGGAGGTTGGAGTTAAGTCATCATAGCCATCTAAGTTAACAGCATTCCAAGAGGTAATG
>SXPJ01000039.1 GCA_005776395.1 Bdellovibrionales bacterium | reverse complement strand
TAGGACCTCCAACGATTTCTAGCTTTAGTCCAGCGAGTGGGATAGCGAATAGTCAGGTGACGATTACAGGTTCTGATTTCACAGGAACCACTTCTGTAACGCTCAGTAATGTCAGCGCTCGATTCACCGTTGTTTCCGATACCCAGATTACGGCTACAGTTCCAGATAGCGTCACAACAGGAACTTTAACGGTCACTAGTCTTGGAGGAACAGCGACAAGCTCTTCTTTCTTTGCTGTGATACGACCTCCAACGATTTCAAGATTTAGTCCAGCGAGCGGGGTAGCGAATAGTCAGGTGACGATTACAGGTTCTAATTTTACAGGAACCACTTCTGTAACGCTCAATGATATCAGCGCTCAATTCACCGTTGTTTCTGATACCCAGATTACGGTTACAGTTCCAGATAGCGCCACAACAGGAACTCTAACGGTCACCAATCCTGCGGGAACTGTGAGAGTCCTTTCTCCCTTTGCTGTGATACTACCTCCAACGATTTCTAGCTTTAGTCCAGCGAGTGGAATAGCAAATAGTAAGGTGACGATTACAGGTTCTGATTTCACAGGAACCACTTCTGTCACATTCAATAATGTCAGTGCTCAATTCACCATCGATTCTGATACCCAGATTACGGCTACAGTTCCAAGTAGCGCCACAACAGGAACTCTAACGGTCACTAGTCTTGGAGGAACAGCGACAAGCTCTTCTCCTTTTGCTGTGATAGCATCTATTCAAGTTTTCAAAATTTTTCCTGATAAAGGTCAAGTTTCAGATATATTAATCACGGATGAAGATCAAATATACTATTTAACAAACAAAAATGAAGACTCAACTATTGTAACTCAAAGATTTGTCGTAAATAATGAGTTGGAAATTATAGAGAGTGGCCTCTGGGATCCGACTATTGATCCGGCCCATCCCCTTTTTAATAACCCTGCGCAGCTTTATTCAGATAATATAGACAACTCGATTTTTTGGTACTCTGATTTCAGATCAAACCTTGAATTATCCGCCTGGGAACGAGCGGTTCCTCTCGCGGGGCATTCAACCGATGACTTTGTATTTGCAGGTTCCGTTAATAGGATTTTTAAACTTAATCATCAAACAGGGGAACTTATCGAGAGATTTGCTCTTCCAAGGCCTGAGGGTACTTATGATACAACCCCAATATCTATGGAGCATCAAATATATATTAACCATATAGAAAATGCCCAAGGCAACTTGCTTATCCATGGCATAATTCATGACCTCAGTAATTACAGTAGTAGTGATGATAACATCCGAAATTATATATTTGAATATGACATGGTTTCCAAAACTAAAATCCGATCCTTTATTTTAGAAAAACAAAGTCCTCGTGACTGGATACTCAAAATTAGGATGTTTTCGGATCACATACTCTTTGGCGGACGTACCCACGATGGGGGTATTTTGGCTGGTAAAATCAATTTTCCTCCGAATCACCCACCTACTGACCCCTGATATAAGTTATATAGGAAGTTTAACCTGAGTATGGAAAGAGGCAAATTGGGTCGTAAGATGACTGATAGGATTTAGAAGTTCTTTAGAGAAGTTAATTTCATCCCAGTGAGTTAGTTTTATTTTATCTGCAACATTGAGAAGGTTTCGTTGAATGGGATGCAGAATTAAACTACCGGAGAAATCGGCCTTGGGTGAACAGGCACGACATAATATACCTCCGGAATTAAGGTCGAAAATCCCCTCACTATCATCTTTACTTTCGCATTTAGCACAAACATCTACTCTGGGTTTTAACCCCAGAAGTGAAAGTAGTTTTAATTTAAAAATGCAATTTAGTAGGTCCAGTTTTTCAGGTTTAATTTCCTTTTCGATTAGAGCTAAAGACTGTCCAAGTAAGCTGTAGATATTGGGCATAGGGGTAGGCGTATCGGCCAGTTTTTTTACCCATTGGACTATTTTTCCGGCAATTAAAACCTTATCTAAGTCCTCTCTTAGCTTAGGAAATGAATTTAAAACAGAAAGTTCATTAAGATAAGGACGGTCCTTGGGATCCCCTCTTAGGAAAATCTCATTATGACAAAAGAGATCAAGCCCTCCTACATATCTTCGTTTGCTTTTCCTCGCGGATTTAGCAAGTACCGATATCATTCCCCAGTCTTTGGTATAAAACTGAACATAACGGTCAGCCTCTCCAAAGTTTTCTATCGAAAGTACAATGCCCTTGGAAGAATAGGTCATAGACAAGGGCTAGGGGCTCCTAAATTATTTAAGCTGTTTGTAGGTAACGATGTGGAAATTTTACGTTTAGATTTTAAGTAGAAGATGGCACCTAAGCAATTATACAAAATCGTATAAATCTGCATTAGGGTACAAAGAGTTGCTCCAAGATTAGGATCGGAAACCCCCATCCACTTAAACAGAGTAAAAAAGGCCACTTGGCCCGTTCCAATTCCTCCTGGTAAGAGAGGAACCGCAGAAACTGTGAGAGCTAAAGGGATAATGAAGAAATATTGAGCATAGGACAAAGGAATTTTTAACAAAGTTCCTAGGTAGATATGAAATAAAATAACCCCTAGAACTGAGATTGCAGAAAGTCCAATACAGGCAATGAGTGCTAAAGAATGTTCTCTGAAAATCATGACTGAGTGAGTGAGCTCTTTGAGGCGTTTATTCTTATTAAGAAGTGATATGAGTTTTTTTGTGAGTGAGAATTCCCAAATAGGAGGCCAAAAGAAGAGCAAAGTTATTACAAGGCAGGAGCCACTAAAAATCCAAACCACTAAAGTAATAAGCTTTAATTGAGGGTTTTTCTGCAACCCTTGAGTAAGAAAAAGTAGGGTGACTGCCGAATAGCAAATAATAACAGTTAGCCCTAACACTCGATCGATAAGTACCGAAAAGATTGCTCGTGTTCTTTTTTGGGGCTCTCTTCCCGCAATATACCAAGCTTTAATGAGATCTCCTCCCACAGAACCAGGCATGAAGGTATTAAAAAAGTTGCCAATCATTGTGAGCGATAAAATGGAGCGAAAAGACTGGGAGAGCTTTTGAATTCGAATAATCAGAAACCAGCGCGTGCAGCAACAAAATATGGAAAAACTCAAGAACAGAAAGGCGAGCATCAAGTGGGTGGGAGAAAAGAGAAGTTGTTTAAGCGATGCGAAATCGATCATTTTGGATTTGAAAACATAAACAACTAAAGCGACGCCAAGAAGGGTTTTTAAAATGGTTTTTACTTGAAGCTTCCATTGAGCCATAAACTTGTCCCCTCGCGTTAATCTCTTGGTTACATTGACTTAAACTTCAGTGTTAGTTTAAAGTCTTAACTAGCGGTACTCAATTAAAAAGTCATGCAGTAAGACAAACTTTTTCTTGAAGAGGCCGAATTAGAGGGGCTCTTATGAGACTTTGTGTTTTAGGGACAGGATATGTGGGCTTAGTTGCCGGGGCTTGTTTCTCTGACTCTGGAAACCATGTTATTTGCGTGGATCTAGACAAAGATAAAGTTGAGAGACTTGAAGCCGGGATTGTTCCTATTTTTGAACCTGGCCTTGAAGAGTTGGTGATTCGAAATACTAAAGCTAACCGTTTGGAGTTTTCAACAGATTCTGCTTCTGCAATTGCTGGGGCCCAAATTGTATTTATTGCTGTGGGAACCCCGTCAGGAAAAGATGGCTCTTTGGATTTGAAATATGTTTTTGAAGCTGTCAAAACGGTTAAGGAAAAGGCTGAAAAAGATCTTCTATTGGTTTTAAAAAGCACAGTGCCCGTCGGAACTGCGACTAAGGTTCGAGAACTGTTGATTGGAAGTAACGTGAACATCGAGGTAGTTTCCAATCCTGAGTTTCTTAAAGAGGGTACCGCGGTTAACGATTTCTTACGTCCTGAGAGAGTGGTTATTGGTTGTCAAACTGCCAATGCTCGAAGGGTTATGAGCGACCTCTATGCCCCTTACGTGCGTTCTGGAAACCCTATTTATTTTATGGATAATAGTTCTGCGGAGATGGCGAAATATGCAGCGAATGCATTTTTAGCGATGAAAATTTCGTTTATTAATGAGTTAGCTTCGCTCTCTGAAAAAGTGGGAGCTGATATCCAAGAGGTTAGAAAAGCTTTAGTCAGTGATAGCCGAATCGGAAACAAGTTTTTGTATGCGGGCTGTGGTTATGGTGGAAGTTGTTTTCCCAAGGATGTTCAGGGACTCATTCACGTAGGGAATCAATTTGGAATGCCTTTGGAAATGTTTCGAGCAGTTCATGAAGTGAATGAAAAACAAAAGACTGTCATTTTCGAGAAGATTAGAAAACATTTTAAAGGAGATCTCAAAGGCAAAACAGTGGCTATTTGGGGCCTGTCATTTAAGCCCATGACAGACGATATGCGTGAGGCCCCCTCGGTTTCCTTAATCAATGCTCTGATTGAGGCGCAGTGCAAAGTTAAAGCGTATGATCCTGTAGCTAGTCATGAAGCCTCTAAGCTTTTTGAGGGACGTATTGAAGTTTACGAAAACGCCTATGATGCCGTATCAGGAGCCGATGCACTCGCCATAATGACCGAATGGAATGAATTTAGATCCCCAGATTTTGAATTTTTGAAAACTAATTTAAAGTCAGCAGTGCTATTCGATGGAAGAAACCTATTTAATCCAGAAAGTGTTAAAGCTTATGGATTAAATTATTACTGCATAGGAAGACCCGATCCGGTTCTGTAGAAAAATATGACAAGTTCAAATCTCGCAAAAGGACGTTATTTAGTTACGGGTGGAGCCGGTTTCGTGGGTTCCCATCTATGTCAAAGATTGTTAGATTTAGGGTGTGAAGTGGTCGTAGTAGATAATTTCATTACCGGAAGAAAAACTAATATTCAGCCGTTTTTAGGAAATTCCAAATTTACTCTAATTGAAAAAGATATCATTGAGCCGCTTGAGCTTTCTGGAGGACTAGCCGGTATTTTTCACATGGCAAGTCCGGCGAGCCCAGTAGATTACATGAAATTTCCCATTGAAACTCTACGTGTGGGAGCAATGGGAAGTGATAATATTTTGAATTTAGCCCTACAGAAAAAGTGCCCCATTTTGGTGGCATCGACTTCAGAAATTTATGGAGATCCTTTGGAGCATCCCCAAAAAGAGAGTTACTGGGGAAATGTTCATACCATAGGGCCTAGAGGTTGTTATGACGAGTCTAAGCGGTATTTAGAGGCCATCACTATGGCCTATCACCGAGTTTATAATCTTCCGACTCGTATTATTCGAATCTTTAATACCTACGGTCCTCGAATGAGAACTGATGACGGAAGAGTGGTTCCCAATTTCTGTATGCAAGCTTTAGCTAATAAGGATCTCACCGTTTATGGCGAGGGGAAGCAAACCCGAAGTTTTTGTTATGTAAATGATCTGGTTGAGGGAATTTTGAGAGTGATTCAGTGCGATCACTCTGAGCCCATTAACTTAGGAAATCCAACTGAAACCTCGATTTTAGAATTTGCTAAACGAATTATTACTATGGCTAAAAGTAGTTCTAAAATTGTTTACCGAGCTTTGCCCGAGGATGATCCAAAAACCCGTTGTCCTGACATTTCAAAAGCCAAATCATTGTTGGGATGGAATCCTGGAATGGATCTGGAAACAGGACTCCGTCACACATTTGATTACTTCAAGTCCACCTTATAATTTAGCAATATAGAAATCGCTTGTTAGGAATAGCCATTGACGCGGCGGCAAGCTTGAGGTTTTTATGATGCGTTATTTAATTTCGCATTTTAAAAGTTAGATTCTGTTCGTAGTATTAAAAATATTGGTTCCAAGAATCCATTCACGTTATAATTAAATATCTTCTTTTTAAAGCTCAGCACAAAATTCAAACCTTTAAACCGAGACTAAATTAAAAATGGATAATCGCAAATCGAAAGATAATGGCGAAAAACAGATTATTGATTTAAATAATTACCGCAAAGAGCGAGATGAAGAGCGCAGAAGAGAGTATGAACGGGTGCTCTTTAATCGTATTTTAGGGGTCTATAGTTATGCGGAGACTTCCGGGAAAAACTCGTTGAACCATGTGGAGGTCTTAGATGTGAGTTACTCGGGTCTAAGATTTAGAGAAGACAAGCCGGAGCTACCTCTACAAGTGGGGCAGAAAATAGCTTTGCGATTTTATTTTACTCCCAGCTCTTATTTAAGGGTTGTTCTCGATATAAAACGCGTGACCAAATTCCAAGAGGATGATCGTCATGGTTATGATTATGGTTGTGAAATGGATTCTACTACAAAATCGTCAGAGGTTTTAAAATCCTTCGTAGGATTCATGTACAAATACGCAGAGATTGCGTGTAATGATCAAAATCCTCCTCCTAATTTCTATTAAACTCTCTTAGTGAGTCAAATGAGTCCAAATCGAGGCTGGCATCTCTACGTCATTGCAGTAGGGATAAAGAAACATACCTAAACGGTTGAGTTCTTTAATAGTGAGGCCGCCTTCAGGAATAATAATCTCAACGTTAAAATCCGGACGTATGGGAAACGAAACTTTTCTAGAGGAGTGAGTTAATACCTTAACTTCTGGAGCTGGAACTTGAGTCGGAGCTTCTATTTCAGGTTCTTCAACTTGTATTTCGACCGATTTGGAAACTTTCACCACCTTTTTAGAACGTCTTTGTCCTTGGGTAGAGGCCTTTTTTTCGTTAAGCTTTCTTTCCCAAGCAAAGGGATCATTGCTCCAGGCCTTATAATCTTCTAAAGAGCTTTTTACTCTGGATTTATAAACTTTTAGAGTGGCTTCGTTTACAGACTTACTTTTATTTCTAAAACGGTTAATTAACAGATCAAGATTACCTAAAATATAATCTAAATGGTCTTCCTCTTCATTAACGACCGAAAACAAATTGTGACATGCAGTTAAACGACAATGGATTGCGTGTTCATCTAGGATTGATTTTTTTCCTACGAACTCAAGAAACTTCAGTACCTCTTCGGTATCTCGGATGAGAGACAATTGATTCCCACCCTGAATAACTTTCATTCCTGTCTTCTCCATGCTGCCCTTCCCAAACGCTTCCAAATTTCCAACAAAAAAATAATGAGATTAGTTAAGTAATTGAAAGGACTCTAACTAATTCTTGATCAAGAGACAAGTTTTTGAATTGTTTTTTTAAGTGATCTGGAAATGCTTGCTGATCGCTTTTATTGAGTTAATTATAGTTATGTCAAGAGCTCTTCAGCAAATTCTTGAAAACCATTTCCACCTTCAAGTTGAGTTATAAACTTAGGATGAAATTTAAGTTTATCCCAAAACAACCTGATGTTAGCGACTCCTACACTGTGATGAAAAAACTGAAACAAGGGTTCATCGTTTGGAGAATCTCCCGAATACAAAACATTTTCCAGGTGAATAGAACGTGTTTTTCCTTCGGTATTGAGTAGATATTCACAAGCGGTAACCTTGGTGTGTTGACCGTACCAATAATTGATATGAATCGACGATAACTTGGCCGTGATTCCTGGGGCTCGGTTTAAGAAGTTAAGTGTTTTTTCAGTTTCAGTAGCCGATAAAGGAGGCGGTTCTTCAATAAAATCGATCGCATAGTCGTACAATCTATAGGGTTGATCGGTTGCTAATTTTAGATGGGGGATCTCTTTTTTTAGCGAAATAAAAAGCTCTTCAAGAATTTTTTTCTCCTCAGATAGATTTTTATCGCTTGCTAATCGAACAGTCGTGATTTTGGAGCCCTCTTTAATCATGACCCCTGCACCATTTTCAAAAACCATGGCATCAATGGGAAGAATTCTCATCAAGCAATCTGCCCATCCTGCGGGTCTGCCGGAAACCAAAACTAACCAAAAGCCTTTTTGCTTGAGTGATTCTAGTGTTTTTAAGGTTTTAGAGTGAAAAAGAGAGTGATTTGTCAGCGTGTCATCAAAATCGCTGAATATGGCTTTGATTTGTGATTTAACATTAGAGGGGAAAATCAAAGTGTGGGCCTTTCATCAAATAACGAATTTTTCTCTTCTAAAACTTGTGAGTGATGTTCACTTTTTGCAATTCCCACCATGATTTGTTGTACAACCTGGTCGATAAAATCTTCTCTACTAAAGGCAAATAAATGGCCTCTTCCTGAACCATCAAAAAGTTTATGGCACCCTAATAGAATTCCCCAAAGTAAGAAAACAACCTGAAGAGCTTCATCATCATTTTTTGCTCGAAACTCTGGAGAATCAACAATGAAAGTTTTTAACTTATCTAAACTTCCTAAAGTTACACTCATTAAACGGGTTAAAGTGGAGCCCTGAATTTGAACCTGTTTTAAGCCCTTATAAGAATAAAGCAACATATCGAAATACTCCCCATAGGGGGAGTAAAAATCAAAAAAGGCTTTAGCTATATTGATTAGGACATGCTGGGCCGAACTTTTTTTACGGAGCGATTTTTTTAAAGTGGCTTCGAGATCTTTATCAAATTGCTCTGCCCCCTTGAGAGCTAGGGAGGCGAACATGTCCTCTTTAGATTGGAAGTATCGGTAGATAAGACCCACCGATATTTCGGCCTCTTTGGCCACATCTTGTAGGGTCGTATTTAGGAAACCTTTAGATTCGAAAACTCTTCTTGCGGCTTCAAGAATATCCTGTGATCGCTGGAGCTTTTCTCTTTCTTTTCGCTCTTTTACGCCCATCGTTAACAACCTCGTCTTTTAACTTCCTCGCTTTTTCCAAATATGCTACATCACTGGTCGCAAGAGGATAGTCCTGAGCCCATGGGTTTTCAAGGGGTTATAATTCTTATTCAATAAGTGAACGGCGTTCAAAAAGAAAATGCGGTTCATGTAACATGTTGAATTGACTGTATTTTTTGATTGTTAGAGAATGGAAGTGAGAATAAAAGGTGGGGGTGAATCCTGGGATAAATCCTAAAGAAGAGGCCTCATTGAGGTTTAACTTACTTGGGAATGTTGAGAATGAAAGGGCAGGGAAATGGATCACAAAAAACAAAGCAGTTCAAACGGTCATAACGGTCATTTAAAGGGGCACGAAGCTCCCCATGGCGGCTCTACCTCTCACATAGGGCACAAAGATATATTTACTAAGTGTTATGAATTTAACCATCATACTAAAGCCCAGTCTTTAGGGCTTTATCCCTATTTTCGAAGAATTGATGACACAGTAGGAAACAAGGTCATTTGTCGTGGGGAAGCTAAAATAATGATCGGTTCAAACAACTATTTGGGGCTCGCCCAAAATGAAAGAGTTGTAGAGGCCGCAATTGAAGCTACAAGAAAATATGGTGCTGGCTGCACCGGTTCCCGATTTTTAAATGGAAATATTCAGTTACATGAAGAACTTGAAGAGGCTCTGGCTAAATTTTTGAAACGAGAATCGGTACTTCTTTTCTCGACCGGTTTTTTTGCCAATCAAGGAGCTTTGACCTCTCTCCTTGAGGATACGGATGCCATTTTGTGTGATCGGGAAAATCACGCCAGTATTATTGATGGATGTAAGGCTTCACCTGCCAAAACAATTCCATTTGCACATAACTCAGCTGAGGCTCTTAGACGACGATTAAAGAGACTTCCTGAAACCGCAGGAAAATTCTTGGTTGTAGATGGCGTGTTTAGCATGTCTGGAGACATTGTTGATCTTCCAGCCATGCAAAAAGTTGCCAAAGAATATGGATGCAGAGTTTATGTAGACGAAGCTCATGCCCTTGGGGTTTTGGGACCTAAAGGGGAGGGAACCGTACATCATTTCGGTCTTAACTCTGAAGTTGATTTGATCATGGGAACCTTCTCGAAATCTTTGGGTTCCATGGGAGGTTTCCTAGCGGGCTCTAAGCCAGTGATTGAATATTTAAGACATAAAGCCCGATGCTTTATGTTTACCGCTTCATTAGCTCCAGCTGTCACGGGTGGGGTTTTAAAAGCTCTTCAAGTCATGCAAGAGGAGCCTGAGCGAATTGAGCAGCTCTGGAAAAATTCACGTAAAATGCATGAAGGGTTTAAGTCTTTAGGTTTCAATATCGGAACGACTCAAACTCCAGTGGTTCCTATTCTAGTGGGATCTGAAATTAAAGCTCTTCACTTTGCCCAAAAACTATTTGAAGCTGGTATTTTTGCGACGCCAGCGGTATTTCCAGCTGTCCGATACGGTGAGGCCATTATTAGAACCAGTTACATGGCGACTCATACTGAGGACGAGTTAGATTACGTTCTTGAAACCTTTGCCAAAATCGGTAAAGAGCTTGGGGTTTTTGAAGACAGCGCTTATCGTGAAGGCACCAAAAGAAGGGCAAATAATGGTTACGATTTCGACGTGCAAGACGAGAAGGTGTCTGAAACTCTTCGAGCAGATTCCGGAACTCATACACAAGCATGATCCTTATTACGTTCCTCCGTTTCCGGGCAGCATAGTAAAGTTAATCGGGCCTAAATCTCCATTTTTTAAGCATGGAGATTTAGTTGCCATGATTGCCTATCGAAATAATAAACCGATTGGAAGAATCGCAGCTATAGAAAACCGATCTCATAACCAATACTATAAAGACAAAGTTGGATTTTTTGGTTTTTTTGATGTCATTGATGATGAAATGGGGGCGCGAGCTCTTTTAGATGCAGCGGAAACTGAGTTGAAACGGCGAGAGCTTACTTCTGTTAGAGGTCCTTACAATCCTACTGTGAATGATGAGTGTGGTCTTTTGGTTGAGGGATTTGAATCATCTCCAATGATTATGATGCCCTACAACCCACCTTACTATTTAAATCTATATGACAAGATTGGGCTCAAAGGGGTGAGAGATCTTTATGCTTATTATATTTCAAATCAAGTTCAAATTCCGGAGAAGATAACTCGGATTGTTGATCGATTTAATAAAATGGGAAAAGTAAATATTCGTCACATCGAGATGAAAAAACTTAAAGAAGAGTTGAAGATTATTCATGGGCTTTATAATGCAACTCTGAATAGAAATTGGGGTTTTACACCACTTGCTCTCGAGGATTTGGAGTTTGCTGCTAATGATTTTAAAGCCTTCGTAGAACCTGAATATGTTCTTATCGCTGAAAAAGAGGGTGAACCGATTGGTTTTTCCATGCTTCTTCCTAATATTAACGAGATCATGTGGAAGGTAAAAAAGTCCTCGACTCTAGGACAAATCATAAAGTTTATCTGGAATTTAAAAATGAATCCCCCCAAGGAAGCGAGACTTGCAGTGCTTGGAGTGAAACCAGAATTTCAGGCTTCAGGTGTGGCCGCTGTATTTTATCTTGAGGCTATACGTCGAGGCGGAAAGAGGTTCATGGGAGCTGAGTGCTCATGGGTCGAGGAGAGCAATACCCCAATGATTCGGTCGTTAGAGGTGTTGGGGGCAAAGAGATATAAAAATTATAGAGTATTTGAGAAGCCAATATGAGGTTGTTGCTAACGGGTTCGACCGGCTTCGTAGGTAGAAATCTTTTGCTGGAAATTCTAAAGCGTAAAAGCTACGAAACTATCTATCTTCCTATTCGAAGCGAAAAAAAACTTAAAGAACAATTAAAGGGAGAGGGGATCGTAGAACTTCCGAGAGAGCTGCATCTGCTTTCCATGGAAGCGCCTGACTGGGATTTTAGCAGCCTTTCAGGTGTGGAGCATGTGGTCCACAGTGCTGGAGTTCTTTTCGGCAATTCTCTTCAGGATTATAGTAAAACTAATACCGAAGGAACTTTACGTTTGATGCATACTCTTTCGGCACCAGAAAAAGTTGTTATTCTTTCTTCTCAAGCTGCCAGTGGCCCTTGTGGCTCAGGTCAAGATTGCAAAACGGAAAATGATGAGGATAGGCCGATCACTTGGTATGGTACCTCGAAGCTTGAAATGGAAAGTAAACTAGCAAGTGAATTTCCCCAAAAAAACTTTATCTGTTTACGTCCTCCAATGATTCTTGGGCCTAGGGATAGTGCAACTTTACCACTTTTTAAAATGGCCCGAGCTTTAGTTCAATTTAAGCCCGGCTTCAATCAGAAACAATATAGTTTTGTAGCGGTTCAAGATTTGGTTCAAGCTATACTTAAAGTGTTATCTCATTCCACAGAACTGCAAAAGTTGAAGCAGAGGAAGTTTTTTGTGGCCTCTGAAAAAGTGATTACCGATACAGAACTGATTCAAACTGCAACTGAAGTTATGAGAAAAAAAGGTAGATTAGTAAAGATTCCACAGCCAGTCATTTGGGGGATTTCACAAGTTATCGGAAGTATCCCAGCTTTAAGTAAGGCTGTTCCAAATCTTTCTAAAGATCGATCGAAAGAGATTTGGCCTGATAGATGGGTAGTTTCCCCCAAACAATTTGAAGATCAGTTTGGGTGGAAGGCAACTATCGATTTAAAAACTTCTCTTAAAGCAACTTTGGATTGGTATGTGAAAGAGGGACAGTTGTCTCTTTAGCTGTTATTGCGAGCGTAGCCGAAGCCTGTCTCTGTGTTATACTAATAATCGTGAAAATCGACCCTAAAATTCTCTCAGGACAGATTCAAGATCACATTAAGTGGTTGGAGAACAATAAAACCGGAATTCATATCGAGATTGCTTCCCCTTTGAATGAGCTTCAAATAGCTGCGAAGAAAGAGGGGTTTCAACTTACTGTATGTAGTGGATTTAGAAATTTTGAATCGCAGCTCGCCCTATGGAATGCAAAAGCGGTGGGGGCTCGTCCTCTTCTTGATAAGAACAGTCGGAGACTAGATATTTCTAAATTAAGTCCCGAAGATATTATGTTTGCTATTCTTCGTTGGTCTGCTTTGCCGGGGCTCAGTCGACATCATTGGGGAACTGATCTTGATGTTTATGATAGACAGGCATTACCGAAAGATTATCAACTTCAATTGATTCCACAGGAGTTTGAGGGGACAGGATATTTTGCTCCCATGCATGATTGGTTAGATAATAATTTGTCTCGCTTTGGTTTTTTTCGTCCTTTTGAAAAAGATCTAGGCGGGGTAAGTCCAGAAAGATGGCATATTAGCTATGCTCCCTTGGCGCAGCAATACTGGAAACTTCTTACCCTTGAACACATCAGACAAGTTCTCACTCAAGTTGAGTTCGAACTTAAGACCCATGTAATAAAAGCGCTTCCAGAGATTTATGAGCGATTTTTTCAACGAATTACACCACCTTAAGTCATTGTAATTACTAAATAAACAAAAATTGTCAGTGACAAATCTTGCCTCTTGTTTTCAAATTTGATTTTCCTTATATTGCGCTCTCTTTAATCCTACATGAGGTGAAAGTTGGCTTTTTTTCGGCAAGGGCATGAGCGCTCGATTGTTCTTAAACCTTTTTTACTAAAAGTTCGTGAAGGTTTTCTTCTGGGGCTAGCCCCAGAACCTGATCAGAGTTCGCCATGTGCAGGTTGTATTCAAATGTGGCTAATCGATCGGAATGTAGAAGTCGAAAGAGTTGAGTTGTCCTCTCTTACTATTCGAAGAGAACTTATCCCTGAGCTACTTATCGAAAATAACGGGCATGTTTTTTATGAGATAGATTTAGATGGAACCTATACCCGCCTTGAAGCTTTAGTTTATCCTCATCCTAACTGTTCCTGCGAAAAGACAAATTACATTCCTCCAAAAGAGATCAATAAACGAACAAATTTCGCTTTCTCTCCTTTAACTGAGATCAAAGTGGCTCGTTTTGGGACTCCCGATGGAAATCTTTGGCTGGCTAGTGCTACTGGGGAAGCCCCACTATCTGAAGAGAAGTTTACTTGTTATGGCGTGGACAAAGATAAAGAGATCGCAAGATTTAAAGCTGTGGATGAGTGGATGAAACGTTGTGTGGTCATTGATCTCCCTAAAAGATTAGATCGAGGAGAAACAGTTCCAGCTGAAATTTTACAGACTGGTAACGTGGAACTTATTAGTCGTTCTCTTCCTAAGCAGTCCCACTTTGAAGGTATGGGAATAGGGGCAAATAAGGAAGAGGCAACACTCGATGCTTTATTTGGTTTAGCCAAAGTAAGAACCTTAAAGAAGTATGCTTCAATAATGAAAAATCCTATGTTGGTTGTGGGGGCTAATAACTGGATGAGAACTAAAGTTCCTTTCTATTTGTTGCAGCAGTATGATCTGCATCTGCTTTTTTATCCTAATTCAACTCAAGCCTGGGTGGTTGGACTCGCAGCCTTTTCGAGACAACGTTTAGATGAAAAACCGAAGTTTGTATTTGCAGCAGAGGCCGATATTCATAAGGCGATTGATCAGTTGTTCTTTAAGATTGTTGAAGTTCTGCGTCCTAGTGAACCAGAAACAGAGATTCCAAGAATTCCTGAGGAACATCCTAAAGGGATGGGTTCAAAACTTCATATGTGGTGGACCCATTGGATCTATCGTTGTCCGAAGATTGTTTTAAAAGATGTTCTTCACCTCGAACCTTATTCTAGAAATTTAGAGCACTGGAGAAACTACTTCAGAGATGGTCAGGATTTGGTCTCAGTGCTTGCAGTTAATAATGATTATCTCCCTAGTCAAATTAGAACTCTTGTTAAGCTGAAACTCTCTTCTTCAGATTCTTTGCATACGGTAGCTAATATCAATGGAATTGGAACTTGGAATGATTTTAGAGATGCTTTAGCTTAAGTTGGGTTCAGATTTCAAAAATGGATAAGAGTTAAAAGCTTTCTCTATCTCTCTTTGAATTTTTGAAGGGGTGAATTTTTCTAAGGCTGTTTCTCGGGCTCTACGACCCAACTCAATCAATCGTTCTTTATCTTGAGAAAGACCCACAATAGCTTCTGCTAAAGCCTCAATATTGTCGGGTTCTACTAAAAGGCCATTTGATTGATTCTCAATAATGTCTGTGACTCCACCACACCGATAGGCGATGGAAGGAACTCCAAATAAAGCTGCTTCAACGTAGACAATTCCAAATCCCTCACCTTTCCATTTTTTATTCCAGTAACCAAAGCGAGAGGGCATAATAAAAATATCGTGAGACTGATAAGTGGCTTTAAGATCCTCTCTATTGTTGACGGCAGGTAAAAAGGTTACGATTTTTTCCAGTCCATATTCATGGGTTAGCTGTTTCAATCTTGGCAAATCATCTCCATTGCCTTGAATCGTATATGAAAAAGAGAGATGAGATTGTGTTTCATTGATCTGTTTGAGAGCTTTAAGAACGTGGTCATGTCCTTTGTATTGTTCGCTAGAATCCAATCGAGCTAGGGTCAAAAGTTTAATGGTGGAGTGGTTAAGGCTTGTTCTGTTACGAGATTGTGTTGTCACATTCAGGCTTGCCATATCTGGACTTAAACTTGGATGAACTATCGATATTTTATGGGGATTAAAGCCCTGTTTTTCCAAAATAGTCTTGGTCCAGTCACTGATAGAAATAATGCCATCCGCTTTTTTTAGAGCCCATTTGTCTTGGGGTTGAAAATTTCCCCAAACTTCAAAACCGTAAGCGATAACGAGGAAAGGGGTTGCTGTGAGTCTAGATAGAATAGCAGCCATAGGGGCTAACGAAAGGTGACTAGCAATAATCACCGATGGCTTTAACTCTCTAGCTATCTTAAGACTTCTTATGAAAAATCTAGGACTGAAGCGATTTTCAAGTTTTCGCAGTAAGCCTTGTGACAGCTTAATGGTTTCAATGGAGTAGGGGCGATGGCCCATCTGAAAAGAGTCGCCTCTTTGCGCTAGCAAAACCTTGAGTGAATTAGGGCCATAGAGGTTTGATAGGAAACTTAAAAAATCATCGATGTAATACTGAACTCCGCCGTAGGACTCAAATACGGAGTCATGCTGTAGAAAGAGCACATTTTTGTTTTGTGTCTTTGTGGGAATCAATCGTTTGTCGTGTAGACTCGATGCTTGGGTCTGTCTGCTAAGATCTGCTCTTTTCCCCACTGGGTCACTTTCTTAAAAGCTTCGGAACGAATAAAGGTGTCAAAAGCGGTCTTATCGCTCCAATCAGATACAATAAGATAAGAGTTTAGCTTTTCTATATCTTTATAGAGATGAGATTCGGTATGCCCTGGGGCCTCTTTCAAAGCTGTAAGAACATGAAGAAAAGCCTTCTCAAATACAGATTCCTTGCCAGGTAAAACGACATAATTCATTCCAATAGTAACCATAAAATCTATTTAACTCGATTTTGGGGTAAACGTAAACTTTACTTGATAAAAAGTGAGCCCAGTGGCTAAAGTAGAGCATGTTTGATGAAAAATACCCCGAACTCGATCCTAATAAAAAAAGCGCAGTTGAAATTTGGGAGGCGCGTTATGCCTCGTCTGGATATTTGTTTGGCAAAGAGCCCATAGTTTCTTTGAAAAACTTTATCCAGAATCTTAAAACTGGAAAGGTTTTGGATGTTGCGATGGGGGAAGGGCGTAATGCCGTTTTTTTGGCTCAAAGCGGATTTCAAGTGGAAGGACTTGATTGTTCAGTTAAGGCAGTGGAAAAAGCTAAGGCATTAGCCGATGAGAAAAAAGTTACTCTCGAAGCTAAAACTCAAAATCTTGACTTTTTTTTGATGCCTCTAATGAAATATGATTCCATTATTATGAGTTACTTTAAACCATTGCCTCGGTTTTTTAGTGAGATTAAAAGAGGTTTGATAATGGGCGGAACGGTTTTATTTGAAGCTTATACAACCGAGCATCTTAAACTTCAAAATCCACCCAACCCTTTAATTGATTTCGAACAGTGTTTTAAACCTAATGAACTGTTAACACAGCTCAGAGATTTTCAGATTCTTTACTACCATGAAATGGCAGAGGGGAATTCTCATTTAGTGCGAGCGATTGCTAAAAAAACTAAATAGTCATTGCGAGGGGCGTAGGATCTAAAGCAATCCCCTCGAGATGGTTTCGTTATTTTACTTCTCGCCAGGGTTATCCTTGCAATCAAGCAAGAAATTACATCCCCATTCCACCATCGACAATTAGGGTTTGACCGGTGATATAGCTGCTATTTTGAGAGGCTAAAAAGAGCACGGCTTGTGCTATTTCATCAGCGGTTCCAATTCTTCCCAATGGAATCACGCTAAAGATAGATTTTTTCTGCTCTTCGGTTAGCTGATGGGTCATGTCGGTTTCAATAAAACCAGGTGCGATAGCATTAACTCTGATATTTCGTGAGGCCAATTCTTTTGCCATGGATTTTGTTAAACCGATGATTCCAGCTTTGGCTGCGCAGTAGGCGGCCTGTCCTGCATTTCCTGTGATTCCAACGATAGAACCCATATGAATAATACTGCCTTTACGTTCTTTCATCATGCTTCGAATCACGGCTTGAGAAACAATAAAAGCACTTCGTAGGTTGGTATTGAGAACTTGATCCCAATCTTCAACCGAATAGCGCATCATGAGCCCATCGCGAGTGATTCCAGCATTATTGACTAGAATGGAGATCCTCTTTTTGTCTTTTAAAATCTGTTCAATGGCTGCTTTGGTCTCTTCAGTATTAGCGACGTCAAACTTTACAGCTGAGGCTTTACCCCCTATAGCGGCAATTTCGTTGCACGTTGCTTTAGCTTTTTCTTCATTGGAGAGATAGTTAATGATAACTTCTGCCCCTTCTTTAGCTAATTCGATTGCAGCGGCACGTCCAATACCTCGAGATCCCCCAGTAACTAAAGCAATTTCACCTTCTAGTGTCATGACTGACTCTCCTTGAGATATGTTTCAAATTTCTTTAAATCCTCAATGGAATCCATCGAGAAAAGTTTTACATTGTCGGCGATTCTTTTAATGAGCCCTGTTAAGACTTTGTTGGGCCCCATTTCTACAAAAGCAGTTGTTCCATTGTTTACTAAAGCTGAAACACAAGAGGTCCAGAGAACCGGGTGGTCTAACTGTTGAGTTAGAAGGGGAATTAAATCGCCCTCTTTTCGAATCTGAGCATCAACGTTGTGAACAATTGGAAATTGTCTGCTTTGCCATTTAACCGATTGTAAATGGCTAGTGAAGTTTTGGGCCACAGGTTTCATGAGTGGACTATGAAATGGCGCGCTGACATTAAGAGGAACAAATTTTCTAGCTTTTAGTTCTCCAGAGTTCGGATCGTTTGCAATAGTTTGAGCTCGATCCACAGCTTCAGCATGACCTGCAATGACCACTTGAGAGGGGGCATTAAAATTGGCAGGAACAACCAAAGAGCTATTATTGTTCTGAGTGGCCTTTTGGCAAAGCGCTATCACTTTGTCATCAGAAAGCCCTAGGACTGCTGCCATTTTTCCTTTGCCTTGAGGAACTGCATTTTGCATTAATTCGCCGCGAGTTCTGACTAGCTTTACAGCTTCAGTTAAGGTTAAAGCCCCCGAGGCTAAAAGGGCCGAGTATTCACCTAGGCTGTGGCCTCCTCCCGCAAAGGGAAAGAAATCCAATGTCTTTTTTAAAACCTGAAACCAGGCGTAAGAGGTTGTTAAAATGGAGGGTTGCTGATTCTTGGTGAGTTGCAAACTTTCTTCTGGCCCTTCAGAGCAGAGTTTTAAAACATTTTCTTTAATGGCATCTGAGGCCTCTTCATAAATTTGATGTGTCCAGGGAAACTCTTCAACTAGAACTTTGGACATTCCCACATATTGAGAGGCTTGCCCTGGAAAAACTACGGAGATGGTATGTTTTACAGTTGTATCAGTGTGGCTCCCCATGTGATGCCTCCTCCAAAAGTTGTCATGAGAACTTTGTCTCCAGATTTTATCGCCCCGGCTCTCCAAGCTTCATCTAAGCAAATAGGGAGAGTCGCTGCTGAGGTGTTTCCATACTTATCTACATTGAGCCATGTTTTATTGGCAGGTACGTTTAAGGTCTTTACACACATCTCAATAATTCTGATGTTGGCCTGGTGGAAAATAAAGAAATCGACCTCTTCTATTTTTAGATGGTTATCCTCTAGGACCTTCATTGAAGCGTCGATCATGTTTCTCACAGCAAGCTTAAATATTTCAGATCCCTGCATTTTTATTTTATGTTCAGAAGGGCTGTAGTCAGCTCGCCATGGGGGGCAGGCAGCGTATCCATGAGGGATTTTTAAGAGATCGCCACGAGTACCATCTGAGTAAACTCTTGTGGATAAAATAGAGTGGGACCTATCTTCGCTTCTCGTTAAGATTGCTGCGCCTGCAGCATCTCCGAAAAGAACACAGGTAGATCTGTTTTGCCAGTCGACTAAAGTTGATAGAGTTTCAGCTCCAACTACCAGTGCGGTTTTAATGGTTCCGCTACGGATATACTGATCGGCAATAGATAAACCATAGAGAAAGCCGGAGCAGGCGGCTTGAAGATCAAAGGAAAAAGCATTTACAGCTCCCAAGTCTCTTTGTAAGGAGTTCGCCGTTGTAGGCATGACACTTTCTGGGGTGACGGTTCCTACTATAATAAGATCAATATCCTGAGCAGAAATAGCTGCTTTCTCTAAAGCATTTAAAGAGGCTAATCTGGCAAGACTTAATGTGGACTCTCCTTTTTCGGTGTTAGCTATATGGCGCTGGGAGATACCAGTTCGGGTTCTAATCCATTCATCACTGGTTTCAATGAAGGATTCGAACTCCTTATTGGTCATTATTTTTTCAGGGAGCCCTTTACCTGTTCCAATAATTTTTGAATAGTAGCTCATGTTGATTATTCTTTCTTTGCCACCTGAGTTTTTTGTGCCAATTGATCTCTCATTTTAGATAGAAAATTGGTCTCGGCCCCTTTTTTAGAGGTCAGAATTCCATTTCGAATTGCAATCGCATTTGAACTTCCATGGCTGATAAAAACGACACCATTAATTCCTAAGAGGGGGGCAGAACCGTAGGGCTTGTAATCAAATTTTTGCTTAAAGGCTTTTAAAGTCCCTTTCAAAAAGGAAAGTCCGATGAGACCCATGATCTTATGTTTGCTGATCTCGTTTTTGAACCAATTAAAAGCTGTCTCGGCAAGCCCTTCGGAAACTTTTAAAGCAACATTGCCCACAAAACCATCACATACCACTATGTCAGTAGTTCCGTGATAGATATCGAACCCCTCAACATAACCTTTGTAATTGAGGCCTTGGGAGGCTTTTAATAAAGCATGGGTCTCGCGAGTTAGTTCATTCCCTTTGCTCTCCTCGGAGCCATTAGATAATAGCCCTATTGAAGGATTTTTTCGGTTTTCAATGAGTTCAGCGTAAATTCGGCCCATCTCGGCAAACTGAAATAGGTGGCTCGGCTTACAGTCGACATTTGCACCTGCATCCAACAAGATTACAAAATTCTCTAAACTTGGTAATTTAATAAGAATTGCGGGACGCTCGACCCCCTCTAAGCGTCCTAGAACTAAGATAGCGACTGCCATTACGGCGCCACTATTCCCGGCTGAAATGAAAGCGTGTGCTTTGCCTTCTTTAACCTGTTGAAGCCCTACATGAATACTGGACCTTTTCTTCTTCCGCATTCCTTGAGATGCGGTGTCCTCCATTGTTATTACCTCTTCGGCATGGATAACCTGAAGGCGGTCTGACTCAGTGGCTTTTTTTTCTGCCAGTTTTTTGAGAAGAAGAGGGCGGTCTCCGACTAACTGAATTTTAATCTCAGGATCATCATTAAGGGCCAATAAAGCCCCCTCTATATTGATCTCTGGAGCATAGTCTCCCCCCATGGCGTCAACAACTATACAGACACCTGAATTTAATTGGGGAGATTTCAAGAATTAGTCTTCAATATTAAGAACGCGTTTACCTTTGTATCTGTTGCAGCTTGGGCAAACACGGTGAGGTAATGTTGGTTCTCCACAATCAGAGCAAGTTGTTATACTTGTTTTTTTGAGAGCGAGATGACTTCTTCTTTTGGTTTTTCTTGTGTGTGATTTACGTTTCTTAGGTACGCCCACGAGTTACTCCTGTTTAAATAATTTTACTTCTTGAAGCACTGAAAAGGGAGTGACAGATTTTTTTTCTGCGCACTGACACATTTTAGTGTTTAGGTTAGCCCCACATTGCTGGCAAATTCCTAAGCAATCAGGCTTACACAAAGATTGGTAAGGAATGCTTAGAAAAAATTGTTCTGTAATGATGGGGTTTAAATCGATCTCATTTCCTTCGAAAAAATTGATATCCAGTTCTTTGCTTTCTTCAGTGATCTTAGAGGAACTTAATTTTCCTGAAGGAACATTGGCTAAGGTTACTTCAAACGGAGAATTTACATTGAGAATAAAGTTTTCAGCGCAACGAGCGCAGGACTGCTCAACAGAGAACTTTAACTTCCCTCGCAAATAAAAGTCGGGCTCAATTTTAGTTAAATGAGCGTTTACGACTAAAGGAGATTTAAATTGATAGCCTTCCTTGGAAAGGTCTGAAAGCAACTCTTTTAGCCAACTCTCTTTTTGACTATCAAAGTGGAATGGGTTTTCACCCTCCACTAAACTGGTTACAACAATCTTCATTCTTTACCTTATACTCTTCCTAGCTTTTAACAAACCAGGAGACTTTAAATAACAAACCGCGATAATGCAACAAAGCCACCTATTTAATCAAGTTGAAAAACTCAGTTCTTGTGGCTGGGTTACGAAAATCTCCTAAAAGGGAACTGGTGGTGGTGTAAGAGTTCTGTTTTTCTACCCCCCTCATCATCATACAAAGGTGGCTGGCATCCATAACTACCCCAACTCCCAAGGGATTTAGGTGGGTCATTAAAGCCTCGGCAATTTGAGAGGTTAACCGCTCTTGAACCTGAAGGCGCCTTGCAAAGGCATCTACTACTCTGGGAATTTTAGATAAACCAATAATTTTGCCATTAGGAATATAGGCAACATGACACTTTCCGAAGAAAGGTAAGAGATGGTGTTCGCAAAGGCTGTACAATTCAATGTTTCTAACGATGACCATTTCTGAGTAATCGGCATCGAAAAGAGCCTGGTGAATGATTTCGATTGGGTTTTTTTCGTAGCCTTGGGTTAAAAATTTAAACGCCTTTAAGAAACGGGTAGGGGTTTTTAAAAGCCCTTCTCGATTGGGATTTTCTCCAATGGCTGAAAGTAAATCGGTGATATTACTTACAAGTGATTGATTTAATTCATTATCATCTTGTTTTGTCATGCGACCTCCCTAGGCTTTGGCAGATTAAAGATATTCGGGGCCAAAGTACTCAACCCAATGATAAAGAGAACTTGCCAATTTGAGTTTCATTAGCTTCCAAGGTTCGTTTTGTGAGGCCTTCTGAATAGAGTCCCAAAGGACGGTGATTACATTCTCTGATGTGGGAATAAGCCCTTTAAGGAAATGGATATCCTCATTTAGATTCTTGTGGTCGAGAGGAAGAACGACTAGTTCTTTAAGTAGTTGTTTCGCCTTGGCAAAATCGATTACCATTCCGGTAGTGGAATCCATTTCCCCCTTGAAAGTCGCCTGTAGAGTGAAGTTGTGTCCGTGACCGTTAGGATTTGCACACTTGCCAAACAAAGCTACATTTTGCTCTAGACTTAATTCGGAACGATATAGTTTATGAGCGGCACAGAAGCTCACCTCTTGAGTTACATACAGGTATTTCTTCTCTTGAACGGTTTGATTAAAGCGACTCATGGTCGCACCCTACCCGAAGTACTCATTCTGTGCAATGGGGGGATTTTTCAAGCTAAAGCTTTACAAAACTCCCTTAAGGATTTGCGACTCAGTCTCAAAATAAGGGTTAGCCCTCTAACATCTGTTTGACAGTTTTACACTTTATAACTTTGAGCTTGTAGCCTAGCTTGAATCTTATTCCTGAACAAAAGGGTGTATTCGAGTGGGAGTCATAGCCTAATGGGGCCGTGGCATATTGATTGCTCATAGTAACAATCGAGCGAAACTCTCGTGTATCGCTCATCTTAATTGGAACACGAGTTGAATTTTGAAAGTAGTAGTTGAAGTAGAAGTTTAAATGGCTAAAGGAGACGCTGAAATGAAAAGCTCGAAAGTTGATGTCAAAGCAAAGTTATCTGTTTGGAGTGGAATTGCCCTCATGGCATTGGCCCTCTCTTCAGGAAAACCTGTACTTGCTGCTGAAGATATCAGGTTGTGGCGTGTATCAACCAAACCCGCCGAGCAAACCCTTCTCCTTCATTTAGGAGATACAGAGGTAGCCAAAAAAGAGGCGGTCGACCTTATCTTAGGAAAAGAAGGACAGAACGCTGATCTTAAGAAGTTTGCTGAGAAGTTTTCAAAAGAACCGATTCAGCTATTAGAAGCGGTTAAAGAGGCTTGGACTAAAGTTGATAAAGAGGATTCATCCACAGATAAGATTAAAGTGAAAGAGTTTAAAGAAAAACTCTTAAGAGATTTAGAAGCTGTTGATGCTAAAGCTTTCAGTGGAGCACATAGGAAAGAGGTTTTCTTAAAGTTAATTAAAGACCTGCTAGAGAAGAGGCTTAATGACACAAATTTAATTAGCGACCTGTTTAAAGATCCCCGTATTCTTTTAGCTCTAGAGATCACCAAGGATGAGCCCAAAAAAGAAACAGAAGATAAAGACAAGGATAAGGATAAGGACAAGGTCGTGAAAGATCCTGCACCTCCCACAGTTACTACTACAACCACTACAATTCCTCCTAGGCCTCCAGTAGGTGAAGTGGGTAACGACGCTCAGGACAGAGCCATGGCACAACAGATCTGTGATGCCATTAAAGGGCGTGAAAATAACTTTTCTCAAAAAGAGGCTGAACTTCAAAAATTAATGGATGCTGCTAATCAGCTCCTTAACTCGAGAGCTTCAGAGTCCTCTATCAATCCAGCCGCTCTTCAGAATAGGAAGAACGAAAAAGGGTTGGAAGAAATTTTACCTGGGTTGTTAGCCAATGCCTTAGGCCAGCAAGATAAACAGGAAGATGTCACTCCAGCTCCTAACAATACACAGCCCTTTGTGCCTTCAAATAGAAATGATAAAAACACAGATCCAAATGCGTTTAATCAACCTTTACCGCAGCAAGAACAACCGCAACAAGCCCCTCCATTCTTCTTGCCGCCTAATAACAATCCAGGGGTTACAACTCCTGTGAGATTGGATCTGCCTTCAAGTTCAGGTCAGCAAGAGTTGAGAGATGCACAAGCTTTATCGACTATAAATGAAGGAAGAACTCCGATTTCAGCTCAGTTAAGCCCTTATGCCACACCGATGGATTTAATGGCCGCTCGAGTGAAAGCAAAAACAGATATCCAAAAGACTCAGATCACTCTCACAAATGCTAAAGACAGAGCATCTAAGTTGGATGAGCAACTCGAAGAGCTTAAAGAGGGAGGCCGTGCGGCTCTCGCTCCAGAAGTTAAAAAACAACAGGCTCAGTTGCAGAACGATGTAGATACTGCAAAGAGAGGTTATGATCAGCAACGACAAATGCTACAGATGGTGGCTCCTGAGCAAAGAGATCAACTTCAAAGCATGTTGATGACTCTGCAACAGGACTTAAACTTCAAAGAGCAAAAGCTCTCCCAGTTTAACGCCAATGTGGATGTTGCCATCGAAGATGGAAGTAAGCAGATTAAGAAGTTAGCTAAAGTTCGAGATATGTTAAATTCTGAAGTTAATAAACTGAGCACACAGTTAGCTGGAATGAAAGAGGATGAACAGGCTGTAAGTCAGCTCATCAACCAAAACCAGCAGCTACAAATGGCTCAATTACAAGGGCAGACTGGAGTTCAAAACGTGAATAACGGAAGCAGACTTCAGGGGTTTACCGGAAACGTTGGAGGGCCAAGAACTTTACCTTCTAGATTCGGTGGAGCCTTAGGTAACCGAAGTGCAACAACTCCTGCTAATAATGGAAATGCGATTCGAGGCCCCTTAACCAAGTAAGGAAGTTTAAAGAGCTTAAAGCAAAGTCCCCCAAGGACTGAAGCTTAAAGGGCTAAGAGGAACTACAAAGCAGAGTAGAAGTTGTAGTTGAGTTGGGTTTTCATGGTAGCTGAAGTTCCCGCGAAAAGTTGAGTGTAGTGAAGACCAAAGTTCCTCTTAAGGCCTTTTAAAGGGAAGTCAAAAAGCCTCTAGCTAAAATGCTAGGGGCTTTTGAATTTTTATGTCTGACGGCTCTGAATAACAAAATTACCACAGAACACTTAGACCGCTAATAGGATAGCCTTGTTGTGTTTGACCTTCCTCTTCGGAATCATCTTGTTTGTCTTCTTGAACTTTGGGCTGTGTTTCTTCTTCCCCTTTTACTCTCTCGGAATCAAAGTCGGTTAAGGCCTCTTGGATAGGATCTTCTTCAGGGGAAGAGTCAGCAGCAGGATCAAGATTGTTTTCAACGGCAGGTGTTACAGTAAATTGACTCTCGCACTTATAACACTTTTCAATATGTTTAGATCCTTCATTTAAATAGAGACATCTATGACAGAGTCTAAGATGCATGCTTGGGGCAGACTTATCCTCTGAAAGAGATCTCATGACAGAAGGGTGCTTCTTTTTTTTCTTCATAAAACCCTCCTAATGAAGAGGCACACATCTACTTTAAGTATATCGAAACCTGAAGATTGGGTCAAAAAACAGGTTCAGTAATGGCTTTCTCCTTATCAGAGGTGTCTATAATTTTGACAGTTCGATTACTAAAAATAAAAAACCCGACAACAATTCTTTGCTGTCGGGTTTAGAGATTGTTCTATTTATTATTATAATTCTCCAGGGCGTTTTCCAGCCGCGATAAGTTTTCGCTTATCCAAGTTGTATTTTTCAACTTTATTGATAAGCCCCGCGCGACTAATTCCTAGCTCTTTAGCGAGTCGAGATTTGTTCCATCCGGTTCGCTTTAACCCTTCACGGATCATTTCTCTTTCAAGCTCTTCAAGAGCATCACGGAGTTTTCCTTGAATACGAACCCCTTGAACTTTATTGCGTTCACCGAATTCACGAATGCGAGCTGAGAGCATATCGACTGTAATTTTACCTTCCCCTCCCGCTAAAACGGTAACGCGTTCCATTTCATTTTCTAGTTCTCGGATGTTTCCTGGCCATGGGTAATCGAAGATCTTTTCGAGAGCCCTCTTGGTCAGTAACTTAGGCTTGATCTGTTTTTCTGCTGCTGATCTAGCCAAGAAGTGTTCACAGAGAATTAAGATATCCTCCTTGCGATCTCTTAGGGGAGGTACGGTGATATTGATCACGTTGATCCTGTAATAGAGGTCTTCCCGGAAGGTTCCTTTTTCAACCATTTCTTTCAAGTCTCGATTAGTAGCTGCTAGAATTCGAACATCGACTTTGCGAGGCTCAGTAGCACCTACGGGCAGGAAGGTTCCCTCTTGAATAACTCTAAGGAGTTTTACCTGCATCGTTGGAGAGGTATCTCCAATTTCATCGAGAAAGAAGGTCCCTTTATCTGCAGTTTCAAATAACCCTTTCTTATCTCTTACCGCACCCGTGAATGAACCTTTCACGTGCCCGAACAACTCTGAGTCTAGTAAGTTGTCGTTAAATGCAGAGCAGTTTTGAGTGACGAATATGTTATCTTTTCTAGGAGAATTGTAGTGGATGGCTTTTGCGATTAACTCCTTACCAGTTCCGTTTTCCCCTTGGACTAGAACGGTGCTTTCGCTGTTTTTAATTTTATCCAGTAAACCATATACATCTTGCATCGGTTTCGATTTACCGATCATGTTGTCATACTTATAACGTACTCCAAGCTCTTTATTGAGTTCCTGAATTCGGTCATCTCTCATGCTGATCTCTTTATGAAGAGTGCTAATTTCTTGAGAAACCAAATCGGAGAGCTCTGAGAAGTAGGGGAGTTCATCCTTCTCTAAACACCTGACTTTTGAAACCACCAAATCAATCTCCTGATGAGGAAAGTTGAAGTGTGCTAGAGCTTTAGCTAGTTCTTTTTTTTGCCCATCAACGACCCCTTCAGGGAAGTGGCCTAGGCAAATAACTGCCCCCATAAACTCATTATCAATAACTATAGGGAATGCAGAACCCATAAAGTTAGGTAAAAACTCTTTGAGAGTTCCTTTTTCTTGGGTTTTTCTTAATTCAGCGGTGGTATTTCTAACAAAATCCGCAAGGGCATCGTAACCCTCATCTCTTTGGAGAATCATATTCATCACATGATTTGAGTGTTCACGTTTTTTTCCTTTCTCAATAATCTTTAAATTGCCTCTATCATCAACAAAATAAACATCGATGCTAAACCACTTCGCAATCACCTCTTTTAATTTTCGAATCACATGAATATGCTCGAATTCATCCCAGTTAATCATAAGGCACCTCCCAAAAAGGTTTATTTTGTTAATATGAGAGGCTAGAGCGAAATACCGACTTAAAAATGGCTCGTATTTTGCTTTAATCTCTCTGTCTAAATTTCTTATTTAGTGAACTAAAAAGTAACGCCTAACTAATTACTACTGTAACGATACTGACACGACGAGTCAATACTCGGTTGGCCAACTTTAAGGCGAAATATTGAGAAGAGAATTTCATAATTGGATTTTGTATTTATAAAACAGGAAGATATGAAATCAGCTTTGACAATTATGTGGCCGATCACAATTTAGCCATTGAAAAAAAGAGAAACACTTTGTCTAGGAAGTAGGTAGTGGTTTTTTTTACAAGAGTTCCGACAAGTATTTACTAGTATGAAGAAGTTTTTTTTGTGCAATAGCTCGAGGTGTACCACTGGCCACAACTGTTCCTCCACCTTCACCACCGTCAGGCCCTAAATCAATAATGTAGTCAGCAGCACAAATCAGCTGAATGTTGTGTTCAATTACAATGACTGAGTGACCATTAGATATGAGTCTTCTTAAAACGTGTATTAATCGTATAATCTCATTGAAGTGAAGGCCTGTAGTAGGCTCGTCGAGAATAAATAAAGTTGAAGATCTTTTACTCAGACTTTGAGTCAGCTCGCGGGCAATTTTTAATCGTTGAGCCTCTCCTCCAGAGAGAGAAAAACCAGGCTGTCCTAGTTGTAAGTAACCTAAGCCGACATCAACCATCAGAGCAAGTTTAGTTTTAAGGGAAGGGATCCCCTTAAAAAACTCATAGGCCTCATCGATAGTCATTCTTAAAACCTCATCGATATTTTTCCATCGATATCGAACATTAAGTATTTTGGGCTTAAATCTTTTTTCTTTGCAATCCTGGCAAGGGACCCAAACATCCTCCATGAAAACCATGTCAATTTTAACTCGCCCTTCACCCTCGCAAGTTTCACATCTTCCCCCAGCTACATTGAAAGAAAAATAGCCAGGAGAGAAGCCTTGACGTACCGCCTCTGGAGTTTGAGCAAATAGGGCTCGAATTTCATCGTAGCCCTTGATGAAGGTAATCGGGTTAGAGCGGGAAGATTTTCCAATGGGACTCTGATCCACCAGTTCAATTGAGGTTAAATTTTCAAAGCCACTAATAGAGGAAAACTTGCCAATCTTATCGCTGGTGCCGTTAAAAATTTTTGAGAGCGCCTGAAAAAGTGTATCCACAATTAGTGTGCTTTTTCCTGAGCCTGAGACACCGGTGACCGCGACTAAGCATTTTAGAGGGATATCAACGTCAATGTTTTGTAAGTTGTTGCTTTTAGCCCCTCTCAATTCAATAAGATCACCTTTAGGTTCGCTAAGAGGTCTCATCAAAGAATGGCGGCATTCATTTCGCCAATCTCTTACCGCTCTTGAAGTGGTAGAGTCGGCTTTCATAAAAAGATCTCGGGAACCGGCAAAAATCACCTCTCCGCCTCGTGTCCCAGATCCTGGCCCCATGTCTACGATATACTCTCCCCATTCGATAACCTCTGGGTCGTGTTCTACTACAAATAATGAATTTCCAAGTTCATGGAGTTTGTTAAGAACTTTTAATAACTGTTGAGTGTCTTTGGGGTGAAGTCCTATTGAGGGCTCATCTAAAACGTAGAGGGTATCGGTAAGTCCTTGGCTTAACTGGGTTCCCAATAGAATTCGTTGATATTCACCCCCTGAGAGTGATCGAGTTAATCGTGCTAGGGTTAAATAACCCAAGCCCACGGTTTCTAAAGTGTCTAATCTGCGATGGAGTTGGGAGAGTAGGTCAATAGAGATTTGTTTCTCTCTAGAAGTAAGTTTTAAATCGGTGAAAAATTGTTTCAACTGGGAGAGCGTCATCGAAGACACTTGCGCAATACTCTGTTCTGAAATTTTAACTCTTAATGAGTCATTATTAAGGCGCTGTCCTTTGCAGGTATTGCAAGTAAAAGGGGATGTGTAGCGGCTTAAAAAGACTCTAATCCGCATTTTATATTTTTCTGCTTCAAGGGTTTTGAAGACCCCCTTAACCCCTCGAAATTTTTTATCACCGTTAAAGATCAGTTCTCGATGTTTTTTGGGGAGATCTTTATAGGGAAGGGTTTCATCAATTCGGTGAGTCTGGCAGAAGTCGATTAGTTTCTTCTGCCAGTTTCGTAAAGAGGGTTTTGTAAAAGGGTCGATAGCGCCCTTAAAAATCGAGAGGGAAGGATTTGGCACTACTAACTCTTCATCTATCTCAAGCTTGTTGCCAAAGCCTTTGCAATTTTCACAGGCACCTAGAGGACTATTAAAAGAAAAAGAGATAGCTGATTTTGGGCTTGCGGTTTCATGGCATTCTGGACAGCGGGCCCATTTTGTAAAATTGTCGACTATTTTATAGGTTTTATTGTCCTCTAAATAAAGATTAGCTTCATTGTCCCCCATTCCCATTGCATTTTGTATGGCCTCTGAGAATCTTTTTTGTTCATCCTTATCCTGAGTCTCTTGGATCTTTAGGCGATCTACGACAATAACAAAAGATTTAGGAAGTTTTTTCTTTTTTAATAACTCTTCAACTAGAACGGCTTCAGATTGCACTACAACCCTAGTAAAACCGGATCTTAGGAGTTCAGATAAAAAGTCTTGAGAAGATTCCTTAGGTTTTGTGTGAGCGCAGATAAGAAGCGTTCGTCCTGAATATTTTTGCTTAACTAGGTCATAAATATCCTGCGGAGTTTTTTGTTCTTTTGGGATGTTGCATTTACAGCAATATTCTTTCCCTATTTTTTCGAAAAGGAGTCTTAAGTAATCATTAATTTCCGTAGTGGTTCCGACCGTAGCTCTGGAGTTACGGACTGGATTGATCTGTTCCAAAGCTATCGAAGGAGGTATGTTTTGGAGCTTATCTACTAGAGGAGCTTTGAATCTTTCCAGAAACTGACGGGCATAAGTGGATAAAGATTGCATGTATCGCCGCTGCCCTTCAGCATAGATAGTTTCAAAGGCAAGGGATGATTTTCCGGAGCCGCTTGGGCCGGTGATTATAATACGTTTTCCAAGAGGTATATCCAGATCAATATCCTTGAGGTTATTTTGACGAACCCCTCTTAGAATGAGATCGGGTGGAGAATCTATGTCTTTTTCTTGATTCATCGGCTACATTATTAAAGACTAAAGGTACTACCAAGGTTAGTTTCCAGCAATGGACAAGAATAACAAAGTGTTACTTAGCATCTTTTTAGCCGTGACCCTACTGTTTGGAGCGGGGTTTGCTCTGATTTTGGATGCATTTATACGAGTTCCCAAATTTTCTGAAATGCGAACGAAAGTGGTCGTTCCTATTAAGCTTGCCGACAAATCTTGGGTAGACAGAGAAATGGGGCCTAAGACTTCGGGTTGGATAGGGGCAAAACAGATTTCAAACCCTATGTTTATGGCAGTCATAGCTTCGGAAGATACGAGTTTTTTTAGCCATCAGGGCATCGATTATCACGAGCTTCAAGAATCTATAAAGAAAGACTGGGAAGAAAAAAGATGGGCAAGAGGGGCGAGTACCCTTACTCAACAGGTCATAAAAAATGTTTATCTAAGTAGGCAAAAATCGTTATGGAGGAAATTTAAAGAACTAATCTGGGCGAGAGAAATTGAAAAGGTACTGTCTAAGACAGAGATACTTACTTTTTATTTAAATATGGCGGAGTGGGGACCCAGTATTTATGGAATTGAAATGGCCTCACACCATTATTTTGGAATTTCTCCTTCTGAAATATCTGCCAAACAGGCTGCTTTTTTAGCCATGCTGTTACCTTCTCCTATTAAGTTCCATAGCTATTTTACTAAGAGGTCATTAACCCCTTTTGCTCGAGGGCGGGTGGGGAAAATTTTGCGAGTGATGCAAAAGATGGGGTTTATCGATGCAGATGAATATCAATCGGCTTTAAAAGAAAGGTTATGGGGAGTTGCAGGGGAGTTGCCTTCATATAATGATGGGGATGTTGAGCCCAGTGAAGAGTCTGATTCTGGAATTTTTATGGATGTACTAAAAGATCCAGAGATTAAGCCTATTAGCCCAATTCTAGAGAAGAGTTCTGTTTCTGAAGAGATGGATTTATCTAAGCAGATTATCAAGGGGATCGACATTCTGAAAGAGCCTGAACAGGAAAAAAAAACTAAGATCTTCGATCCGATTAATTCGGCTCCAGTGGATATAACGGCTCCGTCCGAGTCAAGCCAGCCCGAATAAAGTTTTGGCATTTAAGATGCATTTCTAGAAAAAAGGAACCTTTTTTAGGGAGTGTGTATGGCTGCTTTAGCTAGTCGTGAAATTAATCCTGTTTTGGAAAACCCTTCTGTAATCAGATATGGTTTTTTGCAACGCTTTGCTTTGCTTAGAGCTCATCCTAGAAGGATATTTTTTGATATGGCTGTTTTGCCTTGGGAAGTTTACTATTTGTGGCAAGGGCAGTGGGGGGTTGCACTTACTCTCTTTGTACTTGGAAGTGCAGTAAGCTTTATTAGTGTCTCAGATGCTGATTATGCGAAAATAGCTGAGACAATCTTGGGGAAAATTGCACTTCTTCATTTACGGCCCGTTAATATTTTTTTTCAATTAGCTGGGCTGGCATTTTTTATACAGGGTTTATTAGTTCATAGCACCCAAGCGATGCTTGTGGGGACAAGTTCCTTATTGATCGGCCATATGGTGGGTTGGGAAAAAGTTCATTTGTCTCTTTAAAGTAAAACTTAGATTTCTCTAAGAGTTTATTTTCCCAATAACTATTTCTAAGGTATGTTTTTCATAATTGGAAATTTTATTGTGGAAAACACGTGCGAATTTTAAAAGAGTTAAGATTTATTGCTGTTATTGCTTTAGTCCTATCTTGCGGACATCTACCTTCTAATCATGAGGGGCAGAAAACAGCTAAGGTTCAAAAAATTGAGGGCCTTTACCCATCTAAAATTATTGATGCTCACAGCCATTTTTCTTTAGATGGAAAAAAAAACGAGATACAGCCCACGCTTGAGATGGATAAAATGTTTCAGGAGGCTAATGTGGTTGCGGCTGTAATCCATCTACCCAAAGATCTAGAAAAGTCTAAAAAAATTAAGCTGGACCGTAATCGGGCTAAATTAAGAACGGCGGTCTGTGCTGCTGTGGTCCCAGGAGAAGATCTCAAGCGAATCGAACTTGGCTTAAAGAATGGGGACTATCAATGTATGAAGGTCTATTTGGGCTATATTCCTAGATATGCCGCAGACCCTTTTTATTTAAAATTTTATCAACTGGCAGAAAAATATGCTGTTCCCGTAGTCCTTCACACGGGGGATACCTATGATAAAAAAGCTAAAGTGAAATATGCCGAACCCCTTCAAATTGATGAGGTAGCTCTTAAGTTTCCTAAAGTTAATTTTGTTATTGCTCACATGGGCAACCCTTGGATTCAATCTGCGGCAGAGGTGGTTTACAAAAACGATAATGTTTATGTGGATATCTCCGCTTTAATGTTAGGGGATCTGTCTAAAGCTAATCCAGAGGCGGTTGAGGAGTTGGTAATTAAACCGATTAAGTGGTTTTGGTTATATGTAGAAAACCCGAAGAAAATGATGTTCGGTTCTGATTGGCCTCTAATGGACGTGAAACCCTATGTGGAGGTTGTAATGAGAGCCATTCCTAAAGAACATTGGGAGAATGTCTTTTATAAAAATGCTGCCGAAGTGTTTAAACTAGATGAACTTAAAAAATAGGTTATTGAATAGGACTTAGATAGAGAATTCGCCATTGAGCGGAACTAAAAAGGGTGGACAGTCCATTTTTAATTGAATTAAAGAGATGGTCCCAGCGACTTTCCTCTTCGGGATCACCCAATAGTAAGTTTTTCAACAGTCCTTGTGAGGGCTCTTTTACTATAACGGGTGCAGAGTCTGGTAAACCCGCCATTTTTTTTGCCTCTTTAACTGCGTCCTGATATCCCCCTAAAACATCCACTAGCTTAGCCTGTTTAGCTTGAGATCCTGTCATTACTCTTCCGTCCGCAGTTTGTTCTAGCTCTTCATCTGTGAGTTTTCGCCGTTCTTTGACCGTAGCTCTAAATTGATTGTGAACATCGTTTAATAGGCTTTGCAGAAATGCTTTTTCTTCTGGGAGCATTTTACGTGTAGGGGATCCAATATCTTTCAGTTTTCCGGATTTAATAGCGAAGCGTTCAACTTTAGCCCACTCAAGCAGGCGCTCTGTATTCATTAGCTCCATAATAACGCCGATACTAGCTGTTAGAGTTCCCGGGTTTGCAAAGATTTTACGGCCTCCTAAGGCTGCGTAATACCCTCCGCTTGCAGATAAGGAACCCATTGAGATAATAACTGGAATTTTTTTATCCAGACTTCTTATCGCTTCATAAATCTCTTGAGAGGGGGCCACAACCCCACCAGGTGAATTAATTCTAATAACTACAGCTTTGCACTGTTTGGTTTGTTCTAGGTGTTCGGTCTCTTTGATAAATGTGGAGCTTGAATAAATGACTCCATAAAGATCAAGAACAGCTACATGAGGGGACATCGGGGATTTACTAGTATCAAAAATAGAATGTCTAATAATTAAAAGGGTGAAAATGGCAACCATGGCAGTAATGCACACTGCCATGGTTGCTCCAAGAATTCGCATGAGAGTTTTCATGCTTGTTATTTAGAATCTCCGTCTGTTCCTTCTCCCGAAGTATCAGTGTCAGATTTTCCAGCTGCTTCTTTAAGCTTAGCTGCAAGAGACTCACCTAGAACATCTCCAAAGCTTGAACGAGAAGAGGAAGAGGTTTGTTTCGCATAATGGCGAATATTTTCTCTTTCTTCTGCTTTATTCATCGCTTTTACGGAGAGCGACAGCTTATGTTCTTTTAGATCTACAGTGGTCACCATACACTCGATCTCAGTTCCTTCGGCAATGGTTTTGAGTTGTTCTTTGGGTTTTCCACCTTCGCCATCCAATTCAGAGACGTGAAGTAGCCCTTCAACTCCTTGTTCCACTTCCAAGAAGATTCCAAAGTCGGCAACTTTAGTGACCTTACCTTTAACTTTGGTTCCAGGTGCATATTTTTGTGCCACTGCTCTCCAAGGATCATCAGACAATTGTTTGATACCTAAGCTGAATTTTTCAGCAGCTTTATCGATGGAAAGAACCATGCATTCGATCTCTTCACCTTTTTTGAAGTGGGTGTTGGGATCGATAGCTTTGTTTTCCCAGGTGATGTCACTAATGTGCACCAATCCGTCGATACCTTCTGGAACTCCAACGAAGACACCAAAGTCAGTGGTATTTTTAATAACACCTTTGATTTTGCTGCCCACTGGATATTTGTCAGCAATGATATCCCAAGGATTAGGTTCAATTTGTTTCATGCCAAGAGAGATACGTCGGTTTCCAGTATCCACGTCGAGAACGATTGCTTCAACAACATCGCTTTCGTTAAGGATTTTGGAAGGATGCTTTACTCTTTGTGTCCAAGACATTTCAGAAACGTGAACAAGTCCTTCTACACCGGGTTCGAGTTCAACAAAAGCACCGTAGTCAGTTAAGCTGACGACTTTACCTTTAACTCGCATTGCGATGTTGTAGCGCTGTTCCACAGTGTTCCAGGGATCTGGCAACATTTGTTTGTAGCCCAAGCTGACACGTTCTTTGTCTTCGTCATACTTAAGAACTTTAACTTGGATTTTGTCTCCGACTTTGAATAGTTCGGAGGGATGCTTAATCCGTCCCCAAGACATATCGGTGATATGAAGAAGTCCATCCAATCCACCCAAGTCAATAAAGGCACCATAATCGGTAAGATTTTTGATGATTCCTTCGGTGACCAAGCCCTCTTCAATATTTGAAAGAGTTTTCTCTTTCATACGTGCGCGCTCTTCCATTAATAGCATTCTGCGAGAAAGAACGATGTTTCCACGTTTTTTGTTAAACTTAATAATTTTGAATTTATAAGTTTTGCCAAGATATTGATCTAGGTTTTTAGTTGGGCGAATATCGACTTGTGAGCCAGGTAAGAAAGCCTTAACACCGATATCAACGGAGAGGCCACCTTTAACTTTAGCAACAACAACCCCTTCAACGAGTTCGTCTTTTTCACAAGCTTCACTGATTTCATCCCAAGCGCGAAGAACATCAGCTTTTTCTTTGGAAAGAATTAAACGACCTTCATCGTCTTCAACTCTCTCGATATAAACGAGAATATGGTCACCGGCTGCAACGATAAGTTCGCCTTTGTTATCCAAAAATTCTTGAGAGCTGATTTGACCTTCGGATTTATATCCAATGTCGATAGTGACAAAGTCACGATTGGTTGAAACGACTAAGCCTTCAACAACTTCACCTTCTTGGAATTTAGCACCTTTTTGGCTCTCTTCTAGAAGTTGGGAAAAGGTTTTGCCATTTTCTTCCAGCTTCTCACCAAAATCTTCTAAAAATCGATCTTCAGAAGGAAGCTCCGGCAACTCAGTTACCGACAGTTTTTTTAATTGAGATAATAAGCCTTTGCTTTTTGTTTCTTGACTCAAGCCCATCCTCTTTTGGTTTCTAGTGGTTTGTTCTCCCAAACCAGGGTTATCTAATGACATGAATTACAACTCCAAACTCGCAACGAGAAATTCGCCGTAAGTTACCTGTGACTTTCGTCAGTCAGGATTTGCTAAAGGCCGAAGCCCATTATACTTATTCAAAACGCTTCTGGTTTTGCTCCCGAGAATCGTGGTCAAAGCACAGCTTTGTCCCTGAGGAGCTATTAAAAATAGGCTTTAGCTCCCCACTTTGAGATGGCAGTTTTCCTATTTATTGGCCCTAGTGTCAATAATTTTAATGATTTAGGTGAATTTCTTATTCTTTCAGAACGCCTCGGGCAATTTGATCTCTTTCGATGGCTTCAAATAAGGCAGTAAAGTTACCCTCTCCAAAGCCGTTGTCTCCACATCTCTGGATGACTTCATAGAAGAAGGGGCCTACCAGATTTTTAGTGAAGATCTGGAGCAAATAACCTTTGTCGCTCCCATCAACTAAGATGTCGAGATCGGCTAACTCCGCTAGATTCTCCTTGATGTTGGAAACTCGTTTGGGGACCTCTTCATAATAAGATCTTGGAACACTTAAGAAATCTAACCCCTCTTTTTTTAAGCATCTTAACGTGTCAGCAATATTGTTCGTGGTTAGAGCCAAGTGTTGAACTCCGGCTCCGTGGTTCATATCCAGAAACTCCTGAATTTGAGATGCCTCTTCAGTGGGTTCATTTACAGGCATTTTAATAACACTGTTAGGGCTTTCCATGACCTTTGAATAGAGACCTGTTCTTTGAGTGTGGATATCAAAAAAACGTGTATTTCTTAGGCCGAAGATCTTTTCATAGTAATTGGCCCAAGTTTCCATCTCCCCCTTGGCTACGTTATTGGTCACATGGTCAATGCCCATCAGCCCGAAACCACGACTGGTTACTTTATAGGGGACATCAAAACCTTCAGCAAATAGGTTTCCTTTACGAGAGATGAAAGTATGTCGTACATCACCGAAAGCTTTAATCGAAGCCTGGGTGACCGATCCAAAATCCTTCTGATAGGAGCGCGGACTTTCGACAACTTCAGCTCCTCTTGCAACGGCAATTTCTAGAGCAGAAACCGCATCCTCACAGAGAAAGGCTACAGCCATGATGCCGTCACCGTGAGTTTGCTGAAATTTTGCGACGGGGTCTTTGGGGGCTGTGCTATGACTTAAAATGATGTTGATATCATTTTGCGTAACCCGGTAAGATTTTAACTGTCTTTCGTGAATCTCCCTAGTTCCTGCCTTTTCAAATCCCATGTGCAAATAGAGAGAAAGGGCCTTGTCGAGATCAGCCACTGCAAATTCTACAAAATCAAAACCAATAATTTTTAAAGCGTCGAAGTCGGTCATAAGTTCCCAAAATACAAATATTGTTGAGCTCTTGTCAATTTAACTAGAAAGGGGCGGTCTAACCTAAGTTAGAGGGGTGAAATAGATCAGGTCGTTTGTTAGCAGTCCTAGTTTTAGCCTGCTCCAGCCTCCACGCCTCGATCTTTTGATGGTTTCCGCTTAGCAAGACTTCTGGGACCGTTAGGCCTCGAAATTCGCTGGGACGAGTATAATGAGGGTACTCAAGAAGTTGGCTTTGCCCGGAGGTGAGTGAAAATGACTCGGTTTGTGCTGTAGTCTGTGAACCTAAAGTTCCATCTAGTTGTCGAATGATGGCATCCGCCATAACTAAAGCTGGAAGCTCTCCCCCCGTGACTACAAAGTCTCCTAAGGAGATCTCTTTATCTACCCAGTTATCTATAAATCGCTGATCTACACCTTCATAGTGGCCACAGATAAAGATAAGAGGAGAGTTGGGTAGAATGGCTGTAAAGCTTTTGACTAAATTGTGATTTAGCTTTTCCCCCGCTGGAGACAGGTAAATGACTTTTGCTGAGCTATTTCCAATCTCCTGTTTTATCGTCTCAATAGCTCTTACTAAAGGTTCGATTCTTAAAACCATTCCACCGCCCCCACCGTAGGCTACATCGTCGACATTAAGGTGTTTATCGGTAGAGTAATCTCTTAATTGGTAGATTTTGAAGTTAAAGAGACCCGCTTTGTGAGCTCGACCTAAAATACTGGTGCTCATCCAGATATGGATAGTTTCAGGAAATAGGGTGATGAAATGAAAACTTGGTTTGTTCATTCTGGCAATAAAATATCTGAAAGATTTTTAAGCCAGACAGTTTTCTGAGAGATGTCTATTTTTTGAATGTATCTAGTTGTTGCTGGGATTGAAAATAGATTGCCGTTAGATTCGATCCACCATCTATCCTGGGATATTTCAGGAGATTGATTTGAAATGGGTTCTATTGAGGACAATGTTCCGCACTTTTGTTGAGATAATATATCGACGATTGAGGCCCCTAATAAATCATGTACATAGAATTCATTTTCGGCCACTGGAGCTAAATCATCTCGGAGAGCATAAATAGAAAAGGAGCAAAAACCTTTCACCATGGAATCACTGGTAATACCCGAAAGTTCAAGCTTCCAACCTTTGGGCATCCAAGCACTTTCCAAAACCTTGTGTTCGGTGATGTGTTCCTGGTTTTTTCCTAAGTATAGAGTCGTTAGATAAGACAAGGCTGAGTTGCGCCCTGAATCCGTTTTTGCGACTAGAGCCCCTTTAAATCCATGGGGTCTAGCTACTTTTGCGATTTCAACTAAGTCCATCAAAAAACTTATCTCAAGTTAAATTCTATTCTAAAATTTCCAGAACCGAACGCTTGCGAAGTTTAGTTGAAACAGCTGCTAAGATAGTTCGTAATGAGCGGGCTGTGCGGCCCTCTTTTCCGATGATCTTTCCAAGATCTTCTTTAGCCACTTTAAGCTCGATTACGGTTGTTTGTTCCCCTTGGACTTCTGCTACGTTAACCTTCTCTGGGAAGTCGACTAGTGCTTTTGCCATCACTTCGATTAAATTTCTTAACTCTTCCACTTGAGTCCTCCGTTTCCAAGATAACCCAAAATTAGAACTAAAACTAATTAGGCTTCTTTGGTTTTAGCTTCTTTAGCAGGTTTATCTGCGGCTACTGTTTTAGGAGCTGCAGATGCCCACTGCTTCATTACCAATTTCAATCTTGTCCTTACGGAATCAGAAAGTTGAGCGCCTGTACTGATCCAGTATTCTAGGCGATCTCTTTTCACCACTAGAGAAGCATCGCCTTTAATAGGATCGTAAGCTCCAATATGCTCTACAAAGCGGCCATCTCGAGGTGCACGCTGGTCTTGCACAACCATGCGAAAATAGGGTTTTTTCTTTGTTCCGTATCTTGCAAATCTAATAACTGTCGCCATTTATTTATAAGCCTCCAACATACGCTTTTAGCGAATAATACTACTGAATACTTCCTACCACATCCTACCGCGTTTTCCCAAAGACATTTTTGTAAGTCGTGTCATCATCTTACGTGCCTCTAGAAACTGCTTCATTAATTTGTTAACGTCCTCGACTTTCGTGCCTGAACCATTAGCAATTCTGCGTCTACGACTACCATCTATTAGATTGTGGTCAACTCGCTCCGAAGAGGTCATGGATTGGATGATGGCTTCAATTTTTTTAAGTTCTGTGTCTGGTGGGGCCATGTTCTTGAATTGTTTAGTCATTTGCCCCATTCCAGGTAAAAACTTCATTAGATTTTCGAAGGAGCCCATTTTTTTAATTTGCTGTAAATGTGAATAAAAATCGGCCAGGGTAAAGTCATTTTTCTTGGCCTTTTTAGCAAGTTTAAGCGTCTCTTCAGGGTCTAAGGTCGTGGTGGCTTTTTCAGCCAAGGAGAGAAGATCTCCCATATCTAGAATTCGTGAGGCCAATCGATCTGGATGGAATACCTCGAAGTCGGTCGGCTTTTCTCCAGTTCCTACAAATTTAATGGGGACACCGGTTACAGCCCTCACTGAAAGGGCTGCCCCACCTCGGGCATCACCATCTAGCTTAGTCAGAACCAGACCGGTTAAGGGCAAGCGCTCATTAAAACTGGAGGCAATTTTTACAGCATCCTGTCCAGTCATACCGTCTACAACCAATAGGATTTCAGCGGGCTCAAATACTTGGGCTAGTTCTGCGACCTCATCCATCATTTCGTTATCCACATGGAGTCGTCCAGCTGTATCCACCAGCAGAATGTCCATGTTTTTTCGAATGGCTTCCTCTTTGGCTAGAGTGGCCCGTTCACGAACCGATTTAGTCACGGAGCTTTCAAAGTGCTCTATCCCTTGAGCTTGCATCTGTGTGGCAAGTTGTTCGATAGCAGCAGGTCGGTAAATGTCCATTGATGCTGCAAAGACAGATTTTTTGAAGCGATCTTTAATATAGGTAGCCAGTTTAACTGTACTGGTGGTTTTACCACTCCCTTGAAGCCCCACCATCATCATGACTGCGGGTGGGCGGACTCTAAAGTTGAGTTCTGTGGCCTTACTACCCATGACTTGAGCTAATTCTTCGTAAACGATACGAATAAAATGCTGTTCGGGAGTAATGCTTTTTTGAACCTCAGCCCCTAAGGATTTAGATCTAACCGATTCAATGAAGTCTTTGACGACTTTGACATTGACGTCAGCTTCCAAAAGATTGGTTCTAAGCTGTCGACAAACTTCATCTAGTATCTCTTCAGTTAATCGAGTTTTACCATTGAGGGTTCTTAGGGTGGTGATAAGTTTTTCTGTTAAAGAATCAAACATAGTCTGCGTAAACTAAGCGTAAGCATGGCGCTTGTCGAGAGGTTGATTTATTAAGGGGGATAGCAGTTCTCGGTGAATAAATTTTGAGGCTAAGCGACTTTCCTTGGAGCTGATAGCCCCACTTTCATATCCAAATTCTTGAATGACTCCACTTTTTATTATGCGTTGTGGCTTACCGAGAATCGCTGCAAGGGGGAGATTAGAATATGGAGCTATACGAAAACGGGTTAAAACTTGTAGTTTCTGACATAATGACAGCTATAGCCTCCTGGATTTTTTTTGAGGTACTTCTGATGATAATCTTCGGCCGGATAAAAAGGCATTGCGGGAACTATCTCAGTTACGACCGGCCTTTTCCAGTCTCCAGATTTATCTACTAGATCCTTAACTTTGTGAGCTGTTTTTTTTTGTTTTTCGCTGTGATAAAAAATGACCGACCGGTACTGAGTTCCCAGGTCGTTTCCTTGGCGATTGATAGACGTTGGATCATGCATTTTAAAGAAAAATTTAAGCAGTTCTTCGAAGGAGATCTGTTTAGGGGCAAATTCGATTTGAACACTTTCGGCGTGGCCTGTGGTTCCTGTTTTTACAATTTCATAAGTGGGGCCGGGCATAGAGCCCCCTGTATAACCTACTTGGGTGGAAATGATCCCTTTGTAGGTTCTTAACAATTCTTCAACCCCCCAAAAACACCCCCCAGCGAGAGTTGCGATTTCGGTTTTTTGTGATTTTGCTTCCAAATCAGCCCCCTGTAACAGAAATATTATTGATAAGAAGAGTAGGGCTTTCTTCATCAGAGTCAATGATTTCAGTCTCTTTTGAGAGCCCCATAAGATCGTTGCCCAAGGCTTCAAAAAGATTTCCTGAAATAAGAGTTTCTTGCACATAGTATTTTTGTTCTCCATGACTCCACCATTCGGCCCCCTTTGCTACTCCTGAAAAATCTCCGGTGACAGGATCCGATTGTCCAGAGTATCGATGAACGACTAGAAAAGACTTCTGTGCATTTTTCGCTTTTTCATAGAGCCCTATTTTTGTTTCCTCGCCAGGAGCTAAACAAAGAGTATGAGTAGAAACGGTTGGTAGGCTTGAAGGCCCTCCTGCTGCATGGCCCGTACTTGAGAGATTTAAAGCATGAGCTGCATAATGGTCTAGACAGAAACCTTTTAATACCCCCTCTTCGATTAAGGACATGGGGCGGGTGGGAGTTCCTTCACGATCAAAACTGGAACAACCTGCACGGTCTGTATACCAGGGATTATCTATCAGGGTGATCTTGGAATTTAGAATTCGTTTCTCTCGATCATTAAGTCCCCAACGTCCTGTTTCTTCTGCAATGACTCGTCCGTTTAAATGATAACCAAGGCTCGAAATAAGAATGTCCAAGACCGCTCTAGGGGTAAAGATCACTAGCCCTTTGTAACTTTCTGATTTTCCGGTCTTAAGATTATTAAGAACCTCTTCAACAAACTTTCGTGTTGAGAGAATTAACTTTTCCGGAGTCGAAGTTGCTTTTCTTGATATTTCAGAAAAATAGTCGAAACTTGTAATAGTTTCTCCCTCTACTCCCATGCCCATTAAACTCCAACTTGCTGCGGTGTCGGCTTCAATTTGATGAGTTCCTAGAGAGTTGAGAATTAAGGAAAGGCCAGTGCCTATTTCGAGAGTCCCCTCATTGAGTTTAAATCTTTTGTCTTTGGTGGCTTCCGCTACCATGAGTTGAGTCCACTCTTTTTGAGTTTGAATAGAAAGATCAGTTAAAGCTGGATCGAGCAAATTATGAGGTGCCTCTGTGGGAATATTTTCACCTCTTTGTATTGTGTAATGAGGGTTCTCTGGTGAGAATCCTGCGATCTCGTTAGCTTTAATAGCAGCCTCTTTTAATTCAGTCGGATCGGTTGAGTTACATGAGGCAAAGCCCTGCCGATGGCCTTTTAAAACTCTAATACCCAACGAGTAGCCATCATCAGATGAGGCTAGATGATAATCCTGTTTTTCTAGGGTGATTTTGGTTTTTATTCCGTAGCTGCCACAAACTTCGGCGGTATCAGCTCCAGACTTAATTGCGTAGGAAAGTAATTTTTCCGCGGCTATTTCAAGTCGCTCTTTTTCAGGTTTTAAATTTTGATTCATTCTTGAACTCCCCCGATAGTAGCTCGGCAACGAACATAAGGTCCACCCGCATCAACCTTTGCGGGTTGCCCTTTACCACAATAACCGGATCCTAAATCCAAAAGAAATTCTTTAGAGACTGCATCTACAGTTGATAGAACTTCGAATGCTTGGCCTGAGATTGTGGCTCCCCGATACATTTTTGTAAGTTTCCCATTTTCAATTTTAGTGACTTTCTGAGCGCCAAACATAAATTCACCGGTCGCATCAGCTTGGCCTCCCAAGGGGCAGTCTACTAGGTATCCTTCTTTAGTGAATGCAATAATTTCATCCAAACTCTGATTGCCAGGTTCGATGTAAGTATTTCTCATTCGGATAAGGGGTTCATCGTAATATAGCCATGCTCGACCGTTGCCAGTGGGCTCAACTTCAAAGATGGCCGCCGATTCTCGGTTATGAAGATAAGAATTTAAGATGCCATTTTTGATGATTGTGGTTTTTTTTGTGAGAACCCCTTCATCATCAACAAGAAGTTCCCCTCCGCTATATTGCACTCCTGAGACTGTACCGCTGTCACTCATTGTGACCAATGGGCTTGCAACTTGAGTTCCTAATTTTCCTTGAGCTACAGATCCAGAAAGAACGAAGTCGGCTTCTACTGTATGTCCGATGGCTTCATGCGAGAGCAGGCCAACCATGGCCGGAGATAAGATGAGAGTGGCATTACCGCCTGGAATCCTTGGAGCCGAGAGACGATCCACGGCTAGCTTTGCTGCATTGTCAGCCATTTCATTTAGGCTTGAGCGTGAAAAAAGACAATTCCAACTGCCAGTTTTTCCCACTGACTCATGACTTTCTGCCATTTCACCATCTTTCGAGGCGATAGCTCCGAGCTTAATTTCATTTCGGGCTAACTTTGAAATTGCATTTGCCCCGTCAGTGGTCACAATAACTTTGTCTTCAAAAAATTCGTTATAAAGACAAGTTGCACTTTGAATTAGTTTTGAGTTTTTTCGGGTTAGCTCTTCGGCCTTTAAAACGGCTTGGAGTTTTTGTTCAAAAGGCATCTCTTTAAGAGATTCATATCCTTCAATTTTAAATTCTCCTCGAGCTAAGTTTGTTTCAGGTAGTTTTTTAACGAGAGTCTTTTTGAGTTGGCTTAAAGATTTTGCACAATCGATTGCTAACTTAAGAGCTTTCTCAAGTGACTGAGGGGTTAAATCGGAGGTTGAGGAAAATCCCCAAGCTCCATTTACAAGGACTCTAATTCCCACTCCTGAAGTTAAGTTAGATTTGGCCTGTTTAACTAAACCTTTTTGCACCGAGACTGATTGCGAGTTTCTGCGGTGATATCGAGCCTCTGCCCAGTAAGGGGAGTTAGTAAGAGTTTTTTCAAGGAGTTCTGAAATGGATTTCATTAAGTTCCTTTCGATTGAAGATTTAAAAAGTAGAAAACAATAAAGCAATCGAGCAAAGCACCTAACATCATGGTTGCTGCAGCATCTATGATTAAGGCCCCTCCAAAAAAACTAGATAAAAAATTTGCGATTAGACTCAATGGGAGTTCTGCTAAAAAACTTAGAGTAACAAGACCTATTGTAGTGAAAAGAATTTTCCGGCTCTGGGTGATCATCTTTTTAGATTTGTAAAGGTACTGGGAGATGGGTTGGGGAGGGGCACTTACTGCCAAAATTGGAACGAAAATATAAATCGCAAGAAAATAAAAGCCAGGCAGGATTAAAGCTGCTAAGCCTAAGCCGAAAAATAGGGCCACTATGAAGGATGATCCTGCTAAAGAAGTAAATCGATCGGTAAGCCTCTTCCAGTCGTGGGAAAAATTAGAGTGAGTATCGGAGTTTCGAGTTTGTACCACTAAAAAAGTAAGGGCTGTGCTTAGGCTTGAACCCATAGAAAAAAGAGGAAGTAAAATTATCAATGCTACGACTGGATGCCATTCAAGATAGGGCTCTAATAAACTTTGAAGGACCCCAAGTAACCCTACCGGAATTTGAATCAAAAAAAGTAGGAGAGGATTCTGTTTTGCAAAACTCAGAGTTTTTTTAGCACTGGTACCAATGAGATTCATAGTTGATGTAGAGAGTCATTGAAATGAAACTTTGGCTCTTATTATATCTAAGCCGAATCACTTAGGATAGTTTCATTGATAGAAAAGATGGCATTGAATGGCTATTTCAAGTAAATTCTAACTATGAAACATTTATGGCCAGCACAACCTACAACAGTACTTCATACTTCTGGAACCGATTTTGAAATAGGGCGACAACATGCTGAGATAATGGGAACTCGAGTCCACGAGGGGATGGTAGGATTCTATGGAGACTTTTGGGAGCGATTATTAAAAAACAAACCAAAATCCTTTCCTCATAATTTGGTTGTTCCACTGTTGCAAAAAATTGTGGATCCAGGATTGGTTAACCAGTTAGTTAAACAGGTTCCAGATCATGCTCGAGACAGAATTCTAGGTGTTGCAGCTGGAGCTAAATTGCCGTTTCAGAAATTATTGACCCCTCTTGTATTGCCGGATTTATTGCCTTTGCTTCAGGCTTATGCGGGCCGACTTGGCGCTGTGAATTTTATTGATGTTTCTCCTCCCCCCTTATTTGGATGCTCTAGTTTTGTTCATAATGGAAAAAAATTTCTCCAAGCTAGGAATTTAGATTTTCCTGGAGTCGGATATTGGGATCGTTATCCTGTCATTCAAATGATGGCCCCCAAAAATACGTTGCGATACATCGGGTTTTCTACTGCAGGGGTTCCCGTTGCAGGAATTACGGGAGTCAATGAAGCTCAGATTAGTGTGGCCCTTCATCAACATTATTGTTTTGAAACTAACTTGAAGGGTCATTTGCCTTTTGTCATAGGCGAGGAGATCCTTAGAAGAGCTCGAAGTTTAAATGAAGCATTAGAAATTTTAAGAAATTTTAAAGTAGCCTCTTCGTGGGCTTTTGTCGTTGCAGATGGAAAAACTCGAAAAGCTTTTGTTTATGAAACCCATCCCAAGGCTGCAGGCATTAGATGGTTAAATGAAAACAATCCCACTTTAACTCATTCCAATTTTTATCAAACGGCGGAACCTGCTGCAAAAGAGTATGCTACGACCGAAAGAATGGTGTGGGATAACTATTCACGTGCAAAAAGATTAAAGCAGATCATTGAAAAATCTGGAGATAACTTTGATATCTCTGAAGCGGTAAAGGCTATCAGTGATCATTGGGATCCCTACTGGGAAACCGAGAAGATTATGAATCGCACTGTTTCACAAATTTATAATGTTCAGAGCGTTGTTTGGGATTTGGAAAATATGAAAGCCTATTTTGCTGAAGGCGATGCCCCAGTTCAGTTAGGTCAGTATTTTGAATATGATATGGGGGCTATATTCTCGGGGGCCAATGGCAGAACTGGTAAGCATTTCGACGGATATGTTTTTCAAAGCCCAGGACGACGCAAGGCCAAACATCACTTTATTCATTCATTCATTCATTGCTTTGAGGGCAAAATAAAGGAAGCAAGGGCAGAGTTGGTGGAGACTTTAAATAGCGAGGACTTTCCTGAGGTTCGACTCATTTCAGGGCTGTTAGCATTAAAAGAGGGGGCTTACGAGGAGGCTGCTAGCATGTTTTTAGCAGCTAAAAACTTTATCGAAGCGGAGAAAATTCGTCTCAATAGGGATTTTTTTCCACCAGAATATTTTGAAATTTGGCTCTATTGGGCCCGAAGTATAGATCTACAAGGGAAGAGAGAAGAGGCTGTTAAGCAATATTTGGATTTGGCCTCTCATCCGGATTTACGAGATCAGACGGTTAAAAAAATTGCACTGGCTAAGAAGCCCTATCGAAAAGAAAATTTAGATCGGATAGTAATGCCTTACTCAAGTTATCTTCCCTTTAGTTGATTTTTAAGTGGGAGCTTGAGTGGCTAGAGCTATTTTATCAGCTCCTGCAGCGCGGGCCGCATCCATGATTTTAACAGCCTTTCCTAAAAAGATAGATTCATCACCGCGAATCACAACCGTTTTATCGGAAGACTGAAGAAGAGCCTCTTTAATCACTTGAGCCAAAGCAGATTCTGTAGCTTCTATATTATTTACAGAAATTCTTCCATCTTTCGATAAAGTAACATAGATAGGTTTACCGGTTCCGGCTTTGGTGAGAGTCGTTGATTTCGCGGAGGGAAGTTTAACTTGGAGGCCACCCTCAAGCATCGCTGAACTAGAGATCATAAAAATAATCAAAAGCACTAAAAAAATGTCTGTGAGAGGAGTGATATTGATCTCTGCAACGATTGCATCATCCTCATTTTCAGAAAATCTCATAGCCATAGAGCACCTTCTTAATTAGTGGGATTATTACCGTAAGCTAGATCAAGGAGTTCTTCCGTAGCAAGTTTGACCCCATTAATGGTTTGGTTGGCTGTAGTTACGAAAATATTGTAAGTAATTAGGGCAATAATGGCTACGATTAGTCCTGCAGCCGTTGCAATGAGAGCTTCAGAGATTCCTCCAGCGACCACCGAGAACCCTCCCGCTCCTTTTTCTGCCATATCATGAAAAGCACGCACGATTCCCACTACTGTTCCCAATAGTCCTACGAAAGGGCTGGCACTCCCGATAGTTCCTAGCATCCACAAATTTCGTTTCAAGTGAGCCATTAATCTAACTCGACTGCGTTCAGTCATCCGTTCTGCGAGTTCACGAGGGCGTTTAGTTTCGAGAGCATTGATGAAAACTTCTCTGATTTGAGGTTTGTCGGACATGCATAGTTGTTTGGCAGTGTTAGAATCTCCGGATCGAAGGCTTTGAACTAAAGAGGTTGCGGTCTTAGCCAATTTAGGTCGAAGGGTGAGGTAGGTGTAGATTCTTTCTAAAATAACCGCCCAAGAAAGAACTGAAAAGATCAAAAGCGGCCACATAACCCAACCGCCATTTAAGAAAAGTTGTCCCAAATTTGTGCCCATGTTGTGATCTCCTTGAAAGTCATATTTAGGATATCAGATTGATAGAGTGGTGAATAGGATAGACCCTGTAACCCATTGGGTCAAAAGCAAAAGAGCTCTGGAGAGTTAATCTCCAGAGCTCTTTTGAAGAGTTTAAATACAGGCTGTTTAAATAAACAGAGGAGCCATTAACAGGGTAATGGTCGATAATAGTTTAATTAAAACGTGAAGTGAGGGACCTGCAGTGTCTTTGAATGGGTCACCCACAGTGTCACCTACTACGGCTGCTTTGTGAGCATCGGAGCGTTTTCCACCATGAACTCCAGTTTCGATATATTTCTTAGCATTGTCCCATGCGCCACCAGCATTATTCATGAAAGTAGCCATGAGAATCCCTGCGATAGTTCCAACCATGAGTAGAGCCGCAACAGATTCTGCACCTCGTCCTGGTTCATTAGACAAGTATTTGAAAGTAATACCTACAATCAGAGGAACTACAACTGCTAACACTCCAGGAGCAACCATGGCTTTTAAAGCGCCTACAGTAACGATGTCTACGCAACTGCCGTAGTCAGGTTGAGATGTTCCAGCCATAATTCCAGGATTTTCACGGAACTGACGTCGGACTTCTTGAATTACGTATTGAGCCACGTTTCCTACCGCTTTAATCGCTAAAGAGGAGAATAAGAAGACTAAACCTGCTCCGATTAATCCACCAATGAAGACTTCCAATTTGGCTAAGTCCACTGAATGGAACTCACGACCCAAAAGATCAGAAACTTCATCTAAGTAGGCTGAGAATAGGAGGAAGGCTGCTAAAGCTGCACTTCCAATTGCATAACCTTTCGTCAAAGCTTTAGTGGTATTGCCCACTGAATCTAAACGATCGGTACGTTTGCGAATCTCTTCAGGTTGTCCGGACATTTCTACGATACCACCAGCGTTATCGGTGATAGGGCCGAAAGTGTCCATAGCTAGAATATAGGCTGCTGTGGAAAGCATTCCCATCGTTGCAACAGCAGTTCCATACAATCCACCGCCAACGACAGCTTTTTCACCAAGCCAATAAGCAGAGTAGATAGATACGCAGATTGTGATAACAGGGGCTGCAGTACACTCCATACCTACAGCAAGGCCAGTAATAATGTTAGTAGCAGGACCCGTAACACAGGATTCCGCAATTGAACGGACAGGTCGGAATCGGTATTCAGTGTAGTACTGGGTAATCAACACGAATACAAAACTTGTAATGACTCCGATTACGCCTGCAGCGAAGTAATACATGCTGCCCTCGAAAGGCAGCAACCATTTAACAGCGAAGTAGAAGCCAATAATTGAGAGAATCGTGGATACATAATATCCATGATTTAAGGCTTCCATAGGATCAGATTCTTCATCTTTCATTTTGACCCAGAAAATACCCACGATACTGGCCAAAATTCCGAAAGCTCTAGCTACTAAAGGAAAGAATACAACCCCAGTTCCTAGGGCAGGATTTTTTTGAGCTAAGAAAGCCCCAAGTACCATCGCCCCCACGTTTTCAGCAGCTGTGGATTCAAATAGGTCCGCTCCACGGCCAGCACAGTCCCCGACGTTATCTCCCACTAGATCAGCGATAACTGCTGGATTACGAGGATCATCTTCAGGGATTCCAACTTCAACTTTACCTACAAGATCAGCTCCTACGTCAGCAGCTTTTGTGTAGATTCCACCCCCTAATTGAGCAAACAGGGCTACGAAACTAGCTCCGAAACCATATCCAACTATCTGAAGAGCGATATCTTTTAATTGAACGGCTTCCATCTTTAGGTTGCCACCAAAGGCCACAAACAATCCTGTAACACCTAAAAGACTTAAGGCTACTACGGCTAAACCAGAAACTGCACCGCCCCTTAAGCTAATTTGAAGAGCTTTATTTAAGCTTGTTCTCGCGGCTGCCGCAGTTCTAATGTTAGCTCGGATGGAGACGAACATTCCGATGAACCCTGATAACCCAGAGGAAAGAGCTCCGAGAAGAAATCCAACCGTCATTCTTGTAGCAAGATCGACTCCTTTATATTTTGCGTAGAATACAAAAAGAAGGCCGGCAAAAATGACGCTTAACAAAGTAATAGTTTTGTTTTGGCGCCTTAAGAAAGCCTCTGCACCTTCTTTAATAGCATTAGATATTTTTTGCATTTCTGGTGTCCCTACGTCCTGTTTCATGACGTAATTGGACAAATAGAACGCAAAGACGAGTGCGACTAGAGCAATCACAAATATAACAACGAGTTCCATGGTTCCTCCGAGATTGAAAAAGGGCTTCCCCTCACAATCATTGATGATTTAAAAGGCCCTAATATATGCAGGAACCCAGATCGTCTGGCAAGACAAACTATAGAATTTGCACAAATTGGAATGGGGTAAAGAATAAGGGGGAAGGAAGGGTTACTTTAAAGGGGATTTTTGTTCGCTCGCATAAGAGCTTCTGTGCCGAGCACCAGGTAGGTGAGCATCCCAGCATGGCACGCTGCAAAAATAAAGTTGAAAACGGACTCGATTACAGGTTGAGACGGAACATTTGTAGTAAATCGTGTTAAACCCGATAGGTTTTTTACAAATACTGCATTTGTTCCAACTGTTATTTGGGGGATTTATTTCCATTTTTTCTAGCTTAACCGACCCTGAATAAAGTTCCAATGATCTTCGATCATATTTTCCAGTGAAAATTGCGGAGTCCACAGGAATTTGCTTTTCATTTCTGAGGTGTCGGCAACGAGTTCGGATGGATCACCAGGCCTTCGGGGATGAAATTCGATTTTTGCTTTTACCCGAAGAATTTTTTCTGCAACTTGGATGACTTCATGAACTGAGATCCCTTTGCCTCTACCTATGTTTAAGGTTTCACAGGTCACTTGGGGCTGTTTTTCAAGATAGTTTAGAGCTAATAAATGAGCTTTAGCTAAATCCCTTATATGGATAAAATCTCGAATGCATGTCCCATCAGGAGTAGAGTAGTCATTGCCGAATATCTTAAAAGGAATGTTTTGGATTAGGCTAATCACTAGATTGGGAATCAAGTGGGTCTCGGGTTGGTGCAGTTCTCCTAAACCTGAGTTAGGAAAGGCTCCTGCTGGATTAAAGTACCTTAGGTTAAGAACTCTGAGATTTTTCCACTTAGAGTATTGTTGCAAAACATTTTCTGAAGCTAGTTTACTTTGGCCATAGGGGGTTTCGGGGAGAAGTAAGGAGGTTTCTTTTATAGGGATCGTTTTTGGAGTTCCATACACTGCGCAGGTAGAAGAATGAATAAAGTAAGGAACCGAGAAATCTTTTGCGCATTCGGCTATGTTCAATGTTGCATTAATGTTGTTGTGGAAATAGTCCCAGGCTTTTTCCGTGGATTCAGGGACTAGAGCTTTTGCAGCGAAATGAAATACGGCATAAATCTTAGGCAGTTTTGTAAAGATTGAGCTTAGTTCTTCGTATTTAGTGAGGTCCACTTCATAAGTAGAGAATAGAAAATTTTTAGGACGATGGCTTGTAGAGAAGTTATCAAGAATAATGGGTTCGAAGCCCTCTTGTTTTAGAAAGTAGGCAGTACTAGATCCTATATATCCGGCTCCACCTGTAATTAGGATAGTTTTTCTACTCATGAACCCTTTCAGTATTAAGCATTGATTAGGGATTGAATTGGGGAAATAAAATATTACGCAATTCATTTCCAAAAAATAAATAGACGATAGCACCGAAAGCCAAAAAAGGACCGAATGGGATCGCTGTTTTAAAGTCTTTCTTGTGAAAGATCATGATAGCGATTCCTATGATGGATCCCAATAAACTTGAGAGTACTATTACTACTAATAAACTTTGAACTCCCAACCAGGCTCCAATCATTCCAAGAAGTTTAATATCTCCTCCCCCAAGTCCCTCACGCTTTGATATCTTCTCATATCCCCAGGCTATTAGAAGAAACGAACCTCCGCCCAATAAAATTCCAAGAAGAGATTCAATCCATGAAATATTTCCAACCCAAAGGGAAAACAAGAATCCTACCAATATTCCGGGGAGACTAATTTCATCAGGAATAATTTGGTGGTGAAGATCAATAACGGAAATAACTAAGAGGCTGGAACAAAAAACGAGACTTGATAAAAATTCCTTGGACTCACCAAAGTATAGAAAGAGCCCAACAAACATTAATCCCGAGAATAATTCGATTAGGGGATATTCAATTGAAATAGGTTGTTTACAGTCTTTGCATTTACCTTTTAGGCCCATGTAACTAAAAAGTGGGATATTACAGAACCAAGGAATTAAAGATTTACAACTGGGACAGGCCGATCTGCCCCAGATCACGGATTCATCCTTAGGGAGACGGACAATGCACACGTTGAAAAAACTTCCCCATAAAAGGCCAAAACTAAAGATTAATAGAGGAATTAAATAGGGTGGGAGATTTGCAAGGATTAAGGTCACGTTAAGATGTCTTTTCTATTAAAAGTTAAAGAGGCTGAAATTAGAAATATTGCCATACATAAGAGAGCGTAGGCAAAACTAAGTCCTAACTCTTGGGGTGAGATAGTGATTCCATAAGAGGCAAAAGTTTTTAAGTTGAAAATCTCTAGATTGGGAATAATAGCGGATAAGATTTCTTTTACTAGTTTTGAATCGCCACTTAAATGGCCTGAAGAAGGTGCTTTGTAATGACCGACTATAAAGAAAACAAAACTAGCTATAGAGGCTGTAATGCTTCCTGAATTGACTGCAAAGAAATAGGTGATAGCTGTGATTACGCAAGTTTCAAAAAAGATCAGTAAAAGAGCTTGAAAGATTGCTGTGTACTGAATCCCATCGAATTTTAAACAGGTTAGAGCAATAACTACCGTCATCGCAATAATGACCCCAAATTGAACGATAATCTGACCTAAGTATTTACCTAAGAGAAATGATGTGCGAGAGATGGGTTTCGATAAAAGCATCGATACACTACCCATCAACAATTCTCTTTGAAAAAGACTAATGCCCATGAATATGGAGAATAGAATCATTGAAATATGTGCGCATCCCAACATGAAATCTAATGTTAATTTAGCTTGTTCTCCAAATGTTAATTGGCCCAATAACATACCGAGAATTAGCGCAAGTCCTACGAATGAAAACAGCAGATAAAAAACCTTTTCATAAATCAATTCCCTGATAGCAATCCAAGAGATCTGAAAAATTTGCTTCATATTATCACCTCTGACATGGATAGCCCTTCATTAGCTCGGAAAAGGGCCTCCTCAAGTTTTTTTCTTTGTCCATTAATACTGATGACTTTTGTTTGGGTCTCAAGAAGTTTAGAGAGAACCCATGATAGTTTTTCAGTCCCTTCGACAGAAAAACTTTTGCCTATGGCTACGGTTTTTTGTGGGCATTTTTCAAATATAAGAGACTCTAGCTCTTTTGATAGATTTTGAATTACGACTTCATATCTTTGTTGCTCATTTGCAATAAGTGAATCAATGGAGGCAAATGTTTTTAGTTTTCCTTTTTGTAGGAGTGCAACCGATTTACACAATGTTTCCACATCTTCTAAAACATGGGAGCTAAAAAATAGAGTGGATTTAGGGCTCTCTACATGAATGGTACTTATGAGATTTCTCATTTCAATTCGGCCTAAAGGGTCTAGTCCACTCATGGGCTCATCAAAGATCAGAAGTTGGGGGTCATTTAGAAGGGTTTGAGCTATGGCGAGTCTTTGAGTCATGCCTTTGCTGTATCCTTGAACTCGTTCATTACAGGCATGTTTTAGGTTTACAAGATCCATTAGGAACTCAATCTTTTTGCTGAGTTTGAGTCCATGAAGTCCCAGTAATTTTCCATAGTATCTAAGAATGTCATTACCGGTAAGAAATTTTTGAAATCTTGGATTTTCAGGTAGATAACCGATAAAGCTTCTGGCCCAACGATTTTCAACATCATGTCCACAGATCAGAATTTCTCCTGAAGTGGGTTTTAAAAACCCTAGAATCATTTTAATGGTTGTTGATTTCCCTGAACCATTAGGTCCAAGTAATCCGACCACTTCGCCTGAAGGTATTTCTAAAGTTAGATTGTCGACCGCTTTTTTTGATTTAAAAAGGCCTAACTTAAATGTTTTTGAGACTTCAGTAAGAGTTATACAAGGAGTTGAGTTCATTGTTTGAGCTCCTTTTAATTGGGGCCGAAGAAAATTCCCACATTTTCCAAGGCATTAGTTTCTTCTGGGGTGGTTGATATAATTTTTTTGTTTGTCCGATCTAGTTTGAATTTAAAGTTTTCAGTAAGAAAGATCTTTGTTGCTTCAGAGGTTTTTTCATTCTCTATAAGGGAACTTAGCTCTCTACTTTTGGCTATAACTTCTTCTTTTAACTCTGAAATATCATGTGGAAAGGTGGTGTGCTTTTTAAGGTGTTGGGTTAGAGCTTCTTCCCATTGAAGTTTCTGAATTTTATAATTGAGACTTCTAACTCGAAGGCTTAGCCGAGATATTGCTTCTTGATTTCTTACCTGGGGAATTAATTCTAATGATGTTTTCAAGGCTTGATATAGCTGTCCTGATTCTGACAAGAGACGAATTCCTAGTGACGATAGCCATTCAGGCGCTCGAGCCATTTTTGATGCCTTGAGAATAAAGGGGGCTGCTGAGGCATAGTCTTTTAGTTCTAAAAAGTGGTGCCCTCCCAATAAATACCATGGACGCCAATAGTTGGGCTGTTTTTTTACCCACTTTTCAAGTAGGAGCTTCCCACCTGTTTTATCTCTTCTTAGAGTTGATATGAAAATGGCTCCAAAATCATAGGCACGGGTGTTATTGGGATCTAAAGTGGTTATCGTATCGATTTGTGCGAACTCCCAACTGACCTCATTATTCTTAACTGGATGGTGATCGCTATTTTGCAGAAGCTGAATCCAAATTGAAGCCCCAATCAAACTATTGAAGCCGAGAGCGTATTTTTCCACTGAGCTACTCTGATAGGAAGCTAACAAAGGTTTTAAGTCTGGGTTGTTGACTGGTTCTATACAATTATAATTCTGAAAAAAAAACTTCCCCAAAAGACAGCCACATAAGACTAAAAAAGGAATTGTGATTTTATGCATTAAACTTGAGTAAGGTTTATCCAGATTTTAATTCTACTCGTTTGAGATGGATTGGCAAAGAGAAGAGAAAAGGGAGTAAGTTTGAGGGAGAAGCTGAATCACCTACCATCGGCAACAGGTTTTGGGGGGGAATGGAAATGGGAAGGCTAGGCAATTATGACTTCTCACCTCAAATTACTTTTCAAAAAACAAGTTCTTCAGGGTGACCACAAACTACCTACTAACCCTGAAGAATTGTTTAGTTGTTATAGCAAAGCTAATGCCAACTTTTATTGGGTTTAACTATAACTTGTTGGCTAATTTGAGCTTGTTTTGGTGTGACTCCACGCGTTACTAGCCACTCCGGAAACGACTAAACCGGAACCAAAATGAGACCATTTTTTAATGATCACAAAGATTAATAGATACAAATAGTTATAGTGCTTTATTTTTTTAAATTGAGACCAGCCATTTAAATGGTTCCCCCAAAAAAACTGCATAATTTTTATTCGATAGTTAAAAAGTTCTTCGGTGGACAGAAAGGATTCAATTTTAAATCATTGAAATTAAATAACAAAAAAACGATATCATGAAGGCATTTAAATTGCTTACTTATGACTCCGTGAAGTTTTTGAGCTCATTTTGGAAATCTTCTTACTCTTTCAGTCGCTTTAAAATCCCCATTTTTATTCTAGTCACTGTAGAAGCTTTATTTATTGGTTATTGGACATCGTCATCTCGACCTCTTTATCATGCTGAAAAGGGGTATTTGGTAAAAAATGGGAAGCAATACATCGTTTTCTGGTTAAACGATGAAAAACAGCAGTCTATGGTGAGTCTTGAAAAGTTGAGTGATGCTTTAAGGTTTATTCACGACGAATTAGAGCTGGAAGTGGCTACCGATCGGCTGACTTTTCACCCTTTAGAGGTTTTATGGGTAAAAAACAACATCGATAATTACTATCTCTATTGGAAAACCTCAAATTCCCAGTTTCTTAATCGCCTTACATTCGTTTCCCAAGATGAAGTTGATGTCTTTCATAATCTTTTCAAAAGAGGGGCCTATACCCCATCTCCAATCGGACACTCCGTGGCTTTAGCCCCCATAAAGAAAAATTAGTAACAGGGTTGTCAACTTGGGTACTGCCTTCGTAAAATAGAGGGCTAACTCAATAATCCTTATGGGAGGCCTTGTGAATTTGCCTAAGTTTGAATTTGTTACAACAATAGAAACCATTAAATCACCAACTCTAGTTTTAGGTTGGTATCAAACTGAATCTCAAGAAAAGGATCAGCCTTCTCTTCCTTTATATAAAGGTAAACGCAGCAAAGAGATTGATGTTCTGCAAGAACAGATTCGAGTTTCAAAACATTTTAATGGGAAAAAGAATGAGGTCGATTTCTTAAGGTTTTTTTCTTTGGGGGGGTATTCGAATATCTTTTTATTGGGCTTAGGAAATCCAAAAAAGTTTTCTATGGAGGTCGCAAGACAAGGCGGAGCTGCTTTATTTCATGCACAGAAAAAAGAAAAGGTAACTAAACTTGCTATTCAAGCAGATAGCATTTTTGCCGGTGCTAGACCCTCTGAGATCAATTTGGCCGTTCAGGCCTTTTGCGAAGGTTATTTGTTAGCAAGTTATGAGTATAAGGATTTGAAAAAGCCGGAAAGCAAACCTTTTATTATGGAAGGGGTTACTTTTTTGGGGATGAAAAGTGCGGCATTGGTTAAAGCGACAGAAAAAGCCGTCTACTTAACTGGGGCTGTAAATTTCGCCCGTTCCTTAGGGGATCGTCCAGGAAACGTTCTGACTCCAACAGAATTTAGTCGTCTAGTTGAAAGAATGGCCAAAGAACGTGGAATCAAGTGCACCATTCTTGGTAGAAAAGAGATAGAAAAGGAGAAAATGGGGCTTTTACTTGGGGTGGCTCAAGGATCAGCTGAAGAGCCTAAACTGATTGTGCTTGAACACATGAAGGGAAAAAAGTCCGATAAACCAATCGCTTTGGTTGGAAAAGGGCTTACGTTTGATAGTGGTGGTATTTCATTGAAACCTGCAGATCGTATGGAAGAGATGAAGTATGACATGATGGGAGCTGCAACTGTAGCCGGTGTTTTTCAGGCTTTGGCAGATCTCAAAGTGGCAAAAAATGTAGTTGGGGTTATTGCTGCCACGGAAAACATGCCTGGTGGAAGAGCTCAGAAGCCTGGAGATGTTCAAAAAAGTATGACCGGTAAGACGGTAGAAATTATTAATACCGACGCTGAGGGAAGGTTAATTCTCGCTGACGCGATGGAATATGTTCAAAAGTATTTTGCTCCTCAAGCTATGGCCGATTTTGCAACTCTTACAGGTGCAGTTGTGGTGGCATTAGGAACTGTAACTACGGGTATTATGGGAACACATGCTGGATTAATTGAAGCTGTTAAGAAAGCATCTAGAGAGACCGATGAACGCGTGTGGGAATTGCCTTTATATGAAGAGTATGAAGAGGATTTAAAAAGTGCGACTGCGGATATTAGAAACAGTGGCAATCGAGAGGCTGGCTCCAGTAAAGCAGGAATGTTCCTTAAGTTTTTTGTCGATTCCACATTACCTTGGGTCCATTTTGATATTGCTGGAAGCGCATGGCATCGAAAAGACATTAATTATCACCCTACTAAAGGCGCTTCGGGAGCGATGGTGAGACTTGTAACTCACTGGATGGAAAATTGGCAAAATCCTAAATAAAGTGGCAGAACTACCTAAGCTTTGTATAATATAGCACTAAACAGTTAACTCCGTTCTGATATGGGCTTAACTGGTGAGTGCTATATTTATAACAACCCAGAGAAAACTCCATGATTATAAAAAAAATACTGACTCTTTGTGTAGTTCTGTCTCTTACTTTATCAACCCATGGGATTCGAGCCGAGTCGATGGATGATAAGTTTACGCAGATTCCACCTAACCATTCTCCGGGGGCCGGTGAATATGTTCACGGTGTGGGTTACGGTAAGTTGTTGATGAGAGTGATGTTGTTTGGAGCTGTTGGACAGCAGGGAGTTCATTATTTTCCTGAGGGTACCGATTTGATGTTTGCAATAATTTACTCTGGTGGAGTCTCTGAGGTTGCGAAGATGAATGGTATTAAAATTCATAGGCGAAATATAAAAGAACTTATAAATGTAGATCTAGAGGACTTGTTAGCTGAAGGAGAAAAAGTTCCCAAATTAATGGACGGAGATGTTGTTTCTGTCTCCTATAATTGGAGAAGAGACATGGCTACCCTTAGTACTTTTACCGGATTTATTGCTGGAATGACCGGTTTCGCGTTAGCGATGATCGCCCTGACCAAGTAGCGATTATCAATTTCTAAGTAAAATAAAAACGGGAGAAGGCTACAAAGCCTCTCCCGTTTTTATTTGATTTCTTAAGGCGAAGGGGAATTACATCATTCCGCCCATTCCGCCCATACCACCCATGCCGCCACCATGAGCATGACCCGCGTGAGAATCCTGTTCTTTAGGTTTCTCAGTGATCATGGCTTCTGTGGTGAGCATTAGAGAAGCAATACTTGCTGCGTTTTGTAGAGCGCAACGAGATACTTTGGTAGGATCAATAATACCAGCAGCTACGAGATCTTCGTATTTTTCTGCAAGAGCATTGAAACCAAAGTTGGGGTTTGAATTATTTCTTACTTTATCAACAACGATTGAACCTTCATATCCGGCGTTTTGAGAGATTTGTCTCAAAGGCTCTTCTAGAGCACGTCGAATGATGTTAGCTCCAACTTGTTGTTCTCCTTCAAGCTTCACTTTGTCTAAAGCTTGAGCAGCTCTGATGTAAGCGGTTCCTCCACCAGCGAGAATTCCTTCTTCAACTGCTGCACGAGTAGCGTGTAGAGCATCTTCTACGCGAGCTTTCTTTTCTTTCATTTCCACTTCAGTTGCAGCGCCAACGTTAATAACAGCAACGCCACCTACTAATTTCGCGAGTCTCTCTTGGAGTTTTTCACGATCGTAGTCGGAAGAGGTTTCTTCGATTTGAGCTCGGATAGTTTTAACTCTCGCATCGATATCTTTTTTGGAGCCCTTGCCATCCACAATTGTTGTGTTTTCTTTATCGATTGTGACAGTTTTTGCAGAACCTAAAGACTGGAGACTTGCGTTTTCAAGTTTAAGTCCTAGTTCTTCAGCAATAACTTCACCACCAGTTAAAGTAGCGATGTCTTTAAGCATGTCTTTACGTCGATCTCCGAATCCAGGAGCTTTAACAGCCGCTACTTGGATAGTTCCACGTAATTTATTGACGACCAAAGTTGCTAGAGCTTCACCTTCGATGTCTTCAGCAATGATAAGTAGAGGACGACCTGCTTGAACTACTTTTTCTAGAAGAGGAAGTAGATCTTTCATTCCAGAAATCTTCTTATCACAAAGAAGGATTTGAGGATTTTCAAGTTGGCACTCCATCGCTTCAGCATTAGTGACGAAATAAGGAGAAAGGTATCCGCGGTCGAACTGCATTCCTTCCACAACTTCTAGAGTTGTTTCGGCAGTTTTGGATTCTTCCACAGTGATAACGCCTTCT
>SXPJ01000038.1 GCA_005776395.1 Bdellovibrionales bacterium | reverse complement strand
TTTCATTTTCATGATGAGGATGAATAAGATCCATACCTCCTCCATGAATATCAAAACTTTGCCCAAGGTATTTCATCGACATGGCCGAACATTCAATGTGCCATCCAGGTCTGCCTTTTCCCCACGGGCTATCCCACGTAGGTTCGGTTGAATTTTTTTGTGGCTTCCACAAACTAAAATCTAGAGGATCTCTTTTCTTTTCATCAGTCTTAATACGGGCTCCCGAGATAAGATCATCGATGTTTTTTCCTGAGAGTTTCCCGTAATCTTTAAAGCTTCTTACTGAGAAAAAAACTTCTCCATCAGTCGCTACATAAGCTGCATTGTTGGCAATAAGGCCTTCTATTAATTTTATAATTTCAGCAATGTGATCGGTCACTTTGGGGGCTGTTTTGGGAGGGGTAACTCTTAAGGCCTCCATATCGGTTAAGAAGGCTTCAATGTATCTTTCGGAAATTGTGAGAGAGTCAGTTTTTTCCTCTTTGGCCTTAATGATAATTTTGTCATCTACATCGGTAAAGTTCATTACGCGTTCAACCTGATAGCCCAAAAACTTTAAGTAGCGTTCAAGCACATCGTAAAAAACAAAAACCCTTGCGTTTCCAATATGGACAAAGTTGTAAACTGTAGGACCGCAGACATACATCTTTACCTGATTAGGATGTATCGGTACAAAAGGCTCTTTTTTCTTTGTTAAACTATTGGTGAGAACAAGTGCCATGTTTAAATTTCTAGTGAGGGCGTTTGGATATTTCTTTAAGGGTCACTATCACTTGAGCCGCAAGAGCTTTTCGTTCGCCGATAGGGCCTAAGCCTTCCATGGTTTTTGCTTTGAGACTGACATTACAAAGTTCGATTCCAAGTAACTGAGCTAAGTTAGTTCGAATAGCATCATTGTGAGGAGCTACTTTAGGCTCTTCAAGAAAAATATTGGAATCTACCTGATGGATTTCGTAACCTAAATTTTTAACTTTTTCTACGACCTCTTTAACAAACTCACAACTAGCTCTGTTTTGGTGTTTGGGATCATTATCTGGAAACCATTGGCCAATATCTCCTAGGGCTAGAGCTCCTAAACATGCATCCACTAAGGCATGTAATAGAACATCACCATCCGAGTGTGCTTGAATAGAAAAATAACAAGGAAGTTTAATTCCACCGATAACAATAGCACTGGGTTTGATAGTTGGAATTATACGGTGAATGTCGTAGCCGATTCCGGTGCGCATGTTTTTGCCCTCTTGGCTTCCGCTAACACTCCTTGGAGTGTTTCCAGTTCAAAGTCATAAGTTAATTTGATATTTCTAACATCACCTTTGAATACCCCTACTGGAATACCATAATATTCACAGAGAGAAGCATCATCTGTAAAGTTAAGTTCAGTAAGATCCTTGATGCGTTCCATTAAAGAGCGAATCAAGGTAAATTCAAAAATTTGAGGTGTCTGAATTCGGTGAACTAATGATCGATCGACCGTTTCCACAACTTGTTGGTCTTTGATCTTTTTTAGAGTATCTACCACTGGGATAGATGGAACCCAAGCCCCATAGGCCCTGTCAAATAGACAAGATTTTATCTGGCTTGCTAACTCTTCAGAAATATAGGGTCTACAGGCATCGTGAATCAAAACTCGAGTAGGACTAAGTTGATTCTCTTCCAAAGTCTCGAGGGCCAAGCGAGAAGAGTCTTGTCTTCTTTCTCCACCTGCAATCACCCGTATTTTGATCCTGTTCGGATTACGAACATGGTTAAGAATTTGATCTTCAGCTGTTCTAATGTGGAATTTGGGAGATGTAATAACTATTTGTCTGAATATTCCCATGTCTATGAAAGACTGCAGACAATGAACAAAAACAGGAACCCCTCCCAATAATTGAAACTGTTTTGGAAGTTCCGATTTTAGGTTCTGAGATGTTTCGGCAAAGCGAGTACCTAAACCCCCCCCCAATAATATAGCGTCAACTGTAACCATTAGGTTCCGAAAATCGCTTCAAGTTCTTTTTCTACATCTGATTCTTGAATATTCTGAGCTAAAGAAAGCTCTTTTACTAACAATGTTTTAGCTTGATCTAACAGCTTTCTTTCTCCGAAAGAGAGATCTTTATCGTGTTTTAATAGGAATAAGGCTCTTAAGACCTCTGCAATCTCATGCACCTGTCCTGTGTGAATTTTTTCCATATACTCACGGTATCTTCGATTCCATGTTTGATGGTCTAAAGCAGAGGTTTCTTTCTTACGTAATATTTCGTAGACCTTTTCGACCTCTTTTTTACGAATGATAGGTCTTAATCTTTGGGCGCTATTGTCGGTAGGGACAAATACCTTTTTAGGTGCACCGTTATCTTGAATCTCTAGAATATAAAAGCGTTGCTTTTGCCCAGGACTGAATTCTTTTTCTTCAATTCCACGGACAATACCAACACCATGAGATAAATGAACTGCGTTATCACCGACTTTAAATTGATACATTTAAATTTTCCTTATTACTGCGCTTTGGCGAGTCAGCTTATAACACAAATTTGAGAGTATTGCATTACAAAACCTGTAGTTGAGACTGTGACCCAAACCTGGTTACACCTAATATTATAAGTAAAATCAATTATTTAGATGTGTAACGCGAATGGTAAACTCTTTATTTGACCTTGGATTTTTGCTTACATATAGTCCAGCCGGGAATTTCTTTATTAAAAATGGTTAGCAAAATTTTATGACCTTAAAAGCCTCTTTGCCCAGACTGTTATTAGCTTCAACCTCTCCTCGCCGTAAGCAAATTTTAGAGAGTTTGAATCTTCCATTCTTAATAGTTAACCCTCAAGGTGATGAAGCTTTGGCTCATGCAGGAAACGTAGAGGAGGTCACAATGGCCAACTCTTTGTTGAAGGCTCAAAGCGGAGTTTCTCTAGCGGTTAAGGATTCAGATATAGTTATTGGCTCTGATACGCTTGTGATACTGGGACAAGAGGTTATGAGCAAACCTCAAAGTCGCGAACAGGCTATTAGAATGCTAACGCAGCTTTCTGGGAACTGGCACCGAGTGGTGACTGGCTTAGCCCTGGTTTCAAAGCATTATGGAGAGTTGAAAACTTTCGATACTTCCAAAATTAAATTTAAAGCACTCACTCCTCAGGAAATTGAAAATTACGCTGCGACTAAAGAACCCTATGATAAGGCGGGTAGTTATGCAGTTCAAGGTTTGGGAGCTCTATTAATTGATAAAATAGAGGGGTCCTACACGAATGTAATGGGATTTCCTGTTGAGAAGTTTTTGACAGAACTCAGTCTTTTTACGAAGATTTCATTAAAAGAGTGGTTCTCATAAATGGCCTCTATTTTAGAAAATCTGGAGCTTATTCAAAAACAGATTGCCTTGGTTTCGAAAGGCCGTGACATTCAAATTACTGCGGTGACTAAGCATCAACCGGTGGAAAAGGTCAAAGAGGCTATTAAAGCCGGGTTGACCCGTTTTGCAGTTAATTACGCACAACAAGGGGATGAGCTTCGACTAGCCATTGAGAACGATAAATTGGAATGGCATTTCATCGGGCATATTCAAAGTAGAAAAGTAAAATATTTTACCGATTACCATTGTGTTCAGAGTATTGACCGACTTGAAATCGCTGAAGATCTTAATTCCAGATTAGATAAATTGGAAAAGGCTATTTATGTGTTAGCAGAGGTTAACATAGGTCGGGAGTCTCAAAAAAGTGGAATCTTTCCTGAAAAACTCCCTGATTTTTTAGATAGGCTTTCAGCATTGCCCAATCTGAAACTTATCGGTCTAATGGCCATGCCGCCTATGGTGCATCCTGTTGAAGACCGAAGAATTTATTTTAAAGAGATGTTTCAGTTATTTAAAAAAATGCAGCCTCAATATCACTTAGAGACTCTTTCCATGGGAACTAGTGATGATTATCTACTTGCAATTCAGGAGGGGTCTACCATGGTGCGTCTTGGTACCTGTCTTTTTGGTCAGCGTTCTTTTTAATCTCTTCTGACTTTGTGCTATATTTTCTCTGATAGCATTTTGCTTCATTAGGAGAATAACCATGGAACATAAAAATTTAGAATCTTTAGCCGAAAAAATTTCTCCCACTCAGATTAAGAATCAAGAATTCAAGAAAGTTATGTTGGGATATTCTCCTGATGAAGTGATTGCTTTCTTGGATCAGACTGCGAAAACTTGGACTCAAGTACAAAAAAGAGAAAAAGAACTTTTGCACAAGATTGAGTCTTTGAATGCTGAGATCTCTCATTTGCGGCAACGAGAGGGAGAGATTAATAAAATTAGACAAGAGGCAGTTAAGGAAGCTGAGGTCATTAAAGAGTCTGGGGCTAAGGAGGCTGAGAAGTTACTAAAGCAAGTAGAAGAAAAGGCTCAAGAGATTCGAATTAAAACTGAAGAGTGGTTAGCTGAGGTTATTAATCAAGTTCAAGAGACCGAACGGCAAAAAACAAACTTCATGACAGCTTTTAAATCAGCTTTAGATGGTCATTACGAATTGATTAAAAATGATCAGGAATTGTCTGAACCTTTAACTTATCAATTGGATAGTTTCTTGAAATCGGTAATGCAAAGTTCGAGAACTCATTAACTTATTTGTGAACTGATTAGTAAGGGACTTTTGTTTCAAGAGACTCTGTTCTAATCCAGCCTCCAATGGGTTTAATCACTTGTGTGAATTCCTGTTTTGTGGAGCCTATCTCCAAAAGTGTACCTGGGGGAAGAACGGTTAACTCTTCTGGGGTTCCGGATTTATCAAATGTAACAAGAGGTTTTTCATCGCCATCGGAGATTACAGCTATGGGGCCGACTCTTTGATGAATTACAAAGATCAACAAACTAAAAAAGCAGCAGGTCGAGATGGTAGCAGAGGAAAAGATAGAAAAATGATTTTTATTTTTTCTAAAAACTAAGGTTGTAATAAATATCCAAATACCAGCGATTCCAAGAAAAAAAGCAATCTCCTTAGGAATCAGCATTTGAAAAATGAACAATGAGCGTGAGGGCAGGTTTTCTCTTATTCCGATCTCTTTCTGAAGATTTTGTAATAATCTGATATCAGACCATCTTTTAAAGGGTGAGCTTCTTAGTTTTAAACTCCCCAAAGCATAAAGCATGCTTTGGGCGGGCTCCTTAGATTGCCATGAACAAAGGGCTAAATTAAAGAGGGCCTCGGCAGACTGAATTTGATTAGAGGTTTGAGTGGCTATCCAGCTTTTTAGTTTTGTGCAGGCATCTTGGGGCCTTTCGTTTTTAAAGTCTTCTAAAGACTGTTTCCAAAGTTCATCGGATGATGGACTTGCTTGAAGGAGAGAGGCTGTAAAAAGTAGGCACACGATCGCTAGGATCGTTAGCCCTTTGGTTAAAAACATGAAAGGGGTAACCATTCTAATTTCCTCAAGGCAGAAGTTTGTGGGTAAGGTGACCCGACAATTTCAATATTGAGAATAGTGTGTGCAATTAGTAACGGACTTCGTATTTCTCTTCTAGCACTTGAACCAAGAGACGTAGCTCATTTAAACGATCCTCGAGTTCTCGGTTTCTTTCCTCGAGAAGCTTAATCCTATCATCTTTTTTATGGAGAGCGTGCTCGTAAGCATCACTAACCCTATGAAAAGCGTCTTCCTCTTGTCCAAATTGGACAATACTCTCTCGCTTTTCTGAATGAGAGGATCTTATGGCTACAGCTATTTCATCGCTATGCCTACGAACTGAAGTCGGAGTTGCGGGTACTACTTTGGGTGCAATTTCCGAGGTAATATTATTCATCTTTTTATTACCAAAGAAGATGAGGTATTTACCTTTGTCGAGGCGATAAGCAATGCCGTTGCTTTTAATTTTACGTCGGATTGTGCTGAGAGACATCCCACTTTTAACTGAATATTCAGTAATGGGAAGCCACTGTCCGTTACTCTCAATGCACGTTTCTGAAACATGCTGTGACATGAGAGCTCCTTCCGGTATGATTTAATTATAACCTAGAGCCGGTCAGTTACAAATATGGTAGAATAAGTTTAGTTCGACTATTTGAAGATTAAGTTTCTCTCTCGCGCCGTTCCAACAACAACCTACAAACATGCATAAAATAGCTGTTAAATACATTCTTATTATTTGCGCCGTATTGATGATTGGCCAGTTAGATATTAATCGAAGACAATTAGGTAGTTATTTCACTTCTGCTGTTAAAGCCTTTGGATTGTGGACGGCAGATAGACTGGCTGAAAATCCCCTTATTGCCAAAATAATCAACTCCAAAGGAGTTGAGCACTGGTTTCCATTGGGTGAGATGAGTCGAAAAGAGCCGTCAGTGAGGGAGACTCAAGCTGCTGCTGGCTCCCAAGGGGTTTCTGAATTAGAGGTTAGCAAAGAGGATGAAGATGAGTTTTCTGAAAATGAGATAGATCCAGAACCAGATTCAGATTCAGATTCAGATTCAGATGATACTGCGGTAATGGCTATTCTTCCTTGAGGACAGATATGGAACAAAATCAACTTATCAACCGAAGAAGAGAATATCGGCTTCCTTATTTTGAAAAAGTTATTTTCACCGATGGAAACAGGAATTTAACTGCACACGCTATCAATATTAGCCGAGGTGGATTGTTTGTTACGACTTTAGATTCATTTCCGATAGAGGCTTCTGGATTCTTAGCCTTCATGCTATCGAGCCATTCTAGAAGTCTTTGCATTAAAGCTAGAGTTGCCCATGTAGTTTACGATAGGCAGAGATCTGAGGTTGAATGTGGAATGGGATTGCAATTTTTAGAGCCTACGCAGGTACACCTTAATATTTTAAATTTGCATATTTTAAATGATCAAAATAACTATTTAGCACTTAAAGAACTTCTTAAAGAAGAGAGGCCTAATACGCTAAGCCTCAAGCAGTTAAAAAACAAACTACCAGGGCTAGAACATTATGACCTTTTAGGCCTTCGGTACCGTGTGAATCGTATTTGTACCCTGTTTGAGAATCCTACCGTGGCTAATTCCTCGACAGCTGCATAGTAAAAAATAAATACAGTAAAAGTCACTAACCCCTCATAAGTACTAGTAAATTTTAAATCATTTTTTTGTATCCAGGTCGAAGTGTAGACTTGTCTCTTTTTTTTTCACTAAACTAAGGTTCTGTGAAAACAAAAAGAACACTACGATCTTTCAATCTGTTATCCAAGGATACTTAAGTTGGATCTCTCCTTGCATTTGTTTCTCTTCGAGAGCGGATTTTATTTCGGAGAGGTTTATGAAGGGGAAGTTTTTAAATTTAATGCGAAAATGGTGGTTGATGGCCTTGGTGTCTACTTTGGCACTCTCTCTCACCAGTTGTGCAAAACGAAGAAATTTTAATTTAAGCGGTGCTTATGGTTTCACACAATGTGATGGTGCTAATTGGAGCTTTGACGTTTATACCGTTCGTTCCCAGTCTCAAGTAGGAACTTATGAGTTAATCATTATGCCTGTATCAATTGATACTCCTGGAGATATTGCTTCTGTCACGATTGCCAATCAGCAACAAGGTTATAAGCAACTTATTTCTCAGGTAGTTCTTAATCCAGAACAGGAGATCTATGCTGGAGTGCTTACTAACGCCGACTTAAATAACTATCCGATTTTAGCTATTACAGCTTTTGATTCTTCAACCGTCTTCACTTCACAAAACTCGGCAAAATCATCCTTCTGTCTAGTTCCACTTCCTGGTGATGGAGTTGCTCAAGGACAACAACAGTATTATTCCAACTAAAAGCTAACTCTTCACAGTTTCTTTAGATAGTATTTTTAAGCCTAATTCTAATAGCTGTTTTGAATCTACTATTGATGGGGCTTCACTCATCAAACAGGTTGCCTTCTGTGTTTTAGGGAATGCAATTACATCTCTAATCGCATCTGTTCCAGCTAATAACATAGCAATACGATCGACCCCTAAAGCAATCCCTCCATGTGGAGGTGTGCCGTATTGAAGAGCTTTTAAGAAGAATCCAAACTTAATTTTAGCCTCTTCTGGGCCAATTCCTAGCACTTCGAACATTCTAGCCTGAACTTGAGGATCATAGATTCTTAAACTTCCCCCTCCAATCTCAAAACCATTCCAGACCAGGTCATAAGCACAAGCTCTAACTGAGGATAAACTAGCTTTGTCATTGCTCTCTAAGAATGTTTTTAAATCTTCGGGATGGGGACGAGTAAAAGGGTGATGAGCTGCAAAGAATCTCTCATCCTCATCGTTAAATTCAAGTAGTGGAAAATCGGTGATCCACAAAAACTCGTCATGAGTTTCTTGGGTATAGCCAAAGCGCTTACCGTATTCCAAACGTAGCGCACTAAGAGAATTATTCACCATGGTCTCTTTGCCGCACATAAGAAAAAGCATAGCCGATTGCTTAAAAGTTAATTTGGATTCGATCTCTTTTTTAAGTCCTTCATCAAAGAATTTCGCCTGAGGAGATTGCCAATCTCCAGAGGCTTTTATCCTAATCCAGGTAATGCCCTTGGCACCGAAAGGGGAAACCTTTTTTAAAAGACCATCTAACTCGCTTCGAGATAGAGGCTCTTTTTCTTCGAAACAGAGCCCTTTTAATATTCCACCCGCATTAAGAGCCACTTGATAGACTTGGAAAGTACTTCGTTTGCCCTCTTCTGTGAGATCAACTAACTCAAGTGAATTTCGTAGATCAGGTTTGTCACTGCCAAATTTGTCCATGGCATCTTTGTATTTTAATCGACGAAATGGAACTGCCACCTCTTTACCTAAAACTTCACGCAATACCTTTTGCATCATTCGTTCATGGATGTCCTGAACGTCATTTTCATCGATAAATGACATTTCAACATCGATTT
>SXPJ01000037.1 GCA_005776395.1 Bdellovibrionales bacterium | reverse complement strand
TCATCCACGCGCAAACTAACTCATTTATTGAAAATACGATCGGTATGGCGTGTCATATGGTCGTTCTACCAAAACTGTACGAAAAGATTATTCTTAAACCCCTTCAATTAGCCTCAAAATTTATTCACCGAGAACTGCTGCAATAAAACATGGTAAGGGCTTAAAACATAAGGAAAATAACCCGTTTTAGAAGTAGTGTTGGGGGGACTAACCCTAAGACAGATATGCGTTTCGGGACCACATATAGGGGGAGGAGGCAAGTCCTTTGAGTTTTCCATCTCCAACACTCTTCATGGTTGAAACCGAGTTATTTACGTTCCGCTCGCCTCGGTTCAAGTCTTCAAATATTCTTATCCCACTTGATTAGTGGGTGCGCATTGTTGCCCCCCTAGGTGTTTGGTATCGGGTGGGGGATTGGGGCAAAGTCTGTGATCCCCCTTGATAAGAGGGAGGATAGGTGATTCCAGGGCTCCTTTGGGGTGGGGTACCCGTTACAGGAGTTGTAGGGGGAGAAGAAATCGGGGGAAAACCTCCTGAAGGTCCTGATACTGGCGTGATAGGGCCTATGGGACACATCACAATAACATTGTCACATCCGCCATAGGGCAACTGAGTGACTGGCGGTATTGAGGGGGGATACGGATAAAAAGGGTTATAAGGGTTATTGGGATTGTAGGGGCTATTGGGATCGTTAGGAAAACTTGGGGTCACAACTGGTGGACAATAAGGGGGCGGGGTGATTCCAGAGATTGGGGGAACAGGTGGTATCATCGGGGGTACAGGCCCATTAATAGGTAAATAGGGATTAATCGGATTACACATGCCCGAAACCATGCACATCTGCAGGGTGTTCTGATTGATCTGGCTAATCAATAATTGATTTATAAGTTGGGTATCGGGATTAGAAGCTGAAGATCCCCCATATAAGCTAGGGGAACTATTGCAGGCGTTGCATCCACTCAAGAGTGAACCACAGCCACCTCCATAAAGAGGCATCTCAGAGTAGGTCGTATCAATAATCGTATAAATATCGGTCGTAAATGAATACAGATTGTGGCCACCCATGGAGTAGGTTCCAATATAACCATTTCCTGAACAGAGTCCGCAGGCAAAAAGATTTTGAAAAGCTAATAGACTAAATAAGCCTATTAAAATTTTTTTCCATTTCAACATTAGTATCTTTCCCTGGTTTTAATGAGGGGTTCCTAAAACTCACCTTCAATTTAAAATAAGCACAAAGCCCTACTGAGATTCGCGTCACACTATAAAGAAAGCAAGCGATGTGCCATTGTGCGGCTCAAAAAACTGAGCCCACCTTAAGTGAAGACAAAAAGAAAACTAAAGTTCCTAATTGAATGGGTTTAGAATTAATAAAAAGTACCGTACTGTTATGTATTTATTTTTGAGTACATAGATTGTAAATTAATAGATCAGTTGTAGTGACGAACTTAGGTCATTTTTAAATAAAAAAATAAGAGGTTTGGCATGAAAAGTCTTCTGAGTTTAGCTCTTTTCTTCGGCGTTTTTTCAGTTTATGCGGCTCAAGATTTTGTCCCCCTTCAAGAGAGAGCTCAAGGACAAGCTTTAGCCGGTTCGGCGCAGCTTAATGACAGTCTATATTCAAATCCAGCAGCTAGCAGTTTTTTAAATGTTTATTCCATTGAGGGCAGTCTATCGCTTCCAAAAACATTTTCAGTTTCAGTTCTTGATACTAAGACCTCCAGTCTTGGCGGAGCTTTAGGGTATTTCAAGCGGGAGACAGAGAAAAATTACTATGAACCTGGAGTAAATTCCAATAGCACTCAAAAATATATTCAGGGTGCGAAGATGTCTCTTATGGGAAGAATTTCCAATAATATTGGAATTGGAATTTCAGGAAAGTCTATCTGGGGGCCAAATGTTCAAGGCAAATTGGATCGGTTACATGACGCAGACTTAGGAGTGATTTTTAATGGTGTTTTTTTTCAGGCTGGGGCCTCTCTTAGAAACGTATTTGGGGGAAAAGAGTTAATGAAGTTTTCCCGAGAATATAGCTTGGGAGGACGAATTACCTACGATCAAATTCTCTCATTATCCGTTGCCACTCAGTCAAAGCTTAACGTTGCCACTCCCTATCAGTACGGAGTAGGTGTTGAATATGTCTCTCCTTATTATTTTGCGATTCGCGGAGGGTATCGTGCTCTAATGCAGGATCAAGAAAGTTTCTGGAGTTTTGGAGCCAGTTTCGTAAGTCCGCGATTATCTCTTCACTACGCGATGGAAATTCCCAATCAACCTAATGCTTTTTCAGAGCATACCGTGGGAACTACATTACTTTTCTAATTCACTAAAAGCTAATGAGATACCTACTTTTTTATCTGACCCTTCTCTACCTGTCTAACAGCGCTTTTTCAGCTGTGGGGCTTGAACTGATTCCAAAAGATAGACCGTTCCGTCTGACCTTTGCCGATCCCAGAGAAATAAGAATGGCACTCACTTTTGAGGGGAGCTCAAAAATCAATGCCTCCATAGGAAATTACTTTTCGTTATTTGGAATTCGAAGTGAAGAAAATTCGGATTGGTTTTTTCATGTCGGGCTTGAGGGGGCTGGATATTTTACGATGAAACAGGCGGATCACCGATTTCCTCTGGAAACAGCAGATGGGCTCATCGGATTTTATACAGAAACTGCCGTTGGCCCCTTTCAATATCAATGTCGATTAACTCACATTTCAGCTCACTTAGCGGATGGAAGTACTGATGGCTCCATAGCCTTTAGTAGAGAAACAGCAGTTCTTCGGATGGGCTATTTATTGAACCAGGACACCCATTTTTATTCCGGAATTTCTTACATAGTGAATTCGACTCCCAATGTCTCTCGTTGGGCTTTTCAATTGGGAGCTTCTTCATTTTTTAAGATAAGTGAAAGTAAAATAGTTCCCTTTTCCGCTTTTGACTTGAAGCATAAGGGGGAGAGTGCGATCAACCCCTCATTTAATATGCAGCTCGGCATAGCTTTTGGTAATCCCCCCGAAGTCTACAAATCCTTTCGGTTTTTTTACTCTTATTATACTGGCACAGATCCTAGAGGGCAGTATTTTACCAAGCAAGTTACAGAGCACTCTGTAGGAATTGAGATGCAAATTTAAACTGAGGCTTTTCTTTGCTTGTTAAAAACCCCTAGCTACTGAATAATAGAGAGAGTTCCTTTTCTTTCCTTCTAGCTCTAAATTTATTCCAAAAAAAACGGGAGTTTAATTTTATGTCTTTTCTTCCTATTTTACGGTTTTGTTTATGTTTATTGTTACTTGGAGTTTTTACAGGTTGTGGCATCGTAGGCTACCCTGGCCAACCTGGAATGGTAACCAATAATTTCAACAAAATCGATTTCGAATATTTAGATGAGCCAGGACTGTTTGTTTACGAAACTGTTTACGATAACCGAGTAGGCGGAGCGGGGGTGGGTGCTGTTGTAACCAAGCTTTATCCATCAGCTAAAACATATACTTCAAATGTTCGAACTAATTCCGATGGAACCCTTTATCGAAGCAAAAACGAATATGAAGGGGCTCAGATACAAATGATTTCAGTCCCCAATTTAGGGCAGGTCCATATGAGCCCTAATCATCAGTTACTATTCTTTGTGGACTATATCACTTCGCTAGATGAGACCGATGATAAAAACATCTCTGAATCTCAACTATTCAAACAGCCTACTTTAACTCCTCAAATAAGTGCGAGAGCTTTTGAAACTAAAAAAATGAGATGGGATCTTTTAAGAGCCGGAACTCTACTGCCAAGTGGAAGTCTATCTTATGAGGTTACGGCTCTTGAAATGAAACAGATTAAATTTACCCCCAGTCAATCTATTCAGGTTGAGACTCAGTTTTTTGGAAACGCAGTAAAGACTCAACTTAATAATCAAGTAAAAACAGAATTTGCACAGTTCATTGAAACGAATTTTCCTAAGGGTTTTAAAGGAAACATAAATATTCATTTTAAAGGAAGTGCTGAACCGCTCTCGATGTCAATTGGACTTAACACAGTTAAAACATTAGAGAACTCTGGTGTAAAAATTCAAAAAGAGGTCCCCGAGGCAACTCTTCAAGAAATTCTAAATCGTTTTAAAACTAGCTTTAAAGAAGGAGATTCCAAATGAAACTACTTATTAAATTAAGTTTAATCTCCATGCTTCTTATTCAGTCGGCTCAAGCTAAAAATTATATCGTTCTTTTTAAACAGACTGAAATCTCAATTTCTTCCATGGAGCATGGGGCTTTTCAATCCCTCCTTCAAAATACCAATCAAAAAAATGTCGACCAGTTAAAAAATTGGATGGGCGCAAGAGGAGTTACGGCAGCTGTTCGGGACCTATGGATAGTACGAGGGGCCGCCCTTAACTTAGAGGATGAAGTGGCTAAAAAACTTTCCCATGAGGCTTGGGTTAAAGGGGTCTATGAAGATAAAGTTAGACGGTTAATCTCACCTACAACCTCGCTTGTGGTCGCAAATTCCCTAAAAGAACTAGGTGAAGAGATTTGGGGACTAGAAAAAATTGGGCTACCCAAAATTCGGGAAGAGTTCCCCGATTTGAATGGAAATGGAATTCGTGTGGGAGTTATCGATACAGGTATTCAGGGGCGTCATCAGGAGTTAATTAACAAAAAAATTATCTTCAAGGACTTTGTAAACGGAATTACAAATTCTTACGATGATCATGGACACGGAACTCATGTCGCAGGAACCATTGCTGGAAACAAAGTGGGGATTGCTACAGAAGCTACGATTATTTTTGCGAAGTCTTTTGCGGCGGGAGGTTCAAGCGGAGATTCAGGACTTATTCATTCAATGCAATGGATTTTCGATCCCGATAACGATCCTAACACTAATGACTTCCCACAGATTGTTAGTAATTCTTGGGGGGGCGAGATTGATCTAGATACAATCTACGATGTCGAGGATTTTGCCCCATTTTTAAGAGCAATTCAAACTTGGATTCATGGTGGAATTATTCCCGTGTTTGCCGCGGGCAACTCAGGTAAATCACCCAATGGATTTCCAGGAGGATTACCGGAACCAATTGCAGTGGGTGCTACAGCTCCTAATGGAGAATTAGCTACATTCTCAAGTCGGGGCCCCAATTTATGGAAAGTAGGGGAAAGTATTTTAACTCTTTTGAAACCCGATATCTCAGCACCAGGAGAAAAAATTACTTCGGCCTATCCAGGTAATAAATATGCCACCATGGCTGGGACCTCAATGGCGACACCCCATGTCTCTGGGGCCATTGCTTTGGCTTTACAAGCTAATCCCAAACTGAAATTTTCCGATGTCAAAAAGTTATTACTTAAGTCTTCGGAGAAAAAAATTGATACACAATTTGGATATGGAGTTCTAAACGCCTACGAATTTATAAAACTTGCAAAGGCTTATCGACCTTAAATTAAAAACCTAGTTACAGCGACGAAGTGATAGTTTAGCTTCTACAACTCCATCGATAGAATCCAGAGCTATAACCCCTTGAGCGCTAGAATCTCCCAATACCGCGATATATGAGTTTAACTCTAGCGGAACAACTCTAGTCTTGGTGCACCGATCCTTACGAGTGAAATAGGGTTTATCTCTTTTAAAAAAATCAACCTCCTTAGGTCCTATGAAATATTTAACAGGGCTAGATCCCACCTGAATAGTTCCTAACTTAAAAGCCGTTACAAGAAGTGATATTGTTCTATTTTCGACTCTTGTAAAACCTCGATAATCCACCGACACAACTTCAGCGTTATAGCCGGCGGGAACGGTTACCCGCGTTTTAATTCGACAGTTACTAAAATTTTCGACACGTGGAATCCCGGGGCCCCGCTCAGCTAAATAGTTTGAAAATATTAGTGTGAAAGCCTCTTTGGTAGCAAGAAACGCAACACTGTCAACTGAACAACCTGTACCTGAAAAGGAGGGTTCACTAAAAATGAGAGCCGGGGTTTCAGCCAGTAACGGATGAGCCAAGAAAACTAGCATTAGAACTTTTAAAAAAGTATTCATATAAACCTATTAAGTAAGTATTGCGATATGAGGGCCTAATTGTTGTATGGCGGCCTATCTCGAATACAGAAAGAAAACGGTGAAGAATTGCTCATCGCGTGACAAAATTGGATACAGTGAAAGGTCTCTTTCCCTTAAAAGTGGGTGAGAGTGAGATTTCGATAGTTTAGGTAACCGCATTTTTGGAGGATTTTAAGTTTGAAATAATCCATGTCTTTGTAGCCGTAAGCCTGCCATTTGAGTCCTTTGATAGCCCTGTTAAT
>SXPJ01000036.1 GCA_005776395.1 Bdellovibrionales bacterium | reverse complement strand
CCTTACCCATCCAAATTCAAAGATTTCAATAGCTTACATCCAAAACCTAGAAATCCAAAATCCTCAAATTACCCAGTTATGGTCATTTTATGGTCACTATCGGCTGGAAATAACCGCAAAACTTTCGCAATTTTCTCCAAATTAGTCCCCCGATCGTGAACGTAACGATCGGTTACAGTTGGCGATGAATGGGCGAATAAACGCCTCAGGTCGTCTCGGGGGCTCTACGCCATTGACGGGGGAATCGCCCCTGGGTGAGGTTGATTGCTGATAGCAAATACCCAATCCCAACACACAATGTGCAAGTACCCTTAATCGATAATTTGAAAAGTTTCTAAATCCGAAAGCTCGTCTTGAGAGCATTTCCATTTTGGTATGAAAGCCTTCGGTAATACCATTGGATCTTGAAAAACGGAGCATACGACCAATCTCCGGCAGAGTTGAATAATCGATTAGTGAATGCCAAAAATATTACTGTGGTTCAGGAATATATTCCACATCCAGTAACTAAGAATTACTACTATGACTCTGAAACTAAAACCATCAGAGAGATAAACGGCCCATTTCACGTCTGTCCATTTGTTTTTGGCGAAGTTACAGCATTGGGAGTTCGCCTCGGTATAAATGCAGATCAAATTGGCCCCTTGGTTTCTCCCGACGATGGAAGTTGTAGTATTAATCTCTTGGGCCTCAGATAGCCCCTCCGAAATAAAGTTTCTATGGCCACTTTTAAACCCTTATTTCCAATTTCTTTCAATATTTTTAAGCTGATTGTGGACCGATAATAAAATCTCATCGAAATTGGTGGTAGGGATAATATCCGCCGTGGCGGATTTCCATCCTCGTCGGAGAATTGCAGTATTAATTGTTTTAAGATGAGTCGCTAGGCTGTCGGGAATGGAATCGCCGCAGTGAGCGAATGTTGCCACAATCGCTTGTTTTAAAATATTAGGATCGCAGGAGGGAAGAAGAACATGAAGATCAAAAATGTCTTTTGATCGGGAATTATCCAGCGAGCGTCTCACAAGTGAATTAAGCTTTTCTGCGACAGTGGTTTCAACGGGGCATACTTTCCAAGTCACAGTTTTATTACCAATTAAAGAGGCGGTTTCGATAAGTTTGGGTCCTGGTGTGATGGGATCGCCTTCCCCAATATCAAGGTTAATTGCCTGACCTCTGAGCGGATCCTTGGGGAGCTCCCCAATTCCACTACGAAAAATTAGGCGAAGTCCGCCATATTCTCCTTGCATCTCAAGATCTACCGATTTTTCATACCTGAACCAAATCCCATCGTTCCGTTTCCTTTCAATAGTGGCGATTGCCTTCGCGGTTACTGTCTCCAGTTTTCCCTTAGTAAGAGTAGCATCAAGATCAACCGTATATCGAGGCGAGGCATAGACGCGCAGAGAGACATACCCGCCTTTAAAAACCAGGCGTTTTCCAAGTTCTGCATCTTCTAATAAGCGGACAAGGAGCCTTTCAATTAGAAATTCAGTGAGGATATTCTCGTAGGCAGTTCCCATTTTATGGGCAACTGTTCTGAGTCTATCCTAGATAGATCGGGTTAAAGCTTTAGGATCGTTCATGCAGTGAATGCCTCCCAATGTTTTTGTATCATATGGAAGAGACCCATAGCCTCTGCTTGGTGGCTGATTTTACTTACGGTTGTTCTCTTCTCTGAGAGCGCAGTTCTTGCTGATTTAACGGCCGTTTCGAGTCCGATTTTGGTGGAAAACTTAAAGGCATCTACTATAGCCCGCTCAATAGTGGTAATTCTAAAACTCCCTCTATCTATGACCCCTATGTTAGATGGGATATTTGTTCGGATACACCGGAAAAGTGCCGGAGCCCTTCGCCTCTCAGTAGGGACTAGTACCCAAACGTGTCTGGGTGCTGAGTCCGTAAGGCCGTAGTAGAAGAGTGCCGTAAGTCCACCGATAACAGCCTTAGGACCAAAATGTTTGCATGCAATTGCAAAGTCGAGGTGCTTAGCGGGGATTTTTGAATTCACATGTGTATAGTAGCCGCGCCTAATTTGGCGAATCGTTCCCTCTTTGAGAAGCCTTTGGAATCTGCGCCTTGGAATCCCCGTTTGAGATGCTTCCTTCCAGGAAAAAAGTTTCTTTGTGAGAGGTGCCATGGCTTTAGGCCAAGCAACATCTGTGTTTTTCTTATTTCCCTGCTTTATTTTCATCTCTAATTCTTATCGTACAAAAATGTCCAAAAGTATATATAAATGGTCTCTTTTGTACATTGGTTAACTCCCAATCTGGTCACTTTGTACTGGGAAAACCCGGGAACAGCGCGTAAATATAAAATGGTTTCGTGGAACGTGTCATAGGAACCATTCGCAGAGAATGCACCGATCATATTATTCCCTACGATGAAAAACATCTTGTAGGCATCTTGAAATAGTATTCAGCTTATTACAACGAGAACCGCACTCACTCGTCGCTCAATAAAGACTCCCCTTTGGGGCGAAAAATTGAAAGTGAGGGATGAGTTGTCTCAGTGCCTAAAGTAGGCGGATTACATCATGTATTTAGAAGAGTTGCAGCGTAAGAAACATTGAGTTGCAAGTAATCTTGTTTTGGAGAGTTGAAAGAAACAATTAGGCTTCTTGCACCTTGAAGTCGTTTCATGCCAGAAATAATGGCTTTTGAGTCAAATTCAATTTTGTCATATTCTTTTAGTCGCTTTGCGTACTTCTTCATATAATTTTCTCTTCTTTCGATTAGCTAATCTCGAACTAATTGGACGAACCCGACCGTTCCGAAGTGTGAATACTACCGAAATAAGTCGACCTTCAAATGAGGGGCCTACAACACAGAGCCGTTCTTCCGAAATTTCTGGTGAAACCTGTCGCCCCAATGGAGCAGCAAGTTTTAGTTCAAAAACCGATTCGACTTCTTCAGTGTCTACACCGTGCTTTTGTTTACTCTTAGAAAGATTAGCACTATCCCATTCAAATTCGAAGTTAACTTGCTGTGTGTACCAGATGCGAGGGCGATGATTGCGGGAGCGCAGAGGTGTTTCTACAATAATTAAAATCTTGACATAATACTGCTATAAGCAGTGCTGTTCAATTGAATGAAAGTCTTCTGGGGAAAAGCAGTTGATAAACAGTTGAACAAAGTCCCAGAGTATATCGTGCAAAAACTTAACGTCTGGGTAGCTTTGGTGGCCGGGAGCGGCCATCTACGTTGAACGAGATACTGGAGAACTCGAGTTAATTGAAGTTTTGGAGGTAAATAAACATGAGTACTGAAAAGAAGAAAATATATAGAATCAAAGACCTTGAAAAGAGATTCGGAAAACTTACTGTGGGTGAGTTTTTAAGATCCTGGCGTATGTCTGAAGAAATGAGCTTAAAGGATTTCGGTAAACTGGTTGGCTTTTCTATCGCTAATCTGTGCGATATCGAAAAAGGCCGTAAAGGGGTCAGCCCCGAAAAGGCCGAGAAAATCGCTAAAGCGCTCAAGGTCCCACCGGCACTGCTTGTGAGGCTTTCTATTGAAAAAAGTCTTCAAGCTGCAGGGTTAAAGTATCAAGTCGAAATAAAACCTGCAGATTAAAATGTGCATGTAAGTCTGTTCATGACAGAAAGTGAGCAAGAGAACTGAACCGCTACCATTGTGACGCCTTCGAACTAGCAATGAGTTCAATCTGCGAGGTCTTTAACACAGAGATAATTGGACCGATTTGTTGAGAGGCGAGGGTAGCATCGCTAGAGTGACTGCCATTTTGATTAAGGAATTAAGTCCGTACATTTTTGTCTTCTGGTCTAGTTCATTCGATCTTGGAAACAGTGTCTCGTGTGAGGATAGCCAAATACTGCGAATAGGCGTATCTCCTATGTCTTTGTTGTCCCGTTACTTCTTTCAATATTTCAGTTTCAATCAATCGATTAAGTGCCCGTTGGATTGCTGGCACTGTGGAATCAGAAAGATTTTTTTTGAGCTCTGACATCGTTTGGATGGGATAAAGACAAAACTGGTGAAAGACCCTTCCGAGAAGATGAGTTCCCTTCGTTTTTTGGATGACTTTTAAGTGACTAGAATGAAGTTTGTGAATTTCAATGGCAGTGATATTGGCCATTTCTGCAGTCTCTACGACACCTCGTAAAAAAAACTTTACCCATTCCTCCCATTCTCCTTTTACTCGTACCCCCATCAGGCGGTTGTAGTACTCGGTTCTATTCGCTTTGAAAAAGTAGCTTAAATACAAAAGGGGTTTTTCAATAACTTTCCAGTTACACAGCACAAAAGTGATGAGGAGTCTTCCTAATCTTCCATTTCCATCAAGGAAGGGATGAATGGTTTCAAACTGAGAGTGAATCAACGCTGCTTTAATTAAGGACGGCGTGGATTCATCATGATGGAGGTATTTCTCAAGTTCCCCCATGCAGCGATTAACCTCATGAGGAGGAGGAGGTACGAAGTCTGCAGTTTGGAGAGTCGTACCTGGTTTGCCAATCCAGTTTTGAGAGGTACGAAACTCTCCAGGGGTTTTTTGTTTTCCCCGCACGCCTTTCATCAGGATCTTATGCATTTCTTTGATGAGTCGATTAGAGACAGGGACATGTTTAAGTCTTTCTAGTCCTCGATTCATTGCAGCGACATAATTTGAGACCTCCTCTATGTCATTCACTTTTTTAGGAGAGTGATCGGCTACTGAAAGAACGTCCTCTAGAGAACATTGGGTGCCCTCGATTTGAGAGCTAAGCAGTGCTTCTTTTCTTACATAAAGGTAAACAAAAAGGTCTGCATCATGGATGATCGAGACAAGGCCATTTAACTGTCCTAGCTTTCGATCTGCTTCAGAAAGAAGCAGTAATATTTCACTATCTAGTTGAAGGGGGGGGACTGGTGGCAATTGAGCTGGAATGTACGCTTTGTAGTTGCTGGGCTGGGAAAGGTAGCGTCCAGCCCTAATTTTTTTTTCTTTAGCCACCCCATCTCCTTGCTCGATCTCTTATTAAATAATGAAATATACAGGTGTCGTTACCTATTTTATATATAGTAACGTTTTTAAATGATTTCGTTAATAAAAAGCAGGCGAAATAACGCACCTTAAGTAACTGTTTGATTTTGCTTGGTTATGTTTGTGCTGTCGCGTGGTTGAATGGCTGATTAAGAAAAGCTGATTACCAATTCGACGCCTTCGAACTGGGGGTGTAAAGCAGTTTGTGTGAATTATGTTAGCTGAGAGAACGCTTTGTGAGTTACTAAAGGTAGAACTCAGCCATCATTTCGAACTGGCAATGAGTTTAGATACTATTGCTTTTAATGAAGTTTAGGATTTTAAACGAACGATCGTTTTCTTGAACATACCTTGATAACTTTTGAGAATTCGATCAAGAATTTCTTCAGCTAAAGCCTTATGGTAGATGTGGCTAGTTTTGTTTCTATCGTCAATCATATCAATCCAAACTATTTCATCTTGTGGATCAATCAAATTTAATTGCAGAGCGTTTTGGAGAGATTGCTTGGGGGAGTTGGAGGATAATCCTTGTTCGATGCTGTACGCCTGAAAGTAGCGCCAAAAAGCCTCAAGAGTAAACTCAAAGGATTGAATAATCCCGGCCCGTTCTCTATCGGTATGGAAAGGCTCTTTGCAAAAACTCTCAAATTGGGAATGGGCTAAATAAATGTTATCGAGCGCTTTTTTAACTCTTGCTTTGTCTTGAATCATAAATCAGTTCTCCTTCAGCTAAGATTCTCTCTTTGATTTCTTGGGAAACAGTCCGCAAGTTAACAAGGTCTAATTTTCTTAAGGTCCTAACCTCTTCTTGGGTCGTTACTGAAAAGGTCCCCCACTTATTTTCATTTTCTTTTGGGAATTCAAAAGCAATGTCGAAATCTGATAGAGGCGTATGAGTTTTTCTAGCACGCGAACCAAAGAGGTAGATTTTTGAAACGTTGAGTTGGGCCTTTGCTTGTTCAATAATCCAATTTAAGAAGGCCTTTTCATTTTTCATTGGTAAAACGTTAAAGGACCCGCTTTATTTGGTCAACCAATTCGACGTCTTTGAACTGGCAATGAGTCCAATCTGCGCGGTCCGTACGGCAGAGATGATTGGACCGAGTTGTTGAGAGGCGAGGGCTAGCATCAAGGGAGAGCTTGGAGTTGTTGACGAAGATACAATAGAAAACCAAAAAAATCGTAGCCTAAAAGTAAGGAGAGGGATGAAAGAAGTGAATTTATCGGAATTATAAAATTTGTTTAAAATCGCTGTTTATCCTGTTCGTAGCCCTGACGGTATTGTTTCGAAAAATTAGACAGTAGGACAAGTTCGACTTTGTACGGGAATTGGCTTTCCTCAAGAAAATCGGAAATGGCTGCTACTTCACGGCTAGTATCTTTTTCTGATTCCACCATTAAATCGAGATCGGAAAATGGGCTATTGTCACCTCGAGCCCTAGAACCGTAACACCAAACAATGGCTCCAATCGCTTCTAGGGGTTTTACAACCCGTTGTTGAATAAACTGATATTCTTCTGCAGTTAACCCAAATCTCATCATTTTTCCATATGAGCTAAGAGCTGTTTGAGATGCGGGAGGAACATTTTCGCAAAATCATAAACCTGATCGGCTAACTCCTCCTGATAGGTATGGGAGGATAGATTTCTCATGTCTACCGCTTTGAGCCAAAGTTCGGTGTCGGAAATAAACTGATTCTGTGCCATCTCCCTTATAAGTCCTTTTGGGGCGGTAGAAGAACTTCCCATGAGTTTTTTAGCCGTTTTCCATGCTAATTTGACTGAAAACTCAAACCGTTGAATAACCGAATCTCGAATGAATTCGTTTTTAGTTTGGGCAAGAGCTTGCTCAAGTTTGGTGACTGCATTTTTAAACTGGGTGATATCTGTTATGGGCATTTTATTTTTCTCTAAAACTTCTACTGTTTCAAAAATATAATTAGAGTCTACGAATATTATTTTCGCTTGTCCAGTTGGTTAGGCAGAAACTTAAATTCTCTAGGCCCAGTCATCATTTGAGTCTGCCTTTTCTTTTGTGTCAAAAGCCTTTTGGAATTGTTTCTTAAGGACGAGGTCGATCATCGCTAGAGTGACTGCCCTTTTGATTAAGGAATTAAGTCCGTACATTTTTATCTCCTAGTCTAGTTTATTTTTTAAGGCTGATTTTTTTAGAGATTCTTAAAGTACACGCGCCCCTAGCCTTATTGCCAGGCAAAATTTGCTATTCTAAATAAATCTACTGGTGGGTAATCAATGAAGGAATTAATTTTTGACAAGGGAACGCTACTTTTGAAAGGGCTTGATATTAAAGTCTCAGAGCACAGTCCAAATACTCTACTTTGGGATTCGCGCGTGAAAGCCTATCGAGCTCCTGCCTATCGTTACCCCCAACTGCTGACTGAATTGAGCGATTTCAAAGACCAAGTAGGAGTGCCACAAAATGCACCAATCCTAAAAGCGGGACCTAATCTTCGCCCTTATCAAGAAGCGGCTTTGTCAGCGTGGAGACTGCACGAAAATCGCGGTATCATTGTGCTTCCCACGGGTAGTGGTAAAACGCTTGTGGCTATTGGTGCGATTGCGCTCCTTGGTGTTCCCACGCTGATTCTAGTTCCAACTCGAGTGCTCTTAGAGCAATGGGAAGTAAGTTTAGTAAGATATTTTGAAAGTCCAATTGGAGTGATGGGTGATGGGTGATGGGTGATGGGAAAAGAAACATAGCCCCTATTACTGTTTGTACATTTGAAAGCGGCTACCGATATATGTCGCAAATTGGAAATCAGTTTAAATTACTTGTTATCGATGAGGTTCATCATTTTGGAAATGGAATCAGGGATGAAGCACTTGAAATGAGTACTTGTCCGTTTAGACTTGGATTAACGGCCACCAATGTCACTAAGGATACTGTACAAGTGAAACTTAGGGACACAGTAGGTGCGACTATTTATGAGTTAACGGTTAGTGAACTAAAGGGAAAATATTTATCTCCTTTTGAGCTGTTTACAATTCAAGTAGACCTCAACTTAAAAGAGCGAAAAAATTATGATGCCTCGATTGAGACTTTTCGCAAAGCCTATCTGCCATTTGCCCAGCTACACCCTGATTCTGATTGGATAGATTTTATTCGTTATACGCAAAAAAACTATGAAGGTCGTCAGGCCTACTCCGCTTGGCAAAACGCAAAGCGAATTATCAGTTTTCCACAAGCCAAAGAGACTACACTTGCCTCCCTATTAGCCCAACACAGGGAAAATAAGGTACTCATTTTCACCCCTGATACCGCGACTGCCTACAAAATTTCTAAAAAGCACTTAGTTATGCCTATTACATCAGACATCAAACGAGGAGAACGCGAAGAGGTTCTTTCGAAATTCAGAGATGGAAAACTTAAGACATTAGTATCCTGTCGCGTTCTCAATGAAGGATTAGATGTTCCTGACGCCGAGGTGGCAGTAATTGTTGGCGGAAATCATGGAGAAAGGGAACACATCCAAAGAATTGGTAGGTGTCTTCGTCCTGTATTGGGGAAGAGCGCTATCGTGTATGAGCTCGTAGTGCGAGACACGATGGAAGTGAGGCACTGGAAAAGGAGGACTCAGTCTCTTGATACCCGAGTCATCGCTCAAATTTAGTTGTATCCAGGGCGTTGTTATCCCGCGCTATTTAGATGCACGAGACTATCCTTGGCTGCGGCTACTCATTGATGAGTATATGCGTTTCGTGGATGCTCCCAAGTTCGAGCTTCTGCGACATCTTAAAAGCCCACTTCCCTTTATATCGCCTACTGGGAAGAGATTACTTGCCATGCATATCCTAAATGGCCTCTTTCGCGCGGAGGCAAAATCCAAAATTCCTCCTAAAAAGTTGAGGGCTATGCTTTTTGAAGCTGCGGCTGTGAGCTCGGAAATCAGAGAGTCCATTGTTTCATCGACTGCGCGTAGCCTAGCTCTACAGGATGGTGAGTTGGAAACATTGCTATTTTGTGACTTGCCAAATGAAAAGCGAATAAAAAAACCGGAAATTGAGTTAAATCCCAGTTTCGTCGCACTCTATGCGAATTCTCTGCTTATTCAAAGTTTTTTGGCTAGAGCTTTAAGTGTTACTATTCAACTAGAGGGCAACGCAAGGATTGTAGTGCGTCAGGCGAAACTTCGAGGGCTAATCTGTGAACTCTCTAAAGTACCCAATCAAACGTACGCAACCTTAACCATTTCTGGTCCCTATGTTTTATTCCGTCGCACTCTATTATATGGTCGAGCACTTGGGGAACTGCTGCCACAGCTTGCATGGTGCAACCGTTTTCGATTAAAAGCTCGCTGCATAATCGGTGAAAGAGAATCTCTACTTGAAGTTTCTTCGGGAGATCCAGTATTTCCAGCAAAGACTCCTAAGCAATTCGATAGTAAAGTGGAAGAAAAATTTTCAAAGAGATTTCTAAAAGCAGCGAAGGGTTGGGATCTTATCCGAGAACCTAAAGCTATCGAATCCGATGACACACTCATTTTCCCCGATTTCCTCATTAGAGAAAGATCAAATCCAAATAACGAATGGTTACTAGAAATTGTGGGGTTTTGGATACCGGATTACCTACGGAAAAAAATGGTCCAATTGAGGAAGGTTAAGCTTCAGAACTTTATTCTTTGTGTAGACGCCACTCTTAACTGCTCGGATACAGAAATTCCGAAAGATGCACATTTAGTAAGATTTAATAAAAATATAGATCCTGAATCAATAATAAAAATTATCGAACAAAATAGTAACAATGATTCAAGAAAGGAATGCAGTAATGTTAGAAATTGATCCTCCTTCTTGATTTAATAGGGGAATAGTTTTAATGTTGAGCCATTGGAGTTCGAATGATGAAAATACCAGATGATATTTATGACCCTTGTCCATGCCAAAGTGGAAAGAAGTATAAATTTTGTTGTTACAAGAAAGGGCCTGGTTCTGCGCCGCAAGTTGATTTTACCTATCGCCGTTATCGCCAGCTTGAGGCTGCGCTTATTCCGGAGTTGATGGAATGTGCAGTTCATACATGGGGAAAATCTGCTATTTTCGAAGCATGGGACGAATTTCATTTATGGAAATATGAGGAGGATTTTTCTCCCGATTCGTTATTTAATCAAGTATTCATGCCCTATTTTTTGTTTTATTGGACGCCTGACTTAGATAACACGGAATGTGACACGAAAGGGTTTGAAGGAAAAACTGTTGTTGAAATATTCCTGAGCAAACGGCAGTCTACGATCTCCCCTGAACAAATTGAAATTCTAAATTCTGCGAATAGGCGTCCCCTTAATTTATATGAAATCTTAAACGTTGTTCCTGAGGCTGGCTATAGGGTGAGAGATCTTTTTACAGAAGAGGAATATGAAATCACGGAGCAAATGGGTTCAAGGGATGTGCGAAGAGGTAATATTGTATTGTGCGCTATTTTTAATATAGCTGGAAGGTGGCAAAACATGGCCACTGCTCCTTGTCAATTGAGCCCCATAGAAAAGCAGCCCATTTTGAATCTTCGTGAACAGATTAAATCTCATTTAAGTGTAAGCAAACTCACCGATTCGCATTTGGTCGAATTTGGTGATGATATAAGGGAGCTATATTTAAATTTGGCTCGAGCCTTACTTAATCCTCAAAAACCCATTTTAACAAACACGGATGGGGATCTGCTAGTTCCCCAGAAGCTTTATTTTGAAGTAAACTCTGCGAAAGTGGCATTTGATGGGCTTAAAACACTCGCTCGAAAGGTGATGTCTGATAAGGAGCTACTCCGAGATGCTATTTTTGAGAGTGAAATACTTGAGAAGGTGGAGATTCCCTGGTTCAAGACAGGAAAAAACTCGAATGAGGAAGCGGGTTACACCGTCCTTGGAAGAGTTGCAATTCATGGTAAAAAACTTGTAGTAAGTGTTAACTCTGATAATCGAGCGAATAAAATCAGGATTAAAATTGAACGGATTCTTGGCGAAAATGTTCGATATGTGAGATCCGTAATTGAATCAATTGAAAAACAGTTTTCAGAAATGAATACTGTTAGTGCAGATCCGGCACAGGAGGTTATTGGTGAAGAAATGCCTCCTGAGGTTCAAGCTCAAATAAAAAAAATGGCAGATGCACACTGGAAAAAGTGGCTCATTGAACCCATTCCCGTGCTAAATGGACTAAGTCCGAGAAATGCTAGTAAAACTAAAATAGGACGTGATCTACTAGAATCCCTGCTTCTTTATTATGAACAACAGGATGCTCGTAGTTCAAAAAATATATATAGTCCCAATATTGAGGAGTTACGCGAAAAATTGGGGATCAAACGGAAAGGTTGAGTGCGTTGTGGCGAGATGCGAATGCATTCCTGAAAAATAGGTGTAGAGTAATTTACCTGTATTAAAGCTGATTTGAAATCCCCACTACTTCACTTTCATGAATTCCACATTGCCAGTATTTCGAGTGAGTCGAGAACCTCCTTTTTTAAGATTACATAGGTTTGCACGGGATAATCCCTCTGCGTTCAATGTAAATAGCTAGATACTCTCGACTGAGTCGTACCGATTGTTACTCCAAACGCTTTCCTTTTAATGGTTCATCATGAAATCCAGGGTGGGTTCTAACCACTCTTAACCACATATGCTAAACAAGATAACCAATATCGGCATGCCTAACCCTGCTCGGTGCAGTAAAATAGGTAATTGAGAAAAAGGCAGGGTCTTTTTCTTAATTACCTATTTATTTAACAAAGCCTTTGAACCCATTGAAATCAGATGAAATATTGGATATAAGCTGGCATCAACTGGCCATAAAAACAGATGAAGATTAGTCTTTCAATTGTCACTTTTAATAATTCATCCGAACTGAGCGAGCTTTTCACATCAATTCAAAAAACAGAAACCGATCATTTGATTTCGGATATTTATGTTGTAGACAACGCATCAACCGATTCGACAAAAAATATTGTGAAGGCTTTTCAAAAAAACTTAAAAAATCTGCACCTAATTGAAAATCAGAATAATAAAGGATTTGGTGCAGCCCACAATCAAGCAATTTTAGCTGCTCAATCGTCTTATCACGTCATCTGTAATCCCGATATCAAGTTCAAAAACAATTCTTTAAAAAGCTTGATTGATTATCTTGAAATCCGGCCTCAAATAGGTCTTGTGGCCCCTAAAGTAGTTTACCCAAATGGAAACCTGCAACTTCTTAACCGAAGATTTCCAACTCTAGTTGATTTAGCGGTTCAACGTCTTGGAAAATATTTACCTCCTTCTTTTTGCGAGAATCGAACAACCCGTTATCTCATGAAAGATTGTGATTATTCAAAAGAGTTGGATGTGCCTTGTCTTTCGGGTTGTTTCTTGCTGGGAAGAACAGGCCTTTTAAAATCTCTTGGAGGGTTTGACCTAACCTATTTTTTATATTTTGAAGATTTCGATCTTTGCCAAAAAATTAGAGAATCAAATTACAGAACTGTTTATTCACCTGTAGCAGAGGTGGAGCATCTTTGGGCGAGAAATTCTCACAAAAAATGGATTCACACTTGGTATTTCATTACAAGTGCCTTTAAATTCTTTAATAGGTGGGGATGGAAACTCTATTAAAAACTCAATCTAAAGTAATGGTAACAGGGGCGTGTGGATTTATAGGGGCCTCACTAGTTAAAATGTTGGCCGAGTCGGGTTATGGGGTTGTTGGCGCAGGAAGAACCCCTCCTAGTGATGAACTTACAAAGTATTTCACCCATTTTATTTGCTGTGATCTGAATCAAATTGAACTCAATACAAAATTTTTGGATGGAATAGATTCGATCATCAACCTAGCTGGTCTAGCTCACAATCCAAGAATTGAAGGAAAGAAAGCCGAACATGCCTATCAGGAGACTAATGCCCTAATGCCACAAAGGTTAGCAAGAGCTGCTCTTGATGCTGGCGTTTCTAAATTTATCCACTTAAGTTCTGTAAAGGCTGTCGGTGAAAGCAGCCCTAACTCACGTCCATTTGACGAATCAACTCCAAATCATGAACCTCCAGCTGGTATTTACGGCAGGTCCAAATGGGAGGCAGAGAGACTTTTAACCAGCACTCTAAATAACAGTAAAACCCAACTTATTATTCTCAGGCCCCCTCTTATTTACGGCCCCAATGCTAAAGGCACTCTTTTGCAATTGATAAGACTAATTGCTCTTAAAGTTCCCTTACCCCTTAAATCTAGTCGTGCCAGACGAAGTTTTATCTCAAACACCAATCTCTGCACAGCTATTACTAGCTGCCTTGATAAAAACAATAGGGCTTCAGGCCTCTTTTTTGTGTCTGATGGAGAGTCAATTTCAGTGCCCAATCTTATTGAAATCATTGCTACAGAGTTAGGTTTCAAACCCCTGCTATTCTCTCTTCCAGAGAGCCTAATCAAGTTAGGCTTTGCAATTTTGAGGAAACCAGATTTCTACGAAAAACTATTCCTAGACCTTGAGGTGAAATCGGATGAGTTTCAAAAATATTTTTCATGGACTCCTCGACAAAGCTTCCAACAGGGGATACATGAGATGGTAATAAGCTTCTCAGAGTCGAAAAGGCCTTCTTAGAACTTATAGGTCACTTTCATTAAATACTGCACGTGCAGAATATTTTTTTGAGTCCAGTATTTGTTTAACTCGATTAAGGTAGTTGATAAAGTTTTTATACTCTTGCCACGGGAAAACATAATACGGAGCTAAAAATAGAAGCTTTCTAAAATTCACCGGCAATAATACCGGCAGAAAGTAATAAAGTAAAAAACGGAACCGATTTCTTACGCCTGGTAGTACATTTAGTGTCCTATAAGCTGCTTGAATAGTCTCTTGGTAGTTATTTAAAAAAGTACTATAGGCGACAATTTTTATAAATTCTCCAGCTCGGCCATAGCTAATCGTTTTTTTAAGCTTATTGAAGAGGTCTCTTTGAATTAAACTCTCTTGTTTAAGTTTGATTATTAATCGAGCATAATCTTCGATCCTGATTCGATTTTGCGTTACTCCATCTTGAATCATGTTATACCGACTCGATTCCAAGTAATAGTTGGTGGGGGCCTTGAGAAACAGAACCTTTTTCCCCTGTCCTAAAACCACAAGCCACCAAACCAAATGAGGCCAAGGGGTGCGAATGCTTTCGATAGTTTTCTGACAGGCAGGAAGATTATGTGAAAGAGAGGCTCGTTTAAAAATTAAAGTACTAATTTTGCCAGCCAAACGGATAGCATCATAAGCATCTAAAATCTCTGTTTGAAAAATATGGTCATGATCAAGGAATGGGGGGTAAAGTCTTTTTCTTGAGTGGTCGTTAATACAACCACCAACAATCATATCAATATCGGGATGGAACTTAATTTTTCTCAAGACCTCTTTGATGCTTCCTTCAACTATTTTATCATCATCTCCCAAGAGCCAAACATAAGCTCCCTGCGCTTTTTCGATCACATTTTGAAAATTGAAATTCGCACCGAGGTTTTTTGGATTTCGGTAGTAAGCTACATGGGAGTAGAGTTTTTGATAAGATTGACATAATTCCTGAGTTCCGTCTTCCGAGGCGTTATCTGAGATCAAGATCTCTACCTCTGATTCGTTCTCAATTTCCTTAATTAGATGCTCCATGTTTGAAGCGAGAAACTGTTTTCTGTTCCAGGTAGGAATTCCAACAGTTAATTTGTATTTTCTTTTTATCATGCCAATTCATTTTTCCAGGTTTTTCTATGCTTTAACCAGAGCCAAAAAGAGGTCGGCAAGCCAAACAGTAAATTAACAGCTAAAGCTGAAAATACAATTTCTTTACTTGAATAATACTTTCCAGAATACCATGCTAATGAAGCTACCAGAATAGCTCCAATCACCGAAACCTCCATCATAGGTTCTTTTTTAAAAGATCTTAAATATTGAGCAAAACAATTTACTAAGTGAGTCACCAAACTACTTGCAGCCAAAATTGCTATCTGGTCCGGAGATAATACTCTTTGAAAAATAGAGACTGAGCTAAAAACAAAAGGGAAAATCGCCAAAGTACAAGCCCCCAGAAAGACAACTACTGTCGATTGTTTCAATAGTTTGAAAAACATTTCGTCAAATTTCTCTAACTCTCTTTGAGCAACTAACCTCCCCATGAATGGAGCCTTTGAAGTTATCCAAGCCTGACCCACGATCGGCAACATGTTCGCAAGGCTTAAAGTCATACCCATTTTCCCAGCGATTTCAGGGCCGTGATAGTAAAATAAAATTGGAACAAAGAGCTGGTTAATAAAGTATCCAGAAACCCAACTTAAAGCAATTCTCCACTGCATTGGCCAGATCTCTTGACGCCAAGAAAATTGTGTTGATGTTAATGTTAAAGATTGGGATTTAAGTATCCCTCGTAAGGCAAGTCTAACCAGAGAGGGATTTTTAAGTACCAACCAAACCCAAATAAAAATAGCATTGACTGAAGTAATGGTAGCCGCATTTAGCAAACCACCTCCTAGAGCAATCACAATCCAAGCCGCAAAAACACTGGTTATAGATTGACCTAATCTGACTAAAGAAACTTCCTTCACCCGACCACTACCTTCGATGATGGCCATCAAAGGTGTCGCTAATAGAATGAGGGTAGTGAATAGAACCGAAATCACCCATGGCAGTTTCCAATCAAAATTCACATTTTCAGAGCTTTTAGAAGCCAAAAAATAAAAACCCGCAGGAACTAACAGGACAAAAAAGAGCAAAGAAAAAAGGCTATAATAATGCATCGATTGATTTAGGATCTCTTTAAATCGCCGAAGTCTTTTTGCGCCTTGAATGCCCCCCATTTTTTTCCAGGATAATTTAGAAAACTCGTGACTAGAAAATTGAATTAAAACGAAAGATAGGCCCATCTCGAAAAATATTTGCAAAAGCAAAAGGCTATTGAAAGTGTAATAGAACCCCTGTTGCTCAGGACTAAAGTGATGAATGATAAGAAAAAGAGTAATGGGAGCTGCGACTATTTGCCAGCCTCTAAGAATGAGCGAGTAAAATATGGCCTCATTAATTCCAAGGAAAGAAAAAATAGCTCTAAAAAACCTCATTAATTCTGAGGTTTAGCATCTTTGAATCATGATGGATAGAGAGTTTTTAGTATTCTTAAGGATTTGTCACTTAAAAACGGAGTTTTTTATTTGAATTGTTAAGTTTTTTAATCTATTTCCAAAGGTACTTATGACTTCAAAAAACTTAAATAATATCCCTGTGTTTATTTTAGCGGGAGGTTTAGGAACTCGATTATCTGAGGAAACTTCGGTGAAACCTAAACCTATGGTGGAAGTTGGGGAAATTCCTCTTTTGATCCATATCATGCGATGGTACTACAAGTTTGGATTTAATGACTTTGTAATTTGCGCCGGTTACAAAAGTTGGGAGATCAAGAATTATTTTCTCTCCTATCCTTACCGGTTTAGTCATCTAGAAGTTGATAATCGCTCAGGAAACAATTTAAATACGCTTGTTCATAAACAAGATCCCAATCTGGAAAACTGGAGAGTTAGGGTCATTGATACAGGTGACAATGCTATGACGGGTGCGAGGCTTGCCAGGGCTTTGGATCATATCAGTGGTACTAGTGAGTTCTCTACATTTGCCCTCACTTACGGTGATGGTCTTTGTAATGTTGATTTGACGGCGGAGATTGCATTTCACCAAAGCCATGGAAATATCGGAACTGTTCTTACAGTACGGCCAAAAGCTAGGTTTGGAGAGCTACAAGTTGAGGGCAATCATGCCATGGGTTTCGCAGAGAAACCATTTGGAAAACAACCTCGGGTAAACGGGGGGTTTTTCTTTTTTGAACGGGCTTTTAGAGATTATATCTCTGACGAAGATAATTGCACTTTAGAACGAGCTCCTTTGGAGAATCTATCAAAAGCTAAACAACTGATGGTTTTTCAGCATGAGGGGTTTTGGTTCCCGATCGACACTCTAAGTGACAAAAATACGGCACAGTCATTATGGCAATCGGGTGATGCTCCGTGGAAAGTTTAAAATCGAGGTCTATGATGTCAAAAGCTATTTTCGGAAATACTCTTGTCACTGGGGCTACTGGTCTCTTAGGTTCGGAACTAGTTGAGCAGTTACTAAAAAACAATGAGACCTCTCGGTTAGTTTGTCTTGTTAGAGATCAATTGCCCCAAAGCCGTTACTATGCGGAGGGAATGAGCCCAAATACTGTCACAATTTTTGGAGATCTTAGAGATCAAAACTTACTAGATCGAGTCATCAATGAATACGAAATCAATACGGTCTTTCATTTGGCAGCTCAAACATTAGTTCAGCAAGCTAATTTACGACCGACTGAAACTCTCGATGTGAATATTCGAGGAACTTGGGCGGTTCTTGAGGCGTGTCGGCTTAATCCGAAACGGATTCAACGAGTGATCTGTGCTTCAAGTGATAAAGCTTATGGAAACTTAAATGGGGAAAAATACGATGAGAGTTACCCTCTTGAAGGCAAACATCCTTATGATGTATCGAAATCATGTTCTGATTTAATCACGCAAACCTATGCCCACTCTTTTGGAATGAATGTGGCTATTACTCGATGTGGGAATTTTTTTGGGCCTGGAGATCTTAACGAGAGCAGAATTATTCCTCATACCATTGTTTCATTGCTGAAAAATCAAGCTCCCGTAATTAGGTCGAATGGTAAATTTATTCGTGACTATATTTATGTGGGCGATGGAGCCGCCGCCTATCGTCTTTTGGCAAAAAAGATGATTCTAAATCCAATGCCTGGAGAGGCATTCAATTTTTCGTATGAATTGAGGCTTTCTGTTTTAGAGTTGGTAGAGAGAATACAATCAGTTATGAATAAGTCGATAGCACCACAAATTTTGAACCACGCATTCAATGAAATTCCTATTCAGTCTTTAGATAGTACCAAAGCCAAAACCCTATTAAATTGGGTTCCACTTTTTGGGTTTGAAGAGGGGCTTCGACAAACAGTAGATTGGTATCGATCCGCAATGGAGAAAAAATGGATTCAATGGTAGCCAAAGAGCCTCTTTACACGGATTTAAGAGAGGTCCTTTTTAAGCATCGAAGTTTAATTGAGCCAAAATCTTTAAGATCGGGTGTTGATTATCTTCCTGCTTCTGGAAAAGTTGTTGGTTTTAAAGAACTAGAACTACTTCTCATGGCCTCAACCGATTTATGGCTTACGGCAGGTAGGTTTTCTGATGAATTCGAAGAAAAGTTTCCTAAATTTTGGGGAAGTCGAAAGTGTCTTCTAGTTAACTCGGGATCGAGCGCTAACTTACTCGCTTTTGTTACTCTCACTAGTTCTAAATTAAAAGAGGCTGCATTAAAACGAGACGATGAGTTTATTACTACAGCTTGTGGATTTCCGACTACGGTAGCTCCTGCGATTCAATATGGTATGAAACCCATTTTTATTGATGTGAACATCGCTACTCACAATGCTGCGGTTGATGATATTTTGGCAGCTATTACACCCAAAACCAAATTGATCATGATAGCTCATGCATTGGGCAATCCATTCCGATCGGATAAGTTAGTTAAAACGTGTCAAGAGAAAGGGATTTGGTTAGTTGAAGACTGCTGTGATGCTTTAGGTGCAACGATCGAAGGAAAACATGTGGGAGTTTTTGGAGCTCTGGCAACCTGTTCTTTTTATCCTGCTCATCACATGACTATGGGTGAAGGTGGAGCCGTTTTAGTTAACAATGCTCAACTTGGAAAATTGGCCACTAGTTTCCGTGATTGGGGGCGAGATTGTTGGTGTCCTCCTGGAACTTCGGATACTTGTGGTGCGCGCTTTGATTGGAAAATGGGAGAATTACCTCAGGGATATGATCACAAGTACATTTACTCCCATCTTGGCTACAATTTGAAGCTTACAGATTTCCAAGCAGCTATTGGGCTAGCTCAACTTGAAAGGCTGCCCAAGTTTATTCAAAGGCGTCGAGATAATTTTAACTATTTAAAAAATGAACTGAAACGCCTGGGATTAGAAGAACATTTTATCCTTCCCGAAGCTACTGAGGGGACTGAACCTTCGTGGTTTGGATTCTTTTTATGTGGAAAAGGGCAAGGGAGTGATTTCAGAAAAAAGGTAGTTCGTTATCTAGAGGAAAATAAAATTGGAACCCGTTTACTGTTTGGGGGTAACTTAACGAAGCAGCCTGCCTTTGAAGATGTTTCATATTCAGTTCATAATTCGCTTAAAAACACAGATAAGATTATGGAAGAAGGATTTTGGATTGGTATTTGGCCAGGTCTTTCAGAAGATAACTTAACTTACATGGCTCAAAAGTTGAGTGAGGCTGTTAAAGCTTAGAAGATGGCTAGACTAAGTGATAATTTAATTTCTTATCCAGTTCAGTTAAAGCAAGAAATTTTGAGTGTTTTGGTTCGTTATCCTATTTGGGAATTATTTCGAGATAAATCCTTGATTATTACTGGAGGAACAGGATTTTTTGGTAAGTGGCTTCTTTATACTTTAGCTCAAGCAAACGAAACCCAAAATTTAAATCTTAAAGTTCATGTTTTAAGTCGAAATCCTGAGAGATTTATCTCGGAACATCCTTATTTGGGATCTCAAAAAGGGTGGGTTTTCTTTCCAGGCGACATCCAAACATTTTCTTTTCCCTCTGGGGTTCGATATGATTGGTGCATCCACGGTGCAGCTAGCGCAAGTGCCAAACTTAATGCGGAGGCACCGCTGCAAATGTTCAATGAAGTCTTCCTTGGGACTCGTCGATGTTTAGAGGAAAGTGAGAAAGCTAATATTAAACGCTTTCTTTTTTTGAGCTCGGGCGCCGTTTATGGAAAACAACCTGAAAATATCGTACATGTGGATGAGAGTTTTCTTGGTGGCCCCAATGTTTTATCTCTTGGCTCTGCATACGCTGAGGGAAAACGAGCAGCGGAGTTTTTAGTAAGCCAAATAGGAAGACAAACTGGGATAGAAACTATCATTGGTAGGGCCTTTGCTTTTGTGGGGCCGTTTCTTCCTCTGGACACCCATTTTGCTATCGGAAATTTTATCCTCTCATGTCTTAAAAACGAAACCATTCATATTCGTGGAGATGGCACTCCATTGCGTTCTTATCTCTACGCTTCTGATCTGTCAGGTTGGCTTTTGACTCTCATGGCTTTCGGTAAGGATCAAAATGCTTATAATGTAGGCTCTGAAAAAGAGCACAGCATAAGAGATTTAGCCGATTGTGTATCTAAAGTAGCTAAAACTCACCTCAATCGAACCATCGATGTCATTGTTTCAGGAAAACCTCAGTCTGATAAGCCCAGAGAGATTTATTGTCCTTCAACACAAAAGATAAAGAAGGAATTTAATGTTAAAGAAGAAATTACTTTATCTGAGGCGATAGAGAAAACCTTCAATTGGCATCTAAAAAACTACTAGAGAGTCTTTATGAAAAAAAGAGTCGCAGATTATATTGCTGAAACTTTAGCCGATCATGGAATCCGCCATGTTTTTATGGTTACGGGCGGTGGAGCTATGCATTTAAATGATGCTTTTGGTCGTTGTAAAAAACTTTCATATGTAGCTTGTCATCATGAGCAGGCGTGTTCTATGGCTGCGGATAGTTACTACAGAATCTCCAATCGACTTGCAGCAGTTAATGTAACGACAGGGCCTGGTGGAACTAACGCGATTACTGGTGTTTATGGTGCCTATGTTGATTCTTTGGGGATGATAGTTGTTTCAGGACAGGTGAAATGGGAAACGTTAGTACAAAGCACTCAGCTCCCCTTACGACAACTTGGAGATCAGGAAGTTGATATTATCAAAATTGTTAAATCAATCACTAAGTATGCTGTAGTGGTAACTGATCCCAACACCATTCGATATCATTTAGAAAAAGCATTATTTTTATCGACGTCAGGTCGGCCTGGGCCGGTTTGGTTAGACATACCGATCAATGTTCAAGGAGCTTTAATCGAAACTGATAAACTGGAAGGATTTAATCCAAACGAGCTAGAGACAAGCGAAAACCCCACGTTGGATAGTAAGGCTATTGATCTTTTATGGGATAAGTTTTTAAATTCTAAGCGTCCCGTGATAATGGCTGGAGGAGGAGTTCGAATTTCTGGAGCTTATTCAACTTATTTAAAACTCATCGATCATTTGAAAGTGCCTGCTGTTACAGCATGGAATGCCCACGACCTTTTATGGGATGAACATCCCTATTATTGCGGAAGACCTGGAACCATCGGCGATAGAGCAGGAAACTTCACTGTTCAGAATGCTGATTTTTTACTAGTTTTAGGAAATCGTTTAAATATTCGTCAAATTAGTTACAACTGGGCATCTTTTGCTAGGGAGGCTTACAAAGTGATGGTGGATATCGACGAATGGGAGCTTAAAAAACCTACTTTGAAGTTAGATCTTCCGATTCATGCAAATGTAACGGACGTCATGAAAGCGCTTCTTGAAAAAAAATATACAGAAAAAAAAGGAGATCACGAAGCTTGGCTCAACTGGTGTCTCGAACGAAGAAAAAGGTACCCTGTTACCCTACCAGAGTATTGGGAAACCAAAGATACAGTAAATCCCTATTGTTTTGTCGATGCGTTATTTGATCAATTAGATGAAAATGATCGTGTGGTAACAGGAGATGGCACGGCCTGTGTTGTTACGTTTCAAGCTGCCAAAATTAAAAAAGGTCAAAGACTTTTTACTAATTCTGGATGTGCTTCTATGGGATTTGATCTACCAGCTGCAATTGGGGCCTTTTTTGCTGAAAATCCCAAGAGACTCATTTGTTTAGCAGGAGATGGGAGTATTCAGATGAATCTTCAAGAGCTGCAAACTATCGCCACCCATCGTATGCCCATTAAGATTTTTCTACTCAACAATCTGGGCTATCACTCTATTAGACAAACTCAACAAAATTATTTCCCAGATAATATTGTGGGCTGCGGAACAGAAAGCGGTTTAGGATTTCCCAATATGGAGAAACTCGCTCAGGCCTATGGTATTCAATACTTGAAAATTGTCTCTCCACGGAAATTAAGCGTACAAATTAAATCGGCCTTAGAGTCGGATGGCCCTCAACTATGTGAAATTGTTTTGGATTTAAAACAACAGTTCTCACCGAAGTTGAGTTCTAGAAAGTTAGAGGATGGTCGCATGGTTTCGGCCCCTTTAGAGGACATGTTCCCTTTTTTAGAACGGGATGAGTTTCTATCTAACATGTTGATAAAACCGCTTGAAAATTGAGAGTTTGATAAGTAAAAAAAGGATTACGCTAAAAAGAATATTTGGGGAGTTTTTATGAACTTATTAGAAAAAAAGATGTTATCTCTTCTTAAAGAAATGAAAGAGAAATACAACGTATCAGGTGTGAAGGCGGAATTTGAAGCGGAAGGCACTCGAATGGAAGAGGCGATGCGCTTGAAAGAGATTGCAACAAGAGCTGATCTTGAAGTGACTATCAAAATTGGAGGCTGTGAAGCTATCAAGGATATGTTTGACGCTGCTTCATTGGGAACAACACACTTAGTGGGTCCTATGGTTGAGACAGCTTATGCATTAAAAAAATATATTACAGCTACAAAGATTGCTTTTAGGCCCGAATTAAGAGACGAGATGAAGTTTTTCATTAATTTAGAAACTATAACTGCATGTAAAAATTTCGATGAAATGTTGAAGCTCCTTGAAGCAAAAGAGCTAGATGGAATTGTTCTTGGTCGAGTTGATTTAACAGGTTCAATGGGGCTCAATCGTGAGAGTGTCAATAACTCAGAAATTTTGGATATTTGTTTGACGATGGCGGCTAAAGCCAAAGAACATGGCAAAAAAGTTGTCGTCGGTGGGGCTGTTTCGGTTCACTCGTTACCTTTTTTTAAGGCTTTTCCAGTGGGGCATTTAGACAGATATGAAACACGTAAAGTTGTGTTCAGTTGTCCTGGAGCTCTTAACAACACAGAGACCGCCTTCTTGAAGGCTGTTGAGTTTGAAATTATGTGGCTCAAAAATAAAAAAGCACACTATGGAGCTATCCATCAGGAAGATGACAGTAGATTAGTGATGATGGAAGAGAGATATAAAAGATCTATTGAGGCGATCAATTCCTTTAACTAAACTTTTTCTTTATTCAAAATGGAGCATTGCGAACTTTTAGCATTGGTTACTGGGGGTTCTCGAGGGATAGGGAGAATTATCTGTGAACAGTTGCAAAAAGATGGTTATCAAGTTCTTGCTCCTAGTCGCAGCGAACTTGATCTAGCAAATATTGAAACAGTAAAAAATTATATTTCAAAAAATAAAAATCGGCCCATTTCCATTTTGATTAATAATGCGGGGATTAATTTTCCTGCCCCGATAGAAAATATTCTGCTTGATCAGTGGCAGAGTACTCTCCAAGTTAATTTAACGTCCCCTTTTATGCTTATTCAGGGGCTAACTCAACACATGAAAAAGCAACGCTATGGACGAATTGTTAATATTAGCTCTGTTTTTAGTTTTGTAACTCGAGAGAATCGAGCAGCTTATAGCGCTGCGAAGTCGGGGCTAAACGGACTGACCCGAACAGCGGCTGTTGAGTTTGGCCCTTATAACATCTTGGTAAACTCCGTATGTCCTGGTTACATAGATACTGCACTCACACGCCAGAATAACTCTCCTGAACAAATAAAGACGATTATTGAAAGTATTCCCTTAGGTAGAATGGCAGATGCGGTTGAAATTGCCGAATTGGTGAGTTTTCTAACTTCAGATAAAAACAGCTATATAACTGGACACACTGTGGTTGCTGATGGGGGCTTTACTTGCAAATAACATGGAAAAACTAGGCATATAGGTATGTTTAAGATTAAGAGTAAAAGTTATGACTACTCAGTTGTTTTTGAGAGCTCCCTTGAAAGCGCTCTTAGAAAGTCCACAGAAGAAACTAAGCCCTATTTTTTAGTCGATAAAAATGTTTATAATTTATTCAAAACATCTTTTGCTTTTCTTGGCCCAGAACCCAAACTATTTCTTGTAGAGGCTGTTGAAGAAAATAAATCTTACGCAAAGATAGAGTCGATTTTTCATTGGTTGCTTGAGACTAACTTTAGAAAAGATTGCTGTCTTATAGTCGTGGGTGGCGGGATCACTCAAGACATTGGATGCTTTATTGCTACTATTCTGTTTCGTGGGGCTCGGTGGAAGCTAATCCCAACAACTCTATTAGCCCAAGGAGATAGTTGTATAGGAAGCAAGAGCTCGGTCAATATTGGAGCCTACAAAAATCAATTAGGGTCTTTTTACCCGCCTTTTTCTGTTCACATATCCTTCGATGTTCTTTCCACTCTCAAAGATGAGGACATTCTATCTGGAACTGGGGAGATAATTAAATTAGCCCTATTAGACAGTGAGCCCTCTTTTAGAAAAACGGAATCACAGATGAAGCACTTGCCCAAGGATCATTCTCAGTTGCCGCTCATGGTTCAAGATGCGTTGTCCATTAAAAAACGCTTTATTGAAGAGGATGAGTTTGATCGGGGAATTCGAAACATTTTGAATTACGGTCATACATTCGGTCATGGGTTTGAGACAGCAACTCATTATAAGATCCCTCATGGAATTGCTGTAACATTAGGAATGCTGGCTGCTACCTATTACTCAAAACAACTAAGCATGATTGCTGAAAGTCATTTTAACGAAGTTCAATCGGCATTGTATCCTTTATGTAAAAACTTTATTCCAACTCTTAAAGATAGTAATCCGGAGATAATTCTGAACGCGATGAAACACGACAAGAAGAATTCTGGTAACAAAATTACTTGTATTCTCACTAGAGGCTTCGGAAAGATGGAGAAAGTGCAGTTGGATTTAATATCTGAAGTGAAGCCGAATTTGTTAGGATTTTTGAGTGATTTATAGATAGGGCTGACTTTGATATTTTAACGCGCGCAAAACTCAGCTGAGTTATATGATTTCGATTGCTTAGTTCAATCTTTTAGAAAAATTCAAATGTGATGTCGTCAATAGTTTTTTTTCTGGGAAACCTAAAAGAGTTCACTCATTTTTAAAGTAATGCCGCTATTCCTATCGACAACAACCCACAGGAAAGGCTCCTTAGAAACCCAGTGATTGGAAGAAAAACCTGGTACGGTACTCATTCGGAGAGGGGAGCTGAAACCATGGCAATCCTTTTCTCCATCGTGGAATCCTGTAAACTCAATCGAGTCAATCCCAGAGAATACTTAAAACACCTTGTTCAAGTTCTAAATCAAGGCAAAAAAACCTACACTGAGAGATTAGGGAGGAAATCCTCAATTGACTTTGAGCGAATGGTTTGCGAAAAATTTACTTAACTGATCGCCTGTTTTTCGAGAAGAAGATTAATTCTATCTTATAGATGATTTTGGGACAAATTTCATTATTCATAGCATAGAGAATTTAGTGGTTATTCAATTATTTAAATCTAAAAAGAGTACCCCAGGTTTCAGTTATACAAGCTTGCTATTAATTTTATTTGTTCAGCTGGTGGCTCTTGGGTGTTGCTATGTATTTTTTTTAAAACACGGATATCTCCCAGCTCCTTATGTGTTGGATAAGAATGATACTTTTATGGATTTTTTTCATCCTTTGTTTTGGTCGATTCATGAAGGAAGATATAGTGAATGGAACTCTGTTTATCCTTCATTGAACTTTATTTTACTAAAAGTGATAAATCGATTAATTGGGTCAGGAGAACAGTTTGCAGATGCTTTTAGTTTAAGAGATTCTGAAAGAGGCTTTGAACTCGTCCTCTTGATAATTTTTTTTACTCTTCCTTTGACTGCTTTTTTCTCCGATGCTTGGAACTTGCTTTCAAAATTACAAAGACTACTAATCTACTTGATCTTTGTTACAAGTACCCCTTTTCTGTTTTGCTTGGAAAGAGGGAATTTAATAATTCTAACTCTTCCTTTAATTGCGCATAGTTACAGTAAAAATGGGCTACCAAGAGCCATTTCTATAGCATTAATGGTAAATATTAAGCCTTATTTTTTATTTCTTTTTTTAATTTATGTATTTAAAAGGCAGTGGAAGGAACTTATTCAAGCCCTTACTATAACTGGCCTTCTGTTTTTTCTTAGTGGTATTATCTTATTAGACTCTGAGTTTCTTTTGATTTTCTCTAATTTAATTACTCATAGTAAAGCAACCGAGTTATTTTCTGTTCCAGAGCTTTTATCTCTGCCGTCAAGTTTAACGGTGTTTAATCGTATTTTAGATTCGGTAATTTTTCATGATAGCCATTTACCTATCAGCCTTGTTTTTTTGTCTCGACTAGTTCTGATAATAAATATGGGGAGCTTAGGTTTGTGTGCTGGAATATTATGGCTAGCTAATAAACGCATAAGTGATAATCATCTTTTTGCAGCTATTTTTATTATGTTAACAAATATTAATTGTAACATTGGAGGATATAGTCTCATTTTTTATTTTGCTTTAATCCCCATTTTTTTAAGATTGAAATATTCAAAATATTACTTATTTATACTTTGTATTTTATCTTTGCCGCTAGACTTTTTTATCTTATTTAAAGCCCCTATTTCTAGTGCTTATTTTTCTTTCCTATTAGGAGATCACGTTTTCGTTAACTGGGAGGTTGGCATCGGGAGTTTTTTAAGACCTTCTGCGAACCTATTGCTTTGTTGGCTTTTAACATTTGAGGTTTGGAAAGATTTCAGTTCCAATTACTCAATAAAACATTTAAAAACAGATTCTTTACAAAATGGAACTTAACTAATGAAAACATCTTCCTCTGATGAAATTAATCGATCTTTTTTATTTGAACTTAGTAAGTCTAAGTTCAAATTATTTGGCTTAATAAGTGGTTTTTTACTGGGTTTCTTATCGCAATTCTTGGTGCCAGAAGAATACACGTCGGAGATACTCCTTAGTATCGGACACATTCAAACCAAGCACTTGGAGAGTCCAAAAATACTTTTGAAACGAATTCAAGTCCCGGGTTTTCTAACTACAGTACCAGCTCACTGCAAAAAAACCGAGATTGAAACCGAGATAAGTAATCCAAACTTCAAAGGAAAAGGAAACTTAAACGGTAGATTAATAATAGATGAGAGTGGTTCGGTGGCAATTTCCTTGAAAATCTCTGGTAAAGACCCTGACTTTCTTAGTTCAGTTCTTAATTGTGTATTTGAGCAAATTAAGTTTGACCACTTTGCTTTAATCAGTTCAAAAACGGAAATAATAAACCAAAAGATAAAAGAAAACAACGAGAAGATAGAACAATATAGAATGGATTCAAAAAAACTAATTGATCAAGTAAACAAAAATTCAAATCAATTGAAAGAGCTTGGAGAGTTATACCAAGCAATTGCCTCTTTTTCCAAAGCGATTGACAAGCGCCAAGAAAATAACTTTGAACTAATAGAGGAAATCACTTTTCCTCAAATGGAAATGAGCAAACAAATTTATTCAATATCTACGACTAGACATTCAAAGGCAGCCTATAAAATACTATTAACCATTCTAGGAGGTGGTCTTGGTTTTTTTGGGGCCATTTTAATTGGCAAAATGAGACTCTTGAATATAACCTGAAAACTCTAGCAAATCCCCCTTAAAAAAAGAGAAAATGGGGGGGCAAAACCCAGAATTGTTTGCCTGGAATTGTTGTGCGACAGCAGTTCTCGGTGAATAAATTTTGAGGCTAATTGAAGGGGTTTAAGAATAATCTTTTCGTACAGTTTTGCTGGAACGACCGTATGACACGCCATGCCGATCGTATTTTCAATAAATGAGTTAGTTTGCGCGTGGATGAGACGGAGTCTTAGACATTTAAATTTTAGAAGTTTGCGGCAGGCATTGCCCATCTTTTTCGAGACATTCCAGATAGACGGCAGAAGACCAAGGTAGATCACTCGATGCACGATGTGGTGATGAGTGGTTTTGCCATGATGTATTTTCAAGACCCTTCATTGCTTCAATTTCAAGAGAGACTAGAAAAAGATAAAGGAACGAATAACCTTAAAACGTTATTTGG
>SXPJ01000035.1 GCA_005776395.1 Bdellovibrionales bacterium | reverse complement strand
GGATATGGTAGCGGTTACGGATACCCAGGTTACGGCATGGGCTATGGTTATGGAACAGGTTACGGCAGTGGATATGGTAGCGGTTACGGATACCCAGGTTATGGCATGGGCTATGGTTATGGAACAGGTTACGGCAGCGGCTACGGTATGGGTTACGGAAGCGGATACGGAAGCGGATACGGTATGGGTTACGGAAGCGGATACGGAAGCGGATACGGTATGGGTTACGGAAGCGGATACGGCGGCGGCTACGACATGGGTTACGGAAGCGGATACGGCAGCGGATACGGTATGGGTTACGGAAGCGGATACGGCGGCGGCTACGACATGGGTTACGGCGGCGGATATGGTTATTCCCCTTCGTACAGCAGCTGGGGATTTGGCCTTGGTATCGGCGGCCTAGGTTTAAGTTTTGGCGGATCTGGCAACTTTGGCGGGTACTACTAAATCAAACCAAAATATTTTTCTTAAAAACGGGAGGTCTCTAGAAGAGACTCTCCCTTTTTATTTTTTTTCAAAGACAGCCCTCTTCTTGCTGATTCCACAATCACTATCAGAACGCACAAACCAATCACAGAGGTCAGCCCAATATCGACGATACCCCGAGTTCTCTCAGAAGCCACTGGACTCTGAGCCCATTTCCAGAATGTCGTAGTTACCATCTCCCAGGCCGCAGTTGTTGTTGTAATCAAAACAAAAACCATTGGCACTAAAGTAACCCAGATATATTTTATTTTTCCAGCTTTCAGAATAAGGGTCGAACCCACACAGAGCGCAATCGCTGCCAGAAGCTGATTAGCAATTCCAAACATGGGCCAAATCGTCGAAATACTCCCAGTATAAATAAAATAGCCCCAAGCACATACCGTGAGTAGCGAGGTCACTAGGGTTCCGGGCAGCCAATCATTTCTTGAAAATCTAGGGAAGGCCTTTCCTATCATCTCCTGAAGCACAAATCTTGCGATTCGAGTTCCCGTATCTATCGTCGTAAGAATAAAAAGAGCCTCAAACATAATAGCAAAATGGTACCAATAGGCCATAAGCCCACTAAAGCCTGGCAGAGCGCTAAAGATCTTAGCCATCCCAATCGCCAAAGAAACAGCTCCGCCAGTTCTGCCTTCAACTTTTTCCTCAACCTGTTGCTCAAGTACGGGAAGTTCCTCGATATGGTAGCCCATAAGATTTAGGCTAGCCATTTTTTCAGGCGAAACATTAATCGCAAAGTAATCTCCCGGAGCTAAATGGCTAACAGCAATTAAGGCAACAATTCCCACCAATCCCTCTATCAACATTGCCCCATAGCCAATCGCCCGACAGTCCGATTCCTTTGAAATCATTTTTGGGGTTGTTCCCGATGAAACCAAAGAATGAAATCCTGAAACCGCTCCACACATGATTGTAATAAATACAAAAGGAAATACTTTTCCCGGAATAATCGGACCTCCCCCATGAATGAATTCAGTTAAGGCAGGGAGTTTGAGCGTGGGATTAATAAGAATAACCCCAAGCACAAGCAGGAGAATAGTTCCAATCTTTAAAAAAGAGGAAAGATAATCTCTAGGACACAGAAGTAACCAAACCGGAAGCACAGAGGCCATAAACCCATAGGCCATGATAGCAAATGTAATTTGATTTTTTGAAAGCAGAAACAAATGGCCCCAAGAGCTTTCTGCAACTTCTCGTCCCCCTACAACTGCGACTAGCATTGCGATTACACCTAAAATCGTAGCCTCGCCTATTTTTCCAAGACGGATACGATAAGCATAGATTCCCATCGCAAAGGCAATGGGAATTGTCATAGAGATAGTAAAAGTCCCCCAGACACTTTCAGCAAGAGCATTAACAACCACTATTCCTAGACCCGCAAGTGCAATCACTAAAATAAAAAGAATTGCGATTCCAGCCGCCGTTCCGGCTACAACTCCCATCTCTCGCTTTACAATCTCCGCTAGGGATTTTCCATCATGTCTCACTGAAGCTACAAGAATGATAAAATCCTGAACAGCCCCCGCAAGAACTACTCCAATCAACAGCCATAAAAGTCCGGGCAGATAGCCAAATTGTGCAGCTAAGACAGGGCCAATAAGAGGGCCCGCCCCCGATATCGCAGCAAAATGATGACCGAAAAGAACCCACTTATGGGTCGGATGATAGTTTTGACCATCGTTATGAGTGTGCGCTGGAGTTTTTCTTAAATCATCAAGCACACACACCTTTGCTGCCAGAAAGGCGCTATAAAATCGGTATCCGATAGCTAGTACGCACAAAACTGCAATCATCAGAGGTAATGCCGACACAAGTTCTCCTTAATCTTCTAATTAATTATTTTAGACTTAAGCTTTGGCCTGGGTCATCAGATTTTTCGCATGACTTAAACTCGAAGGGGTTACTTCTCTTCCTGAAAGGAGCCTTGCAATCTCTTTGGCGCTTGCCTCAAGACTGAGCTTCACGATCTCTGTCTCAGTACGATTCTTTTTACCCTGTTTTTTCACAAGACAATGAGTGTCTGCATAGACCGCGACTTGAGGCAGATGAGAGATACACAATACCTGAAAGTGCAAAGCTAGCTCCCTCATCTTTCTTCCCACAATATCGGCCACACTGCCGGAAATTCCAGTATCAATTTCGTCAAAAACTAATACGCAGGTTTCAGCATCAGCTGCCAATGTTTTCTTTAGCGCTAACATGATTCGAGACAACTCACCTCCCGAGGCCGACTTCACAAGTGGAAGGCTCGGCTCCCCCGGGTTGCTAGCCAAAAGAAACTGAACCTTTTCCGCCCCATCGGGACTTAACTTCGTCAATCCTTGAAGGGTCTGAGAGAATTTACTATGCAGTTTATCGTCTATAGAACCCAAAGAAAGCTCAGGCCCTACTCGTTCAATAGCTGTCCAGTCAAAATCTAGAGTGGCTCCTGGCATCGATAGTTCATGAATCTCTTTTTCAACCTTTTTCTTTAAAGAGAGGGCTGCTTTCTTTCTTATCTCTGTTAATTTCAGAGAGCCCTTTTCAAGAGTCTCGATCTCAACTTTAAGCCTATCAACCGAATCATTTAAAGTCTGCTTGGCCGATTCCAAAGTCCCGACATCGCTTGCTAGACTCTTAAAAATATTTAGTAATTCATCAATGCTCTTAACTGCATGCTTTCTAAAAAGCTCTTGATATCCAAACTGTCTTTCTTGAGCCTTTTCAAGCGAAGATTCATCCACATCAAAGGCAGAAACACGGCTACTCAGTGTAAAGTGGATATCCTCCACTTCTCGAGCCACACTCTCGGCACGCTCTTTAAGAAGATCTCCCCCCTCCCCCAAGTGCCCCAACTTCTTGGCAATCTCCCACAGTAAAGAGCTAACCCCTTCTGACTCTCCATTTTCAAAAAGAGAAAGGGCGTGGGTTAAGACCTCTCTCTCGGCCACCACCTTATCTGAAGATTCGCACAACTCATTAATTGCATTAAAATCCTCGCAACTGGGGGTGAATTTTTTCAACTCCTGCAAGCGATACTCTAAATAATCCTTATCTCTTTGAGAGGATGCCACTCTTTTTACAATAACTTCTATCTCATGAAGTGTCGCCTCGCAGGCCTGGAACGCTATTTGAACTGCTTTTAATTCTTTGGGATGATTCGCAAATTGATCTAAGTAACGGATATGCTCCTGAGGGTGCATGAGCCTTTGGTTCTCATGTTGAGCAAAGATATCAACAAGACCATGACCGATCTCTTTTAATGCCTGACTTGATACGGCCACATCATTAATCCACGCCTGAGATCTCCCTTTTGCAGAGAGCTGTCTACGGATTAAAATGGCTGAATCCTCTCCTTCGATCTCGGTCTCAATTCCTAACTTTTGTAAATTTAAGACCGCGGGGTGATTCTTATGGATCAAGAACTCCCCCGAAACCACCGCATTCTCGGCCCCAGTTCTCACGACATCAGAAGAGACCTTAGCCCCCGTTAAAAAATGGAGAGCTAAAATCAGAATCGATTTTCCAGCCCCTGTTTCTCCTGTAATCACATTAAAACCAGGCGAAAACTCGATCTCGAGATTTTCAATAATCGCTAAACCTTTAATATTGAGATGGGTAATCACCCAAAGGAAACTAACACGAGAGAAAAAAGCGGGTCAATTTTTATGAGAGGGCTCAGTTGACTCGCTGTATAACCGACGTTTTTTTAACTCACCTTTGCCGCCTGAGATAAAAGCTTTGTCTGGAGCTTAAAATCTAGTTCATTATTTTTTACCCCTACATCAACCGCTCCACCGGCCACAAGCCCGCCAAATAATATTTCGTCTACCAATCTCTTTTTTATATATTCGCTAATAGCTCGAGCAAACGGACGGGCTCCATAGGCCGGCTCATAAGCCTTTTCGAAGATCCATTCCTTGGCCTCCTTATTGAGTTTAATACGAATGGCCTTTTCACTGAGCTGTTCAGAAAGTTCCAAGATCAACTTGTCTATCACTTGAATCAAAATATCTTTAGGTAGAGACTGAAAAGGCACAATAGCATCAAGCCGATTTATAAACTCCGGTGAGAACATCTTTTTGACCGCATCAATCGACCTATCAGAGACGGAACTCGGTCGAATCCCAATCCCCTGTTTTCCCATCTCCCTGGCACCGGCATTGGAGGTCATAATAAGAATTACATTTCTAAAATCCACCCCCTTGCCATTGGTGTCTGTAAGCTTTCCATGATCCATAACCTGCAACAAAATATTAGCAATCTCAGGATGTGCTTTTTCCATCTCGTCAAAAAGCAACACTGCATAGGGATTTTTTGAAACGGCCTCGGTTAATAATCCCCCTTCATCATAACCCACATACCCCGGAGGGGCTCCTACCAGACGAGAGACCGCATGTTTTTCCATGTATTCACTCATGTCAAATCTCAACAGTTCAGTTCCCAAGCATTTAGCAAGCTGTCTCGCCACTTCGGTTTTTCCAACACCGGTAGGTCCGGTAAAAAGATAGGAACCCATGGGTTTATTAGGTTGTGCCAATCCTGCTCGAGAAAGCTTGATAGCATTAACCACATTCTTAATCGCCTCATCTTGACCAAAGATAACCTCTTTCAGGCTAGGCTCTAACTCCTTGAGCTTCATCTTATCGCTAGATGACACCGATTTCGCTGGCACATGCGCCATCAAAGATATAACTTTTTCGATATCTTCAACAGTCACATCCACTTTTTTTATCTTCACCGCCTTTAATCGAATTCTAGCGCCTGCTTCATCCATCACATCGATAGCTTTATCTGGAAGAGGCCTGCCATGAATATAACGCTCCGACAATTCAACACAGGCTTTGATAGTTTCTGGAGAATAGTGAACTTGATGAAAGTCCTCATAACGTGATTTAAGCCCGGTTAATATTTTAATTGTCTCAAGAACTGAAGGGGGTTTGATATCAAGTTTCTGAAATCTTCTCAAAAGGCCTGCATCTTTTTCCAGATAAGAACGAAACTCTCTATAAGTAGTTGAGCCAATACAGGTGAGCGTACGATTAGCAAGGGCTGGCTTTAGAAGATTGGCCGCATCGACCGATCCTCCGCTCGTAGCTCCAGCGCCCACAATGGTATGGATCTCATCAATAAACAGAATCGCATTTTTTTCTTTCTCTAGGGCCTTAATCACCCCTTTTAAACGAGCCTCAAAATCTCCGCGATATTTAGTTCCAGAGAGTAAAGCTCCCATATCAAGGGAATAGATCTTTGCATCCTTAAGTTTGAGAGGAGCTTGTCGATTGACGATTTGAAGCGCTAATCCATCTGCAATCGCAGTTTTTCCGACACCACTATCTCCTACGAGCAGCACATTATTCTTTGTTCTTCTTGCAAGAATCTGCAGGACCCCCTCAATCACCTCTTCTCGTCCAATCAGCGGATCTATTTTTCCAGAACGGGCCCTTTCATTTAAATTGATACAAAAGCTAGCCAAGGGAGATCCCTTGCCCACACTCTCTCCCCCTCCGTCATCCTCAAAGGCTTCATCAATTCCCAGCCCCTCTTTCTCAATTCCATGAGAAAAATAATTAATCACATCAGAATGAGTAATCCCCTGCTTCTCCAAAAAGTGTACAGCGTGCGAATCTTTTTCAAGTAACAATGAAATTAAAATATTTCCTGTACTTACGAGATCTCTGCCGGAGCTCTCTACCTGCATAATGGCTCTTTGAATCACTCGATGAAATGCTAAAGTAAGGGTGGGTTTGTAATCCGCAAGTTCTTCAGCACTCTGGCTAGATCCAGTCTGTTTTTCCGTAGCAGGCTCCATTTTAGGAGAATGGCGCTCCATAAATTCTATCAGCAAAGTCTTTAAAGTTTCATTGTCTCCGCCACACCCCTGGATAATGTCAGAGGCCTCTGGATCCTCGACTAAGCTCAATAACAAATGCTCTAATGTAACAAACTCATCGTGGTGTTCTGAAGCGTACTTCATCACACTACCCATCATTTGCTCAACTTCAGGTGTTAATCTCATGCCGCCTCCACTACACACTTAAGTGGATACTTATGTTTCTTTGAATGCTCATTAACTTGATACGCCTTAGTTTCTGCGATTTCACACGTAAATACTCCCGCAACTCCCATTCCTTTATGGTGAACCTGAAGCATCAAATGAGTGGCCTCCTGTTCACTCTTTCTAAAAAACTTCTGCAAAATATGAACCACATATTCTCTCGGAGTAAAGTCATCGTTGAGAATCAAAACTTTATAAAACGAAGGAGTTTTCGTTTTCTCATCTGGACGAACCAAAGCCCGAGTACCAGACTCTTGCTCTAAGGGGGTGTCACCATTGTTTTCGAATGGAACCTTTTCAGCCATAAATTACCTTCCCTCTTCGAAGTAACTATAAAGTGGATGCAATAATTCAAAAGTCAACGACCGCTAGAAGTAGAATTCTCTATGGACTTCTCTATATCATAGATGATGTCACGCAATGTTTTTTCAGGGGCCTTCTCTTTTTGATTATATACCTCGGTGATAATCCAAGCAAAGGTAAGGGAGTAGTGGGCGCTTGGGCCCATTTCAGCAAGTAGCTCTTGAGCCGTTTTATTTCTCTGACTCTCCAACCTTTGACGAACCCTTAAAGCAGTCAAAGCCTCGACTGGATAGCTATCCACGAAACGAGATAAGCTCATAGAAAACTTAGAGTCCTCTCCATATTTGTCTAAAAGATAATCAGCCAAATCCGAAGATCTGGAATAGAGGTCACGATCATTTAGCAAATCATTAATTGAGATCTCTGCAGTCTTCGGAATCTCCCTTTTTTTAGGGGGAGGGGGGATCTCCCTCTTTTTTTTATCTTTACTAGAACCATAACTCATTAAACCCACAGCTATCACGGTCGCTGCAACACTGCCTACCCCAATTTTTTGATAAAGAGTTAAACAGTTCCATTTTTTAATTATTTGCTCAGAAATCTTTGGAGCAGACTGTGCGCTAAATGAAAATAAAGTTACTATCGCCACCGTATATTTAAAGCTCTTTAAAATCATTAAGGCTTTCCCTCAGGAAGTGAAACTTTTCTAAAATAACTTTCAAAAAACTGCCTAGCAAGATAAGAGGATTTCACTCTCCATGTCTCTTCGTTAATGGTCAAAGCCGCCAAAGCCACCTGTTTTTTGCCATCCGTGGCATACCCCACAAACCAATCGTAGTTTCCTTTGGGGGAAAGGCCGGTGAGATGGCCTGTTTTCCCGCCCATCTCAATCTCTTGCGCCTTTTTCTTTCTTAGAAGATCTCGAAAAGATTTCTGAGAAGTTCCCCTGACAACAGTCTCTCTCATGAGTTCTCTCAAATTTTTAGCGCTTTGAGATTCCATCACCTGTCCTAGAGGTTTGATATCCACTTTATAAAACGTTTCCCCTTGAGGAGTGTGAAGAGAAGACACCAAATAGGGCTCCATCATCATACCTTCATTGACTATCGAGGCAGCCATGAGAGCCCCTTGCAAAGGACTCATCTGAGCCGTTCGGGTAAATCCTGAAGCGGCCTCGGCTATTTTATATTGATCCTCCGCCTCAAGATAAAAAGTTCCCGGTTGAACAGGGACATCGGCATTAATCGTTTGGTTAAACTGAAACCTTTTCGCGTACTCAGTTAACTCTTCGGGTTTTAAAATATAGAGACCTACTTTTCCAAATACCGAATTAATCGAGCGGGCAAAGGCCTCTCGCAAAGTAACTTTCCTAGCCCATCTAGGATTAAATTTCTCTGATAAATTTCGCTTGTAAAGGGTGTGATTGGAACCTGTATAAGAAACGATCGTGTTGGGATCGGCCTTTTTCTGATCAATTGCGGCAGCTGCCGTCACCACCTTAAAAATCGAAGCGGCCGGAAATGTCGCCTTGAGAACGAGATTCCCTATATTTTTCGGTTCCCTGGTATAAGAAATCATAGATAAAATAGCTCCGGTAGTGGCATCCACAGCCACAAAAGCCCCATAGTCAGGACGATACTGACTGAATAGTTTTTCCATCTTGTGCTGAGAAAGAAGATCTAAACTATAAGAAGGAACAAGCTTAGTCTTTCTAAGACCGCTTTGAACTTCAATCTCTCTAGGAAAAATATTACTGTTAAGGCTTGCCTCAAGAGCCGATGAAATAGCCCCTTTTGAAAGGGGGAGTTCCACCCCTTGATTCTTGGGTAAAATAACCCCTTTGAAAAATAGGGTTACAATAAAGACAAAAAATGACAGATAGAGAAGAAATCTCCTCTTCGTTTTCCCTTTCAGTGCCCCCATAGAGCTAACTATATTCGCAGATGTCGAGACTGGCTAGAGAGAAATCAATCTTTGCCAGTCATGACGAGAGCTAAAACAACAAAGCCATTCTTTATACCCTCATAAAAAATCTAGAACAGCGTATAAATAAAGGGAGCCATCGCCGAGCCTTGAGCAAAAATCAATAAGGATCCCAAGCTAAGTAGAGTTATTAAGATGGGTAACAACCAAAACTTCTTACGAACTTTCATAAAGCCCCAAAGATCCTTTAGAAATTCAGTCATAATCTAGCTCCTTATTTAATTAAAATGGCTGTTCCATTTGCTTAGAATCTGAAACTCCGGCTCGACTTTTTCTATAACTCTGCTGCGATTTCAAATTCCATCGGTGCAATCTATCACGCTTCATGAGCCGAAAAATAACCGCTAACGGGACAAAAAGAACGAAATAACAAAGGCTCAATATAATCGTAGAATTAATCTTTCCTAGAATGTGGCCCACCTTCATCCACACTGCATAAATGGGGGCCAAAAGTTTTGGATAGATAATGGAAATTAACCAAAAACCTCCGAGCACATACCAAGGCCACACCACAAATACCTTTTTTAAAAAAATCCAAGGGTACAGGCCGAAGATTCCAGCGACCGCAATCCCCATGATAAAACCATAATCTCTTAGCTGTTTCTGATTCATAATCTCCACGTTAATCAAGCTCAAACTCCTTCTGCCAAGAAAGATCTTGTCGAATACTCGGTTGCGCCTGTTTAGAAAGTAAAAAGTTCTCAACAACTAGATAATCCATTTCGGTACGCATAAAACATCGATAAGCGTCTTCAGTCGTACACACAATGGGCTCCCCTCGTACATTAAAACTGGTATTCACCAAAACCCCACAACCCGTTCTATTCTTAAATGCCTGAAGGAGCTCATAAAACTTGGGATTGGTCTCTTTATGAACGGTCTGAACTCTCGCAGAATAATCCACATGGGTCACAGCCGGGAGGGTAGATCTCGCAATATTAAGTTTTTCTATCCCAAACAACTGCTTCTGTGACTCAGTCATTGGAGTCTGATGGGGGGTCGCTACAGGGGCTACAATCAGCATGTAAGGACTTCGTTCATTGAGATCAAAGTACTCAGAGACATCCTCAGCTAATACTGCAGGAGCAAAGGGGCGAAAAGATTCTCTATATTTGATCTTTAAATTCATTACAGATTGCATTTTTTGGCTTCGAGGATCTCCAATAATCGAACGACCTCCCAAAGCGCGAGGGCCAAACTCCATTCGTCCTTGGCACCACCCAATCACATTTTCTTTATCTAACAATTCAGCCAATCGAACATTAAGTTGGGGGTCAGGAAGAACCTCATACTTTGCCCCTAACAAATCCAAAGTGGCTCGAACTTCATTTTCTTGAAAACTAGGCCCCAAGTAACTTCCTTGCATATAATCATTATCCCGATCTCCCTCCCTGGAATTTCCAAAGTACTCATACCAAGCTGATAACGCAGCTCCAAGCGCACCGCCTGCATCTCCCGCCGCAGGTTGAATCCAGATCTTCTTAAAAATTCCTTCACGAAGCAGTCTTCCATTAGCGACACAGTTAAGAGCAACTCCTCCCGCTAAACATAAGGCATCGGTCTTTAATTCACGCTGCAGGGTTCGAGCAAGTCTCAATACCACCTCTTCTGTAACCTCTTGAATTGATCTCGCAAGATCCATCTCCTTCTGAGTGACCTTTCCCTCGGCTTTTCTGGGGGAGCCACCGAAAAGCTCATTAAATTTTGAGCTCGTCATAGTAAGCCCTACCGCATAGTTGAAATATTCCATATTGAGACGAAAGGTTCCGTCCTCTTTCAATGAGAGCAATTTATCGTAGATAAGATCCACATACTTTGGCTCTCCATAGGGGGCGAGCCCCATGAGTTTGTATTCACCGGAATTAACTTTAAATCCTGTGTAATAGGTAAACGCTGAATAGAGCATGCCTAACGAATGAGGGAATTCGATCTCCCATTGAGGCTTCAGCTCATTCTTTTCACCTAACCAAACAGAGGTGGTAGCCCACTCCCCCACTCCATCCAGACAAAGTACCGCCGCCTTTTCAAAGGGGCTTGGAAAAAAGGCTGAAGCCGCATGAGACTGATGATGCTCGGCAAATAAAAGTTTAGGTAGTTTCGCCTTTTTATTTTTCATTAGAGCTTTGAGCTCTTTTCTTAGTATTGATTTCAAAAACAACTTTTCCTTGAGCCACACTGGCATTGCCATAAGAAACGAAGAAAGCCCTTGAGGCGCATAAGCTAGATAGGTCTCAAGTAACCTCTCAAATTTAGTCATCGGCTTGTCGTAGAAAACTACCGCAGAGATAGAATCGATCTCTGTTTTGCCCTCTTTAAGGCAGTACTCAATTGCCGATTTAGGAAAGCGACTATCATGCTTCTTACGCGTAAATCGCTCCTCTTGGGCTGCGGCTACAATGACTCCTGAGTCCACTAAAGCAGCTGCACTATCATGGTAATAGGCAGAAATACCGAGTATCTTCATGAAGGTTCCGATGTGTGGGTTTTAGCTTAGAAAAGATTATTCCTATTATTTCAGATGTATCGCAATAGAGACAAGGAAAAGTTGACGTAACTCATCATGTCACAGTATGTTCTTGCTTATGAACTTAGGATTTCAAGAACTTTTAGTCATTTTTATCATTGCCCTTTTGGTCTTTGGCCCGAAAAGGCTTCCAGAACTTGGAAAAAGCCTTGGCAAAGGGATTAGAGATTTCAAAAAGGCCCTTAACGATTCAGACGATAAGACTCCTGAACTTCCTGCTTAAATTCGTCTTTCGTTATTTAATGATAAACACCTGTTCGGCCGCAAACCTCACTTTGGCCATTTTTGCATAAAAATCTTCGGCACTACGATATCCAATCGCACAAGCAACACATGTCTTATATCCCGAACCTTCAAGTTCTAAAATTTCATCATACTTGATAGGATCAATTCCTTCCATGGGACAGGCATCAATTCCCATGACCGCCACAGTGGTCATAAGATTTCCAAGGGCGATATAACATTGACGAGCCGCCCACTCGATAAGACGATCTTTTCCATCCCCATGAAGAAGATTACCTATCATCATCTTTTTATACCCTTCCAACTTCTCAGAGGGAATGCCGCGAGTTTTGGAATTTAGCGCAATAAAATCCTCGATATACTTTTGATCTAGATTAATTTTATTGGCAATCACGATATAATGGGAACAGTCTTCTACTTGAGATTGATTCCAACTGTGAGGAGTAAGTTTTTTTCTAATCTCAGGATTTTGAACTAAAATAAATTTCCAGGGCTGTAGCCCATAAGAGGATGGAGTAAGTACCAAAGACTTTTCAATTACGGCCCAATCGTCCTTCGAAATCTTTTTTTGAAAATCAAATTTCTTAACGGCGTATCGCCATTCCAACTGTTTTATAAGATCTTGCTTGTTAGTAATATTCATAGAACACCTTTATTTTCTTTAAACTCAGTCGTCAATCTTCGCTTCAATAATTCTCGGTAAATAATTTTTGAGGCTAATTTTTAGTGAATTGAACAATTTTTCGTACAGTTTTGCTAGCTTTATATTATGGCACAATGATGTGGCTAAAGAATTATTAGAAGCACTTTCAAAATCAGATAAAAGCTTTTTCCATTCGATTCAGGAACTGGTGACAGTCAACCATTGGTTACGACGAAAGCGTGAAATGGCATTTTATAGCGCTAATGATTTTGATCCTACTGAGGGATATCCTATTCAGGATCCTGAACGAGCTATGGCCTTTGCATGATTAGCTGTTGAAACTTTACGGCGATTAGTTGAAGTGAAAAAGAAAATACCTATTCACCACAAAAAAAGATTAAAGTTTTTGATCTCCACAAGATCGCATTGTTATTGGGTTGGTATAGGTGCGTTCAATATATTCTCAACCTCACCCCCGTTATTATCTGAGTTAGAGGTTGTAGGTTCTGTGGGTTCTTCTAATAAAGGAATCACGCTTTTAAATGGGTCGGGCTCTGGTACAGTAACTAAAGTCTGAGATGGGTCGGGCTCTACAGGAGCTGAGGTCTGAGATGGGTCGGGCTCTGGTACAGTAACTGAGGTCTGAGATGGGTCGGGCTCTACAGGAGCTGAGGTCTGGCCAGGATTAGGCGCAGGAGCGGCCCCAAGGCTAGTGATAGTAATTTCATCAACCTCAATAGGAATGGCTTGACCATCATTTGTCGTGTACCTAGCCCTACAATTTGTAAAGCCCTCTTGTATTACTGTCCAAATCGTAACTACACGGGTATCAGAATTAGCTAAATCAGAGGTCAATGAAAAGTCATAGGATTCTTGCGGCCTTAACTCAACATCAAAATCCGGACTTCTTAATTTAATATTGGTGTTTCCTGTATTTTGAACCATTACCCCTGTTCCATAATGATAAAGACCGACTTCTTGAGGTGTTGCTGGTGTCCCATTATTCAATGAGAAAGGTAACGGAGGAGATAAAGGAGTCGCAATACAATAGCTATTAAAAGGTTGTCGAGTTAGGTTTCGCCCTGAGAGCAGGGCGATACGGTCTGTTCTTGTTGTTATATTGATGTTCCCATTTGTAGGAGTCAGCACCAACTTTAACATACGGATTGGACCCGCTGGCGGATATAAAGGTCGGGGGAATGGGTTCGGTCCCTGGGCCATAAGATTTTGCCCCAAAAGAGTAAAAACTAAAAAAAATAGTAAATTCATTGTTTTCATAGGCCCCTCACCAATTGCAATCCCAGCAAAACATTGTGAAGGAAATATGTCGGCAAAAAAAAAATCACAATTGTAAGATTATTAGACAAGACCCTGGGTCTCTAACTTTTTTGTGCAAGTGATTGATTACACGTCGTGGAGCACCTACTGCGCTGGGCGTCCCACTTATTTGTTAGAGGTCCCAATTAAAGTAACTTAGGCGGGTGTCAGTTTTTTCGGAGTCGCTTTATACAGCGAAAAAGAAAAAAAACATGCCTCCCAAATATTTCAAATCTCTCTTGACGACTTTTATATCTTATCGACGATACATATGAAAAACTCTACGGGAATACCTTTTTCATCTGCCTGAGTCTCTTCTCATTGCATTTTGTTTTTTCTCTCCTGGGTTATGACCTAATGGTCCCTCTTTTCTTATTATAGAGGCCAATAGAGCCCCAAAAAAAGACATGGTATCTCTATTTATTAGGAGGATTAAATATGAATACCATTCAACAACTTCACGAAAAGGCTCTTCAATGTGCTAAGGATTTTTTAAAGCTAGAGAGTGAGCTTATTAATATATTGCAAGAGCTGGATGATAAAAAAGCCTTTCTTCATTTTGGCTACACTTCACTCTTTCAATACGCTATCAGCTCTTTAAAGCTCTCCGAAGGACAGGCCTATGCTCTGATCTCTATCTCAAGAAAATCAAGAGAGGTTCCAGAACTTAAAGAGGC
>SXPJ01000034.1 GCA_005776395.1 Bdellovibrionales bacterium | reverse complement strand
CTCAAAACAGTAAATCCCCATACTTTATCGAAGTTTTAGCCCGCTCAGTCTGCTCATTAAATACTTACTATTTCAGATGTTGTGTAGAGCAGACTAAACCAAAAAAACTCTCAAAAAACACAGTATAGAGGGCCAGGTATCAATTCTTGCTTTATGATACTGCTTGCCCTACGATCAACAAGCTATGCTAGAAAATAAAAACCTTAACTTTTTGAAGCGCCTAAACTTTGCTTTTGCAGGAATTCAATTTGCACTCAAATCAGAAAAAAGCTTCAGAACTCATTTGTTAATTTCTATAGGTTTATTGTTTCTTTCTCTAATTATCCATCCAGATTCTAAATGGAGTGCAATATTTTGCATCTGCGTGGGAAATGTGCTGGCCTGTGAATTAATAAACTCAGCGCTAGAAGCTCTCTGCCATTTTGTCTCCATTGAACAACAACCCCAGATTAAAATTGCTAAAGATTGTGCTGCTGGGGCCGTTTTGATCAGCAGTATTGCCTCTGTAGCGGTCTTTGGTATCTTTCTTACCTCACTATAACTTTATTAACGCTGCTCACCTCTGGAATAGAGATTGCAATTTATTTCCAGAAAAAAGGAGCTATTTGTTATGACCGCTTTAGCCAAAATCAAAGAAAAACTTTCCCTACTTACTCGTGATCCCATTGTTGATATTGAAGAGACCAAAAGTCACTCTCTTCTCAGTTTTGACCTTCCCAATGTAAAACCTGATGATCTTGAGATATCAATTTCAGGTAAAACACTTATTATTGCAGTCAAAAGACAACATCAATGTGCCACAAATTCAGAAACTACTAAAGTGATTCAATGTCATCATCACAACTTCTCACGGGAGTTTTCTTTCCCCATAATACTCAGTCCAGAAACAATCGATGCCTACTATCAAAATGGAATACTTCGAATTGCCGTTCCCAAAAATACTCTTTTTTTGAAACAGACTGTTCCCATTGCCACAAGTCCCTGTGGAGTTTTTTTACCCACAAAACCGTCAGCAAAAATGGAATCCATTGAATCCTATTCCGATATTGATGACTATGATTGGGAGTAACCTCAAGGCCGTTACCTTTTAATCAAAAAAAACTTAGCTAAGTCTAAAAATTTACTTAAGCCCAAAACATTACCCTAAGTGATTTTATCCCAAAAAATAACTGACACCTTCATCTACTGGGTTTAAAATGCCAGCTTAAACATTTAATAAAAACCCACTGTCACTTAGAACGGTAAAAAAATGGACCCACGTTTTCCAAAATGGCTTAGAGTCTCAGTTCAAAAACTAGATTTTCTTGGAATTCCCAACTTAGCCCCTCTGCTCTGCGCCATGGCCGTATTGGCTTTTGTCGCAAAAATGATGGGGGGGGCATCCATTGAAAGATTCCTCTTTGATCCCTCTCTAGTCCTACAAGGAGAGTGGTGGCGACTTTTTGGATTTCCGGTCTCTGACGGTTTAGACAACCCTCTCTACTTAGTTTTTTACGTTCTCTACCTCTATTTTGTGATCAATGCCCTGGAATCTGAATGGGGGGCAGGTCCCCTTACCATATTTTTACTCTTGGGCTATATCTCAGCTCTTGCCGCAAGTTTTCTAAATATGCAGCCCATCTCTATTTGGTTTTATATTCTTGAAAACGTGAGTTTGGCTTTTGGGACCCTCTTTCCCAATATGGAGCTCTATATCTATTTCATCTTACCGGTTAAAGCGAAGTGGCTGGCCATGCTTGCCGGGGGACTTATTCTCTTTAAATTTATTTTCGCAGGACTTATGGGAAAACTCTTTATTTTGCTCACCCTATCCCCTTACTTACTATTTTTCTCCCCCATGTTGGTGACAGGGCTAAAAACTCAATATCGAGTTTCAAAAAACCGAAAAAAGTTTGATCCGGACAGTTGGAGATAACCCTTTTAAAAAAAACTAAAATTTACATTTATCAACTTGACGCTACCCCTTCTTGTTTCATAATACACGGATAAGAAACTTCTCGGCAACGGAGACTAAATGAAAAAAATTATCGCTGTTTTAACATTCAGTGTATTTTTGTCTTTAGCAAACGCCTCAAATCCTTCCCTTCAACATCCTTTCAGTTCAGTCGATACCAGTTCTGATCCTCTTCTAAAAAAAGCTTGGCACTTAAAAAAAATTAATGCCTATAGGGCTTGGAAAAAAACTGAAGGAAGCAAAAAAACAACTCTGGCCGTCATTGATAGTGGAATCAACTACAATCACCCAGAAGTAGCCCCTAACCTTAAACGAAAAGTTTCTGAATGGCCCTCCAATGGGATTGATAAAGATGAAAATGGCTTTATCGATGACATTATCGGCTGGGATTTCGTAAAAGGAACCTTTCTTCCCTTTGATCGAACTGGCCATGGTACTTTCGTTGCGGCAATAGCAGCAGGGGCCAAAGATAATGGAGTGGGGGCTTCTGGGGTTTGCCCAAAATGTTCTCTAATGCCTTTACGATTCCTCAACTATGAAGGCTTGGGGGATACTGAAGATGCCATTAAAGCCATCTATTATGCCGCCCATGAACGGGTTGCGGCCATCAATCTCTCCTTTGCTGGAGAGGGTTATGATCAAGAGCTCTTTGACGCCATTAACACGGCCAGACAAAATGATGTCGTGGTGGTCGTTTCCTCAGGAAATGATGGAGAAAACATCGAAAAGCAGGGAATTTATCCTGCCAAATTTAAACTCCCCAACCAACTAACCGTTGCAGCCTCCACTGAAGAAGATGAACTTTTGGACTCCTCCAACTGGGGACATACTTCCGTCCATCTAGCGGCTCCTGGGGATGAAATTATCGGCCCTTGGTTAGATAAATGGGATACCAACAGCGGCACCTCATTCTCAGCAGCTGTACTCACTGGGGCAGTTGGACTTGTTCGATCTGCCAATCCAAAGCTTTCCGCTGATCAAGTGGTTAATATTATTAAAGCCACTGTTTCAAAAATCGAGGCTCAAGCTAAGAAAACAGCCACAGGTGGAATTTTGGATGTAGCTGCCGCAGTTGATTGTGCCACTGATAAAAAGTTAAGTTGCTTAAAAAACTAAAGTAAGTAAGAAGAGATTTAAGCTTTCTTGATCTTAGCCTGTCGATAATTCGCTATTAACTTAATAACAATTCCCACAATAATTAAAGATAGAACAATCGTAACTACAGTCTTTATCTCTTTGACCCCTTTTAGAATTTGATCAATTTGGTCTCCAAAAAGCTTTCCCAGCCCAAATCCAATAGCAATCCAAATAGGAACACTAATAACTGCAGCTAAAAAGTCTAAAAAGATAAATCTTCGATACTTCATGTGCATCGAACCCGCCATAAAGAACACAACGGCTCGTAACCCCGCAAAAAAACGGGCGATAAAGACGATTTTGTCTCCATATTTCCTAAAGTACGCACGGGTTCTTCTGATTTTTTCCTGGGAATAGAGTCGGTTAACCCCAGCATTTTTAAGAAACTTGACCCCAAGTTTAGCCCCTAAAAAGAATAAGATAGTATCTCCGATAACTACCCCTCCCATAGTCACAGCCAAAGCTGGAATCAATGTGATAGTTTCATTCCAAACAAGGTAACCGGCTGCAATAAGTGGAATATCTTCAGGTAATGGAAAGCCAAGACCACAGACCACTAAAATCCCAAAAATAATGAGAAGTGCCACCCCTCCGGATAGATCCCCGGTGAGATAAATAAAGAGCTTATCCATCTGGGTATAATGACCTATTTGCAACGCGTAGCAAAGCTCGTTTATTTTTGGTATGAATAACTAATCCATGACTAAAGAGCGTAATAATTCAACGAGTCCCCCCTCGAAAGCTAAGAAAAACAAAGCCTCAAAAGCTAAAAAGGGTTCCGCTGCTTTAATTACTAAGTCAGCAACTCATAGCGGCAGAAAAACAGCTCTGACCCCCCTGTCTCCCGATCCGCTTCTGCAAACCTATCTGCGTGAGATTCAAAAATACTCGATTCTCTCCAAAGAAGAGGAACATAAATTAGCAGTTGAATACCTAAAAACCCAAGATCGTGAGACTTTACAAAAGCTAGTTACCGCCAACCTAAGATTTGTAGTCAAAATTGCCTTCGAATACGTTCATTATCGAGTCAAACTTCTGGATCTCATCCAAGAAGGAAATATGGGATTAGTGAAGGCGGTCCAAGAATTTGATCCCTATAAAGATGTTCGTCTTACGACCTATGCAGTTTGGTGGATTCGCAGCTACATTCAAGAGGCAATTTTAAAGAACTATTCTCTGGTAAAAATGGGAACGACTCAGGCCCAGAAAAGGCTCTTTTACCATTTAAGAAAAGAGCAAAAAAAGCTGGAACAAGAGGGAATATCACTTTCTCAAGGAGTAAAACTTTTAGCTAAGAAATTGGACGTAAAGGAAAAAGAGGTTGAAGAGATGAGTCAAAGACTCGCTCACAACGATGTGTCTCTTAATACTCCGATGAACCACGACGAAAAATCGGAACGCTTAAATTATTTACCCTCTCACCAACCCCCAGCCGATATCACCTTAGGAGAGGCGGAACAGGAAACCCTATTCAAGAAGATCTTAAAACAATTTGGAGAGACTCTAGAAGGCAGAGAAAAGGTTGTTTTCTACGACCGCTTAGTCTCTGAGAATCCCATGACTCTCCAGGAGATCGGTGAGAAATATAAATTCACCAAAGAGAGAGCAAGACAAATTGAGGAGCAGGTCAAAGATAAACTCAAGAAATATATGCAAGAAAACTATCCCGATTTTGATGTCTTAGCGAATTCCTAGAGTGAATCTCAAAATCTATCCGCGTCACGAAAGTGTGCGATTTTTTTCTGGTTGAGGATGCAGGAGTGAGACCCCGCAAGCGTGCCAATAGGCACGTTGAGGAGTCGAACGACGAAGACGATGTCCAGGAAAAATGTAGCCACTTGCAGGGGCGGAGGGTTTTGAGATGCACTCTAGTATTAATAGTAGTAGGTCACTCCTAACATTAGTCCTTGGCTTGACTGGCTCGAGGATGAAAGAGCATTAGCAGGATCAGAAAGAGTATCTGCTCCTGAAAAATCGGAGCCAAACCTTTGAAAAACCAATTTACCCACGACATCTAAATCTCTCTGTAAATTATAAGTCCCCTTTACCTGAAGCATCCACGCTGCAATATTGCTACTAGAGGTGCCGTGTTTAATGGGGGCCTCAGATACCGATGGGAAAATCAGAGAATTTATATCGATTCCCAAACCTAATTTATCATTAAGAGGCACACTAACTCCACCGCTAATCATCGGACCTGAATAAAGTGTACTTGTAAAAATTAAAGGTTCTGTCTCTGATGCTATTGAAAAATTTTGTGTTCCATAACCCCCTCTCAAATAAACAATAGGCCCAGAGTTTGGGGCAAAAATATTCAATCGATAGCCCAATAATATTTTAAAAGCTGAAACAGCCATTCCTACTAATTTAGAACCCTCTACATTACTGTTACTAATAGATGTAGAACCATAATTAAAACCTAAGTTCAGGTAATATTTACTCGTCAACCAGAGCTCACCGTTAAAATTTCCCACAAACATTAATTTAGTGAGCCGCTGTTCGGATCCTATTGTTTTTGTATTAGCGAGATTAATTAAGGAGGGTCCAAGATCTAAATTAACAATTCCAAGTTTTCCTTTAGTTACTTCAAATTCATTTCCCCAAAGTGATGCCGGCTCCCTATTCTCCGAAGCATCTAGCAACTCAACCACTTCCATCAGAGGACCATCCGAAAACTGAACCTTATTCCCTCGAGCCACTTCATAGGGTCGCTTCTCTACCATAACCTTTCCAAAGGTTAGATTTTCCTCAACTTGAGTAATTCCAATGAGCCCCGTTTCCTCCAACATCAACTTTCCATCTCTGTACTCAGTCGTAAAAACTGAAACCTGAGTTCCAGAACGAAAAACTCTAGCCCCTCTGTCTAGTACAACTAAATACCCATCGCGCTTTACAATACTTGCATCGAAGGGGATTTTTTTAACTAGTTCACTCATGGCTTCACGAGTTGCAATAGCAAAACTTTCGAGCATCTTAGGATTCGTCACCGAAACAGCCTCAGAAGCAATCATATCGCCTGTAGCGGTAATCACTAGAGTTAGAGCAATTTCGTAATCAGCCTCCGCTTTTTTTAGAACTTCAGCTAAGACAACAGCACGAGTGCCATTGACGTACTGATCTTTAAATAATCCATCATAAATCTTTAGCTTTTCCGTAGTAGGAGGATAAGAAGAGGTCACATTAAGGTTCTTCAATCCTGCTCGAAATGTTTCTTGATTCTTCTCTGAAAAATCAAATCGAGGATTGGCCTGAAGTAATGAGACCAGTTCAGACTCCACCTGTTCTGCAAAGACCGGTTGCTTCTTTGCGTTCACTACCCCCACTACAAATCCCTTGTAACTGTACTGATCATCAAGTGGAGCCGAGGCCAATAAAATCCAGGAATAACTCAATATAAAAAAGAGAAGTTTTTTAATCATGATGTTATAGGAGAAATTGTTTAGAAATAGAGTTTATCTATTATTGTAGGTTAACTTTTCAAGACAGTCACTCTTTGGAAGTATCTCATCCATACTCAATTAACGTTATGCGCCGTAATTTAATAAGTGCACACTTTGTACCCAGTAGTTCTCGGTGAATAAATTTTGAGGCTAATTGAGGATCACTAGAAAAACCTTTTCGCAAAGTCTCGGTGTGCCATTGGGGTGATTTTATGAGGGTTCATTCAAGAATTTGGATATAAAAGTGGGGCGTACAGCGACTTTTCTTGGAGCTGGTAGCCCCATTTTTATATCCAAATTCTTGAATAACTCCACTTTTTATCATGCGCTGTGGCTCACCGAGAATCGCTGCTTTGTGCCATGCTAAATTGCGTCGATAGAGTGTTTCTGTTATGGTGAATCCGATGGATTTGAAACAACTCAACAGCCCTAGGGTTTTGTACTCCGCTGCGGGCCTATGGTTCTTACTTATCTTATTATGGCCTAGAACTTCGAATTACACCTCAAGCAAAGAAAAGATATCTCCTAACTTATCTCAAGAAGACCTCTATCGTTCAAATCTAACTAACGCTAATTTTGGACTTCTAGGGGTCCGTTTTTATGAATCTGTTCAAGGACAGCCTCGTTGGAAAATCGAATCCCAGTTTGCTGAACTACATCGCAAAGAAAACTATGCATTTTTAAAAACAGTAACGGCAGTTTTTTTTTCTGAGGCCACTCAAAACAAGATTCTTACAAAATCTAATTACGGTAGATCATGGAATGAAAAAAATTATGTTGAACTCGAAGGCAATGTTTCAATTGAATCCGGAAAAGGGTATCTGTTTTGGATGAACCATCTAAATTACGATGGTAAAAAACATGAGTTCACTTCAAATGACACCGTTCAAATGAAGGGACCCAATCTTAATCGCCCTATCATGTTTTTAAAAGGGACCAAACTCAACGCCCAAATTGATAAAGAGCATTTTATTCTTCATCAAAATGTTTCCTCCCAAAAAAAATTACAAAATGGCCAATGGCTTAAGGTGGTTTCTAAAACCGGAGAGTTTTTTACTCGTGATTCTAAAGCCATTTTTATCGGGGGGGTTAAATCAAATATGCCGGATATTACTATTAGAAGTGATGTTTTTGAACTGAGTTCAGAGGAGGGTCAAGAAAATGTTCAGGCCTTCGGAAACGTAGTTCTTAAAAACAAAGATAGAATCGGCTATGCTCAAAAAGCCTACTTGGAGGTTGGAGGAAGTGAGATTATTTTAGAGGGGAAAGCAAGACTTGAGGCTGACGGAAATGTGATTGAAGGCAAACGCATTAAGCTTTATTCAGATGACGATAAAATAGAGGTCGAGGAGGCCGAAGGAAGATCAAATAATGAAACTTCGCGCTGAAAACTTAAGAAAAAGCTTCAAGGGTAGAACTGTAGTCTCAGACGTCTGCTTTGAAATTTCAGCTGGAAAGGCCGTGGGGCTATTGGGACCCAATGGTGCCGGTAAAACCACCACTTTTTATATGATGGTAGGTTTGGTTCGTCCCGACTCTGGAACCGTAACACTAGATGGAGTTGACTTGGCTCAGCGCCCCATTCATGAACGGGCCCGAATGGGTTTAGGCTACTTACCGCAGGACCCCTCCATATTTAGGAAGTTGAGCGTCGAAGAAAACTTATTCCTTATTTTGGATAACTTGAAAATTAGCCGACAAGAGAAGAGAACCCGTGCTGAACGAGCCCTATCCGACTTAGGAATTACGCGACTAGCCAAAAGCCAGGCGTTAACTTTAAGTGGAGGAGAGCGACGTCGATTGGAAATTGCTCGAGCACTAATTCTAGATCCTAAGTTCTTACTACTTGATGAACCCTATGCGGGAATTGATCCTCTAGCGGTGCAGGAAATTCAGGGGATTATCCGCACATTAGGGGAAAAGGGAATTGGCGTCGTTATTACGGACCACAATGTACGAGAAACCTTAAAATCATGTGACGAGGCTTATTTGATAAAAGAGGGGAAGATCTGGATACACGGAACTCCGCAAGAAATTGTAGAGAATGAATCAGCTAGGAAATTCTACTTAGGAGAAAGTTTCAGGTTATAACTATGTCAATCGGTCAAAAATTATCATTAAACTTAGGGCAACATCTAGTCATGACTCCCCAACTGCAACAAGCTATTAAGCTTTTGCAGATGAACCGAATGGAGATGGAGAACTTAATTAACTCTGAGCTGGTTGAAAATCCAACTCTCGAAGAAACTTCTGATTCAGAAAGCACTGTCCAAAGCATAGATGAAGTTCGCCAAGAGACAAGCTCTCAGACGGAAGAAAATCCTCAAGCTAATGAAAATTTCAATTGGGAAAACTATTTAGAGAATTTTCGATCAACCCCTAATCTACCCGTTTACCGAGGAGGAGATGAAGATCTTCCTTCTTATGAAAACACGTTGACCGCCTCCCCAGATCTTCCAGAACATCTTTCATGGCAACTTAAATTAAGCGACATGACTGACAAAGAGAAGTTGATTGGAGATGTCATTATCGGAAATGTCAATGAAGATGGTTATCTTCAGTGTTCAATTGAGGAAATTGCTGAGAAAGAAAACTTTGATGTCCATGAAGTCGAAGCAGTTCTATATCGAGTTCAAGAATTTGATCCCATAGGAGTGGCTTCCCGAGATCTTAAAGAGTGTCTCTTAGTTCAAGTCTACGATTTAAAAGAAAATGATGATTGTCTGGAAGCCATGATTGAAAATCATCTTCCTGATCTAGAAAAGAAAAACTACGGGGCTATTTGCAAAACTCTCAATATATCAATGGAAGAGGTTATTGAGCGCATAAAAATCATTGAGGAACTGGAGCCTAAACCAGGCCGTGCCTTTGGTGGAACCCCTGCCCATTACATTATTCCAGATATTTATGTCGTCAAACGTAGAGATGACTATGTCGTGATGTTAAACGAAGATGGACTCCCAAAATTAAAAATCTCTTCGTTTTACAAAAACCTACTCGACAAAGAGGCCAATAGTCAGCAGCCCACGAAAGATTATGTGCAAGGCAAACTGAGATCAGCGGTTTGGCTAATTCGAAGTATTCACCAGCGTCAAAGAACTATTTACAAAGTAACGGAAAGTATTGTGAAACAACAATATGATTTCTTTGAAAAGGGAATTTCTCATTTAAAGCCCATGGTGTTAAGAGATGTAGCTGATGATATTGGCATGCATGAATCTACCATTAGTCGTGTAACAACTAATAAGTATGTTCACACTCCTCGAGGAATTTTTGAGCTTAAATTTTTCTTTAATAGTGGTATCTCACGTGTTCATGGAGCTGACGTGGCAAGTGAGACAGTAAAAGAAAAGGTGAAAACCATTATTGCAACTGAACCTCCTGCAACCCCCTTTAGTGATCAGAAAATTGTGGAGATATTGTTAAAAGAAAACATTAATATCGCCAGAAGAACGGTTGCGAAATATCGAGAAATGTTGGGAATACTTCCTTCTTCTAGACGCAAAAAAGTCTTCTAATAAAACCTGTTTTTGCCGATAGGAATTCATACAAGGAGATCCTATGTCACTCCATTTAAACTTCCGAAACATTGAATCTACAGAGGCTATTAAAGAACACATTGAAGATAAGGTTGATAAGCTTAAAAAGTTTGTAACTTATTCAATGGAAGTTCACGTTATTGTAACGCTAGAAAAGTCATTACAATGCGTAGAAATAACCTGTCGCGCAGAGCATAAAGACTTTGTGGCTTCAACAAAATCTAAAAATCTGTACGAGTCTATTGATGTTTGCTGTCATAAAATTGAAGCTCAACTAAAAAAAGAACGAGAAAAGAAAAAAGGGCACAACGCGGCTCATAGATTGGCTAACCGCCATGCCGAAAAACTTGGAACTGATGTAAAGGCTATTCTTCCACACTTAGGAAAAAACCCAAACAATCGAAGAACTGGCACGGATAGCGAATAAATCATTAAAATTATAAAACTTAATCACTTATAAATGCCCCTCTCAAATTGAGCTGGGGCATTTTTTTAGCAGCCAATTTAGGTCACCTCGCACCTAACCCGCCATATTGACTACATGCATCATGCAGGCTATAACTCACTAACTTTTTTAACTCACAATGGGGATCAGAAGGAGTTTCTATGCGTTTCTTAGCATCTCTTATTGCTCTAATCTTTTTAAGTGGAAATCTCTCTGCAGAATCTGGAGAAGCTAAACAGGTCATGGGCGATTGCGGAGATCACTATTTTAGAGTTCATTTTACTGCGAACTTAGAAAGCAAAAAAGCAATCCTTTATTACTCAGGAGACTCAGGTGAAGATAAAGAATTCACGGGAACTCTAAAAATAAATAAAGGGGGCACTTCCTTCCATATCGATTTTAATAACCCTGAAAAAGGCTACTTGGCTATTGATGGTACCGATCACTACCACAACATCTATTGGGGGGAGATCTTGCGATCAGAAAACCCCAAAAATTCTATGGGACTCGGACTTTGTTCAGTTACGTGGAGTCAGGAATAATTTAGTTTTAGTTCATTGAAAAATAGGGAACGAGGAACTTTTCAAAAAGATTCCCGTCCCCTGTTTTTATTTGATAATCCGACTGCGCTAATAGGTCTAAAATATTTCCAAGCCTGTCTTCAGAATGCTTATTCATTTGTTCAAAAATCTTAGATACAAAAAAAGGATGAGCTCCAATTTGAGAAGCAACTACTTTGGGATCTGCAACCCCTCTCTTAGTGAGCCTTAAAGCCTGATCGATCATTCTAAATTGCCTTACAATAATGGAAAGCAGTTTAATATCGCTCTCACCATTTCTCAAAAGTACATCATATTTTCTTAAGGCCGCTGCCCTTCTTTTCATCGCAATATCTTCAACCAGGGAAAAAATATCCTCGCCAGCAGAATAGGCACCCATAGCTTGTACATCCGCCAGCTGTAATGTGGGCTTGTCATTCAAATAAATAGCCATCTTTTCAATCTCTGAAGAGAGCAATGATAAACATCTACCACTTGCAGCAACTAGCATCTCCCAAGCTGCAGGCTCTATTCTCTTTCCATGTCTTTTCTCAAAATAGCCTAGCCATTTAGGCCACTCACGATCATAGGGTTCTCGGATTTCAATAACATCTCCATTTGCCTCAACTGCTTTGTACCAACTTTTTCGTTTGTCGACTTTGTCAGCCATCATTAAAAAGACAGTGGTTATTGAAGGATTTGAAAAATATTTTTGTAGGGTTTCTAAACTTCCCGCAGGAGCTTTATCAAATCTCTGACACAGAATAAACCGCACCTCTTCCTCGGCACTAAAAAGTCCTGGAAGCATATCTAATGAATTAAGCAATTCATTTGGATTAAGCCCCTCCCCTTCCCAAACTTCAAAATTTAAAGCTTGAGACGTCTCCTCTTTCACAAACCTATTTTTAAACTGTTTTATAATTTCACTAGCTTGAAATGGCTCCGCACCCACCACGAGATAAAGAGTTTTCCAGCTGCCAGATCCTAAATCTTTAAATACTTTTTGGGCTGTTGTTATCATTACAAACTTTCTAACATTGAGTCGTAAATATCTCTCATGATGTCACGTGCAACATCACTGTACCTGGCATCAATTAAGGACTGAGTATAAATTCCAAAGCTACTAGCCCCCTCTTTATCTCCGGTTCTTCCCAAATAGGCACTCACAATTCTTGAGCCACTTACAGTATGGGTCCAAAGCACTTCCTGGGTCTCTCTATTCACCAGATTTAGTTTAACAGTAGCGACTAAATTAATCTGATCCGGAACCATCGAGTAGGATTGTAGTTTGTTCACTCCTTGAAGAGGGGCATAGAAAGCCGTTGGCTGATAACTAATCTGTTCAATAACACCTCTTAGTTCCAATGGAGTTGATGCTTTCTGATCTACAAATTTTAAAGTTTGATGAACTTTTAGTTCTCGAAGAAGAGCATTGGTAAAAACCAATTCAGCTCCCAGTTCCTCAGTTTTATTAGTGAAAATCGGAACAAAAACTCCTTTAGGATCTTCAAAAACTTTCTTCACACGATGAGATAAGGTATATCCGCACCCCACGCTCAGAACAAGGCAAGTAAAACCTAAGACTCTAAACCACAACCACATTCGCTATTCTTTCTGGGACGTAAACGAACTGTTTAAGTGCCTTACCCTCTATGAAGGGTTTAAGTTTTTCCATTCCTAGAACAAGCTTTTGAATCTCTTCTTTACTCATATCCTTAGACACTTCAACTCGGTCTCGCACTTTGCCATTCACTTGAATGACTAAAGTGAATTTACTTTCAGCTAGAAGTTCCGGACGAAAATGGGGCCAACTTGCTAAAACCATCAAAGTTTTATGTCCCATTTCATGCCAGAGATCCTCAGTTATGTGAGGCGCAAATGGAGCTAAACACAACAACAAAGATTCCATAGCTTCTTGAAGGGTCCATTTTCCATCTTGAGAAAAGAAAAACTTATCATTATCGGTCAAAGCACTATAAAGCTCATTAACCAACTCCATCGCCGCTGAAATAGCCACATTGAATTTCTCGGACTCAATGTCCTCAGTCATCTTTTGAATCATCCAATGAGTTTTTCTTCGAAGAACTAAACACTTCTCAGAAAAATTAATCTCTTTCTCATTAGCTCTAGGCTCTGACAATACAGATTGGTGCGGATAGAAAAGTCTCCAAAGTCGTTGCAAGAAACGATGACACCCTTCAACCCCTTTTTCATTCCAGTCCAGATCCTTTTCAGGGGGAGCTGCAAAAAGACTAAAAAGCCTTGCCGTATCAGCTCCAAATCGATCCAAGATAGAACTTGGAGTCACAACATTTCCCTTGGACTTAGACATCTTAGCTCCATCTTTGATCACCATTCCTTGGGTCAATAGACGAGTAAAGGGTTCATCTCCCGAGAGATACCCCCAATCACGGAGAATTTTGTGAAAAAATCGAGAGTACAACAAATGCATGCATGCATGCTCAACTCCGCCGACATAATAATCAACAGGCAACCAATAGTCCGCTTTGGATTTAGCAAATGGTCCAGTAGAACACTTCGGATCAGTATATCGAGCGTAGTACCAAGAAGACTCTACAAAAGTATCCATCGTATCGGTCTCTCGACGAGCGGGTTTTTGACACTTGGGACAATTTGTTTTGCTAAAGGTCGGATGATGCTCCAGGGGATTTCCCTGTTTTCCTAAAAAAGTAATATCCATGGGAAGTTCAACGGGTAAATCTTTTTCAGGAACAGGAACAGTTCCGCAACTTTCACAATAAATAATCGGAATTGGGGCTCCCCAAAACCTCTGACGACTCACTCCCCAATCTCTCAGACGATATTGAATAGTCGATACCCCACACTGTTTCTTCTCAAGCTCTTTTAGAATGGTTTCTTTAGCCACTTCATTATCAAGCCCATTAAAACCCCCACTTTGAATGAGCTCTCCTGAACCGGTATAAGCCTCTTTTAAGGTATCCTTAGCCTTTTCTCCTTTGGGAACTATCACCTGTTTAATAGGAAGTTTATAGAGGGTTGCAAATTCAAAATCCCTCTGATCATGGGCGGGTACCGCCATAACGGCCCCCGTACCATATTCCATCACCACAAAATCCCCCACCCAAACGGGGATTTTTTCTCCTGTAATCGGATGGATCGCATAGCTACCGGTAAAAAACCCTTTTTTCTCAGTGGTTTCTTCATCAGGTCGTCTTAAAGCCACCGCCACTTTAATTTTTTCTAACTCCTCTAAACTTTGGGGAGCTTTACAAAGTTTTTCAGCTAAAGGATGGGCCGCTGCAATCGTTACAAATGTTACACCCAAAAGAGTATCAGGTCGTGTAGTGAAGACCTCAATTTTCTCTGAACTTCCGTCGACCTGAAATTGGATTTTCCCCCCTCGACTCTCACCTATCCAATGTTTTTGCATATCCAAAACACGCTGAGGCCATTTTTTCTGAAGCTGCCCATGATCCGAAAGAAGTGGCTCAGCGTAAGCTGTGATTTTTAGGTACCACTGGCTCAGCTCCTTTACAGTGACAGAAGAATCGCATCTCCAACAGGCCCCTTCTTGAACCTGTTCATTAGCTAAAACTGTCTCGCACTTTGGGCACCAGTTAACTTGACCTGTTTTTTTATAAGCCAAACCCTTTTCCAAAAACTTGGTAAAAAGCAACTGCTCCCAACGATAATATTCTGGAAGACAAGTGGTGACTTCACGATCCCAGTCGTAACCAATACCCATGCTCTTTAGTTCAACTTTCATCTGAGCAATATTCTGCAAAGTCCAATCTCTCGGATGAATATTTCTCTGAATGGCTGCATTTTCAGCAGGGAGACCAAAAGAATCCCAACCCATAGGTTGTAGAACATTAAACCCACGCATTCTTTTATACCGTGAGATGAGATCGCCAATGGAATAGTTTCTCATGTGTCCCATGTGAATATTTCCACTAGGATAGGGAAACATACATAGACAGAAATACTTAGGTTTAGGGCTATCTTCTAAAGCCTTAAAAACATTTTGTTCGGCCCATAATTGTTGCCACTTGCCTTCAATACCCTTCGGATCGTACTTTTCACTTACCATATTTTTTTGACTCTAAGCTGTTAAAGGTTCAGAGTCTAGCCTAAGGAGATTTTGAATGAAAGAAGTAGTCATACTAGCAGCCCAACGAACCGCAATTGGATCTTTCCTAGGCTCCCTCAAAGATATTCCAGGCCCCAAGCTTGGTGCGGCCGCCATTCAAGCTGCCGTCAAAAGAAGCGGCGTGTCACCAGAAGAGATTGAAGAATGCTTGATGGGATCTGTATTAACTGCTGGGGTAGGACAGGCCCCCGCAAGACAAGCTACAATTTTTTCAGCTCTTCCCCAAAGTGTTAGAGCCACCACTTTAAATCGAGTTTGTGGAAGCGGCCTTAGAACTGTCATGTGGGGTTCTCAAATTATTCAATGTGGTGATGCCGAAGTTATAGTTGCCGGGGGAATGGAGAATATGAGCCGAGCCCCTTACCTTCTTGATAAAGCCCGCGAAGGATACCGTTTAGGCAACGCCAAACTTATTGATTCAATGGTTCATGATGGACTCTGGGATGTTTATAACAATCTCCATATGGGCGATTGTGCCGAACTATGCGCAAAGGAAAGAAAAATTTCCAGAGCTGAGCAAGATCAATTTGCTATTGAAAGTTATCAACGAGCTCAAGCCGCAATCTCCCAAGGCAAATTCACAGATGAAACTACCGGTGTCGAAGTTATGCTAGGCAAGGAAAAGAAAATATTTGATAAAGATGAAGAGCCCTTTAAAGCAAAATTAGACAGACTAGGCGATTTAAAACCTGCTTTTCAAAAAGAGGGAACTATCACTGCTGGAAATGCTAGCTCTTTAAGTGATGGAGCTTCAGCTTTGGTTTTGGCCTCAGCCGATTTTGCAAAAAAACGAGGACTAAAACCCATCGCTAAAGTTATCTCCCAAGCTAATCACGCTCAGGCTCCGGAGTGGTTTACTACAGCTCCAGTGCAATCCATTCAGAAGGTTCTTCAAAAGGCCAATTTAAAAGCTAACGATATTGATCTTTATGAAATCAATGAAGCTTTTTCCATCGTATCTTTGGCTTGCATTAAAGAGCTTGGTCTTGATTCCAAAAAAGTTAACATTCGTGGCGGAGCAGTAGCCCTTGGACATCCTATTGGAGCCAGTGGAGCCAGAATTTTAACCACTTTGATTCACTCATTAAGATCCGAAGGCAAACGATATGGAGTCGCAAGTCTTTGTATTGGAGGAGGAGAGGCCTCTGCTCTTCTAGTAGAAGCCTACTCATAATGACCTCTAAACTTTTCACAATTCATTGCGAGCCCAGGCTAACCGAAGAAATTCACACAAAAGTTAGTCAAGATTTAAAAGAGAAGTTAAAGACTAAAGATGTTTTGGAGAAAATTTTAAACACACGATCAAAAAACTTAGGAAGACTTTCTTTTTTAAGACTTCACATATTGAATCGCGAATTCACTGGTAAAGAGATTGCCTTAATTCGTACCCTCGTGGCCTACGCTCGACATGCCAACCGAAGCCTAAAACAATTAAAAACTTGTTTAAGGAGAGGTTAATGACTTTAGAAAAAGGGCAATCATTTCGAGTTCATCAGTTTCATTACTGGATTAGCCCCACGGATGGCGTTAGCCATCAGCTGTTTTTTATTAGATCAGCCCTAAGAGAGATCGGAATCTCTGGAGAAATTTTCGCTTCCCAACTCAAGGGAATAACTGCCCCTAGTGCATTTAAGTTTAATCCTGAAAAGATGTGGGATTGCGATCTTCTTCTTATTCATCACTCGCATGGAAATCCTGAACTAAAGAAATTGGCTCGAATCGAAATTCCCAAGGCTTTGATGTACCACAATGTCACTCCCGCTATTTTTTTTCCTCACGATCCTTTTCTAGCTGAATTAAGTCACCTTGGAAAAAAACAGCTCACCGCTCTTCGACATGAAACCATTGCTTCATTTGCCGCCTCAAACTTTAACGCCTTAGATTTAAAAAAACATCATTTCTCCTCTCCACAAACTCTTCCCTTGTTAGATCTTAAAGAAGAACTACAGGAAGTTAAAACAAAAAGGTTTCATTTAAAAAAAGATGAGCCCAAAAACATTCTTTTCGTGGGACGAATCACCAGACACAAAAATCAGGCTCTTTTGATAAAGATGTTTTTTCATCTAAAAAAGATACTCCCCAAGAACTCAAAACTTTTTTTAGTGGGAAGCCAAGACAAGCTTTATACCGATTACTTAAAACTTCTCATTAAACAGCTGGGTTTAAATAATGATATTCGACTCACCGGAAGTGTGAATAAAAAAACCTTAGAACACTATTATGAAATCGCTGATGCCTTTGTTTGTTTAAGTGAGCATGAAGGTTTTTGCTTACCTCTAGTTGAAGCTATGAGCCGACATGTCCCCACTTTTTTCATGCCCAAGACAGGCAGTAAAGAAACCATGTCAAAAAGTGGTGTGGCTTTTCACACAGAAGAACCCTTGGAAATCGCCCAAATATTAGCGTCTATTTTATCAAGCCCCAAAGCAGTAAAAACCATTTTAAAGTCGCAACATAATCGACTGACAGAATTATGTGAGGAGCAAAGCAAAGCGAAGGTTCAACGGCTAATTCTGGACATTGTCACAAGGGTTCGAAACTCTCCAGAAATTCACTTCGAAAAAGAGCTCTTAAAAAGATAAAGTACTCTTTTTAGTAAAAATATCAAAGTTGTAACAGCAACAAAAGAGTACTTTATCCCTTTTCAAGTCTAAGCTGAAAGCTGATGTCTTTCAGGGTTCTGCTCGTTTTCCTCGGGAGTCTTTTCGGAAGTTCTTGTACTATCAATTGAAGTTCCCCAAGTAGGAACAGCCCCTAATTCCTGGGATTGGAGTAATCGAAGCTTAGTTTTTTTTGCTCGCATATGCCCACCTTCGCGACCAATAGCAACCATATGAGCTCTATCTCGACTCACTATTAGCCCCCCTTTTCTTCCAGCCCCTCGAGCCTCCTCGGATGTAAATTCGTGGGCTGTGCCCTTAGCGTGAGCTGCTTTACCACCACGGCTCGCAATCTCTTTTTGTTTTGCAGGATCCATGGAGGCAAAGCCTCTTTTACTTTTCTGTGGGGTTGTTTCCATAACCAGTGCCTCTTTCTTAATAAAAGGTTATTGAGAATCTTGATTTTGAAGATCGAATCTGCAGTCTTTGTGCCAGATTGAAGAGAAATGGAAGTGGGCCGTTTTTCAACCCTCTGTAAAAAAACCTCACTCGCTTACTGCCTTCATTCTTCTTTTTATTATTACTTTTCTTTCGCTAGAACTCGCTTTACAACTACTCCCTAAATGGCAATGGCTCAAAAAAGATCTATTCTAATTTTTTCTTTAAGATTCGCAGTCTTTCTGTTCTGCGTTTTATACCCTAGATTAATTTACGGGATTCACTTAGGGGGTGATTGGAATTGGGAACGAAGTGGCTCTATTAAATCTTTTTTGGGAGTAAGAGATCTCAACCAGCGCAACGTATATGAACGAAATAGGATTTTCTTCAATGAAGAAAGATTTCGAGTTCAAGGGGTCTTAACTCACCCTCACTTTAGACTCGATTTCGCTGAGGAGGCCTACCTTTTCATAGAACGGGATAATCCGTCCCCTCTATCCATTCCAGACCTTTCTCCCACTTCGGCCTGGAAAGCCAAATGGACATTACTCAAAAGAAAAGATGTTACCCTTATTGGTAAGCTCAACCTTTTATCTGCCCAATTTATCTTTGGCGATTTTAAGTGGGTGGTAGGAAAGCAAGTTATTGCAACAGGGGTGGGACAAATCTTTACGGCAGTGTCGCAAGTTCAACGGTATCTATTCGATTTTATCGATCCGGAGTTTCCTAAAACCGAAGATGCAGTCACTGTGATCTGGACAGGCCCTCTGCAGCTAGAAGCGAGATTTCTTCCCAAGGCTCCGGAGCAGAAAGAACAAAACTTTCATTTAAGAGTTAAGGGAAATAAAAATAATTTTGACTTAGCCCTAACCAGTGGAAGATCCGATGATAAATTTTATTTAGGCCTAGAAACAGCTGGAAACATTGGAGAGGGACTTATCCGAGGCGAGTGGGTAGGATACGATGATAAAGGGAAACACTACATTCAAGGTCTTTTAGGCTTTGATTATGTATTTTCTCCAAAGTGGAATGGAAAACTTGAATTGTTTTACAATGGTTTTGGAAGCAATAGGGATTATGTGTTTGAACAGTTTATCCATCGTTCAGCTCCATTCAGAGGTCAATGGTATGGAGGCTTAATCTTATCCTGGGAGATCCATCCGCTGCTCAAAAGCCATTGGATAAACATAGTTAATCTCCAAGACCCCTCAACTCTAATGCACTTATATTTTAATTACTCATTAACTAACAACTTGGACATTCTATTGGGCCAGTTTTTTAATGTAGGGAATTCTAAATCTGAATGGGGTGGAAGGATTGCTATTTCACCGCCCAATTTTGAATTAGGAATACCCAACATCACCTATGCTGCACTACGTTGGTACTACTAGATTGTAGAAATGCGCTCAAAAAACTCTATTATTAAGCGCCTTTCAGTTGACTGCAGCAAAAAAAAATACAATTCTACCTGTTCAATTAAAACTACGATTTTAGCTTAATAAAATGATGAATAACAAATTTGAAAGTCATATTTTTTAGGATGTTTCAGTGAATTTTGAAAATTGGTTACAGCAAACCGTCTCTAATATTCCCCTAAATTCAGCTCTAGCTGTTTTAAAGCTTAGTGAACAAGGTGCTACAGTTCCTTTCATCGCTAGGTATCGTAAAGAGCAAACGCAAAATTTAGATGAAGTCGCAATTCAGACAGTTCTAGATACAAAAGAGAATTGGGATAACGTTGTTAAGCGTCAGTCGTTTATTACAAAAGAGATCGAATCCCAAGGCAAACTCAATACTGAACTTAAAACTAAAATCTTATCTACTTTTGACTTAACTCTTCTTGAGGATATTTACCTTCCCTTCAAGAAAAAGAAAAAAACTAAAGCCACTTTAGCCAAAGAGGCAGGGCTTGAACCTCTAGCCGATTGGATCTGGAACTGTGGTCATGGATTGGAGACTCCCCAACCCGGACAGACACTTGAAATCTGGGCCTTTACATTCAGAAAAGAGGAAAAAGGGATTACTGAAGCTCTTCAAGCCATTAAAGGAGCTCAAGATATCATCGTTGAGCGAATAGCTGAGATACAGGAATTGAGACAATTTGTTCGAACCCAACTTTTTGAGAATGGCTTTGCCAAAACCGGCAAAGGAAGCAAAGTTAAACCCAATAGCAAATTTGAAAAATATTTTGACTCTCAGGAGTTAATTAAACATCTTCTTCTTCCCCAGAATTCTCATCGCTATTTAGCAATGAGAAGAGGATGGATTGAAGAGGAACTTACATTGGATTTTGGTGGGGATCCTAAAGATCCACAATTCGATGTAAATTTAGTCGGAGCTTTTGAAAAAGCGGCCCTCACCATCCCTGATTCCCCCGGAGCTGAAACCCTACTTAATGCAGCGCGTATCGCTTACAAAGCCTATGTCCGTCCCAGTATCGACAATGAAGTTCATAAAGCCTTAAAAGCTGTAGGCGATGAAATGGCGATTAAAGTTTTTTCGGAAAATATTAAAAAACTTTTACTAGCCTCGCCTTTTGGACCTAAAGCTGTTCTAGCTATTGATCCTGGAATTAGAACAGGTTGTAAAATGGCTCTCGTTGATGATTCTGGAAAATATTTAGGCAGTGCAATTCTGCACTTACAAAATGACGAAGAAAAACAAAAATCAAAAACACTCCTCACTGAAATCATTAAAGCTCATCCTTTAAAAGCTATAGCCATTGGAAATGGAACAGCTGGTAGAGAAACTGAACTTTTTGTTCGACAACTTGTCAAGGAAAGTGGGTTGTCTTTGCCCGTGGTTTCGGTCAATGAAGCTGGAGCCAGTGTTTACAGTGCAAGTGAAGTAGCTCGAGAAGAGTTCCCAGATTTAGATGTTACAATTAGAGGCGCCATCTCGATTGGTCGTAGACTCCAAGATCCCTTAGCAGAGCTAGTAAAAACAGATCCCAAAAGCATTGGGGTAGGACAGTACCAACACGATATCAGCCCTCACTCATTAAAAAAATCACTCGATAATGTGGTCGATTCTTGTGTGAACTCAGTTGGAGTCAATTTAAATACGGCTTCTTACCATTTACTCTCCCATGTTTCGGGTATCGGGGAGGCACTCGCTAAATATATTGTGACCTACAGAACCGAAAAAGGTTTATTTAAATCAAGAAAATCTCTTCTTGAAGTTCCTCATTTTTCCACCAACTATTTCGAGCAAGCGGCTGGATTCTTAAGAATACCCGATGCTGAAAATCCGCTAGATAATACAGGAGTTCATCCTGAGCGATACGCAGCTTTAGAATCTTCTAGTGCTCGACTTAATAAAAACATTAAAGAGCTCATTGGAGCTAAAGCTTCTGTTTTAAGAGAAGATAAAACTCTTATAGATGAAGTGGGTCAGTTCACCCTAGAAGATATTATTGAAGAGTTGGAAAAGCCGGGAAGAGATCCCAGAGAAACTTTTATTCCCTTCTCATTCCGCGAAGACATTTTTGAACTCAAAGATCTAAAACCAGATCTTCAATG
>SXPJ01000033.1 GCA_005776395.1 Bdellovibrionales bacterium | reverse complement strand
TTTCGACGAGTTCAGTCAAAAGTTTGCCCCAAAGGACGATCCTTTCGGGCTTAAACCTAACTATACAGGTGTGAACAGTGCAGAATAGTGTAAACCATGTGCCCGGTATAAAGTGTAAACCAGGTACCAAGAAGTACATTCATTTTTGGGGCTCTACGCCATTGACGGGGGAATCGCCCCTTGGTGAGGTTGATTTCTGATAGCAAATACCCCATCCCAACCACAATGTGCAAGTACCCTTAATCGATAATTTGAAAAGCTTCTAAATCCGGAAATCGCGACACGGTATCACCGTTAAAAACAGACACGGTGACCTGTAGAAGGGATTTCTATATGGGTTACTTTATTCGGAATAGAAGAACCGGATGGCGACTCCTAAAAACACGCTACGAAAATGGGAAGTGCATCGGGTCTATGATTCCAGAATGAGAACTGGGGGAGCACTACTTTAATGTAACCATGACGCTCGAAGAAGCGCGTGAACAAGCAAAACGTCTCAATAATGAATTGGAAACGATTGAAATTACGAAAGGTTACAAGGCCAGTTCTTAATGTGTGCATATAACCCTTAATTATTAAGGGTTATATGCTTGACATCCGATATAAATGACGTAGCATAGACTACGTAATAATTAAGGGTTCTATGTATGAAGCAAAATATAAGAAAACAGACCTTTAAAACTCTCTACGAAGTAGCAGATGACCAGGAAGGTTTTTTCACAGCCCAACAAGCAATTGATGCTGGGTTTGGTGAAAAAAATCATGCCTACCATGTAAAGTCGGGCAACTGGATCAGAGAGCAAAGAGGCATCTATCGACTTGCTAACTACCCTCGTTCGGATCGGTGGGACCTTATTCTTTACTATTTTTGGTCAAGGGATCGAAACGATGATCCACAAGGAATCTACTCCCATGAAACCGCCATGAGTTTCTACGAGCTTTCCGATCTTAATCCATCAAAGCTTCACATGACTGTGCCAAAAGGTTTTCGTAGAACTGAAGTCCCTAAGATTATTGTCCTTCACTATGGGCTAATTCCAAAAACGGATCTTAGAAAAAGCGGTGTCCTTAAATTCACAACTCCTTTTCGTACGATTCTCGATCTCATCACTTCAAATCAAAGTGATGAAAAGTTTATTCAACAAGGAATTAAAGAAGGCCTCCACAGAGGTCTTCTTACGAAAGAGGAACTAAAAGATCCTAGAATTTCTGGAACAGTCTCTGAGAAACTTAAGTCTCTTCTTAAAGGAGTCATATAATGGCTCAGCAAAAGACATATCAAACAGCAAAAGCGTTTAGAGAGGCTCTGGAAAGTAGATTAAAGACAATCGCGCTGGCAGAGGGAAAGGCTTTGCAACGTTTACGTAGGCAAGTTGCATTCGATAGACTTCTTGCAAGACTCTTTCATAGAAGCCCCAGCCCCTTTGCTCTCAAAGGGGGTTATGCGCTTGAACTGAGAATTCAAACCGCGAGAGCTACTAAGGATATTGATCTCACGCTGAGAAGTACCGAAATCCTCAAAGAGAAAAAAGAACTGGGAGAATTCTTTCGTGATCTTTTGATTCGTGACGCGAGCATTGAGTTGAACGATCACTTTAGCTTCCTTGTAGGAGGACAGATGCTTGATTTGGAGGCGGTTCCTTATGGAGGCGCTAGATTTCCTGTTGAATCAAGAATAGATGAAAGAAGCTTTGTGAAGTTCCATGTAGATGTGGCTGCAGGAGACTACCCGATAGAACCTCTTGAAACTCTAACAAGTCGAGATTGGCTTGAGTTCGCACAAATTCCATCGAAAGATGTAGTCACCATTCCAAAGGAGCAACAGTTCGCAGAAAAGCTACACGCGTATACACGACCACGAACCGTAGCCAATTCGAGAGCGAGAGATTTGATCGATATAATTCTCTTAATTGATAACCAGAAGCTCGACACTGTGAGAGTTATTGATGCGCTAAAGAAAACTTTTAAGAGAAGAAAGAGCCACTCTCTACCAAAAACCTTAGAACCGCCACCAGCGGACTGGACCGAGCGGTTTGATACGATGGCAAAGGAATGTAATTTACCCCACGACATAGGCTGGGCTTTTAAAATCCTGCAAAGTTACTTTGCGGTAATTAACGGAGGTAAATAACAATGAGAATCTTTGAATGGCCAGAACACGGCTGTGCATCAGTGGATATTTTTAGCTGTAGCAGCAAAATGAAACCAGAGGCGATCGAAAGTTTCCTAAAGGATATCTTTAAGGCGCAAGAGGCGGTTTGTCGGGAGATTGAACGGGGTAATATCGCTGATGCTCAATTAATAAAAAGGAGAACTCCCACATGAGTGCAGGCGGCGGATCAACTAAAGTTATTGTCATCGCATTATTCGCGAACCTCGGGATCGCGATCGCAAAATTCGTTGGTGCAACCATTTCCGGAAGTGCGGCGTTGTTTGCCGAAGCGATTCATAGTGTCGTGGACTGCTCCAATCAGGTACTGCTCCTGATTGGAAATAAAAAGGCGAAGCGCCCCCCTTCTGAAAGACACCCATTGGGCTATGGACGAGAGGCCTTCTTCTGGTCATTTATTGTCGCGATTCTTCTCTTTTCCCTCGGCGGGTTGTTCGCAGTCTACGAAGGCGTGCATAAACTTTCCGAACATGGAGAGGTGTCCTCGCCATTCCTAGGTCTGGGAATTTTGTTGTTCAGTTTGATTTTGGAAGGATTTTCGTTCAAAGCCTGCATAAATGAAGTGAAAGCACAGAACCCATACCCCAATTTATGGATCTGGTTTCGTAAAACGACCTCATCTGAACTGTTGGTCATTTTCACAGAAGACGCTGCCGCTATGGTGGGTTTAATGCTCGCAACTTTGAGCCTACTGCTATCTTGGCTCACTGGGAACCCGGTGTGGGACGCCGCCGGATCAATTTCAGTAGGCGCCCTGCTGGTGGGCGTTGCTGTCCTGTTGGCCATAGAGATCAAGTCACTTATTATTGGGGAAACGCCAGCGACGGACTTTAGAGGCTACATTGAGGCTAAGGTTTCGGAGCTGATCCCTGGTGGAAAGGTCTTCAACCTCATAGCTCTCCAGATCGGTGATCACGAAGTCATGATTAGCGGCAAAATATCCCCCGGTAACCTGAAAGAGGTCAGCCAACTTATTAATGCCATCAATACAATGGAACGTGACATCAAAGCTAAATTCCCCGAGGTCAAATGGCAGTTCTTTGAACCGGATTCAGCAGACTAATGGATTTTTTATACAGAGTTTATGAGGAGTTTGAAAATGTGGCTGGACGAGCGGCCTTGTTTGAATTGAAAGTAAGACTCTTGGCCGACAAGACCAAAACGATCAGCGAACTATCCGACGGTTTTGACTTCGACAGAGTTTATAGAGCGGTCGTGAACGAGTTTTCTTCACGTATCAACGAGAGCGAGCGAGAACAACTGAAGCTCGCCAAAAAATTACGTGATCATATTGTTCATGGAGAATTTCAAAAAGCTTTTTGGAAGCTTAAACCCGCATCTGGGGGAGTACGGGCAATATCCGGTTTAGAGGGGATCTCCAACGACCAACTGCTAGCCAAAATAACGGGCCTCGCGAATGGAACAGAAGAAGCTACCCCCGTCCCTTTTACCAAGGGAGTCGGAAAATTTGGTTGGCTCTTAGAGTGTGCCGCATGGAGTCTATTTAATGATGCCTTTGAGGCTTCCACTAAAGCCATCGCCATCATTGATCGCATTTCTTTGGAAACGGCAAAGGAGTCGGTTGATCCACGTTGACAGGACAGGCGGTTCTGGATAATTCTATCTGGCTGTATTAACCGAACGTTACCTGGGTTGTCGTTCCTAATGAAATCAAGGGCTTCAGGCGGCGGCTTGCATAATAGCTGTTCTGAATAAATCGACCCGGGAACGCCAACTTCATATTAAGAAACTCAGATAGAATGGTTGACAGGCTAAAATACTGGATTCGCTCTGGCTCATTGGATTTTGCGAGAAGTTTCTCCAACCGACAAGTCAAAAACGAATTGGCCACTTTGAATTGGCGTGGTCATTTGATCTACTATCAACCGGGAACTAGCGACGCCGAGATCTTGTACAAAATTCTGTTAAAGCCTGAACGGAAAAGAGAATATCAGCCACCCACCATAAAAGCGCCCAAAATTATTTTTGATATCGGAGCTAATATTGGTGCCGCTACTCTCTGGCTAAATGACCTTTATCCCAGTGCTCAAATTTACAGTTTCGAACCCGCACCGCGAAATTTTTCCATTTTGCAAAAAAACGTAAAAACCCACTCCAATATCAAGCCTATTAATGCTGCATTGGGAGCAACAGACGGAACGGAACAACTTTTTTTATCAGACAATCCTAACAACCTTGGGGGATGCTCTTTTTTTGAAGCGGGGAGCAATACTACCGAAAGTATCTCTGTGACCGTATACAGCCCTCAAAGAATTTTACAGGAATTAAAAATTGAAACTGTTGATTTAATTAAGATTGTTACGGAAGGAGCCGAACATAATATCCTTACCTCTTTTCCTGATTCGATCCTCAAGAAAACTCAATGGATTTTTGGCGAACTTCACGGAAATAAAGACTTCGAATTAATGGCTTACCTATCTGAACATTTTAATATTTCGTTAAACAAGGATTTAAATTGTCGTTTGTGCAATTTCGCAGCACAGAACAAGTATTTAGGTCCTCTGACTTAAACCTGAGAAACGCCATTTACAATCTGATCGAACCGAACAACCTGAGTTTAATCGAAGGCCAATTGCGGAACTCTGTAATGCTCTAATACGACTAGTCGTCGAGTCAAAAGTGTCTAACTTTTATCAGGGATCAGGAGGTATGCAAGCGCCTACAAAGTTCACTTTGTAGAACGAAGGATGGACCAGTCCCTTAAGACCTGCCACGCTGTAGCGAAAGAGCCGAATGCTTTGCGAGCTAGCTCCGAAGCAGAAATCGCTCCCGTCCGTTCTAAATGGGCCCACATATCGGCGCGGTAAGAAGGTCCAATCATAATCCGCTGTCGATAGGCATCGTGCACCTTCGCAAGCTCTTCAGGGGCGAGAATATCGGTGGGACGATGGCGCAAGGTTTCGTTGGGAACACGCAAACACGTTCCCTCAAAGCGATCATCCTCGCCCTTCCTCTTGATGAGAAACTCGGTTCCTGACTCAAGCAGATCGAGCCTCTGACCTCGATAAAACCGCACTAGGCGCTTAAGCCGCATATCCTTCTTTTTCCACTGAGCAATGGCCTTCCAGAAACAACGAACTCGTTCGTTGCTGTTCTCTTTAATCATCTTGATCAATCGATCCGCGTTTAGCCGATCAGAGTGCAAATCGATCCAATCGACGAGAAGCGAAAGAGTCCGAAGATCGCTATTTATTCCCTCAATGGATGCAGCAAATACTGTGTTCTCGATGTTGGGGCTCTTCGAAGGTGTAGTCGCAACGAGCATTCCGATACCCGCTAGATCACCAGAAAGCTGCTCACCTCTCGGAAGCTCTTCGGGAAGGATGGTTCGCTTAAATCCCATAACCCAACTCCTTCGCTAGACTCGTAAGCGCTTCCTCCACATGCTTAGGCCATTGCGGGTTGGCGTCTTGGTACTTCACCCATTCGATGGACTCCCTGATTTCTTCGACTGACGGCTTCAGAGCTAGGCAGTCCTGGCGATCAGTTCCGCGATCACAGAGGGCGAAAAACTTGGTCCTAAGCAGATCGGGGCGGCCCAAAGTAGAAAGCTTTAGAGATTTGCCGGAAAAAAGAGGAATCAATCTATTTCTCCAGCCATCTGGAAGGTTCTTTATGAGGGAGGCCGGACCATTATTGAGCCAATCTTCGCGGAGCAAGTTCCCCACGCGTGTTTGCTCTGCGGCAAACTCTTCAGCTAGCTTGCGAACATTCTCGGGGATTTCAGGATCAAGTATGTCGCAGTCGCGCGTCTCTCTAGAAATGACACCTAGAATGGCGAGCGCTGTTCCGCCGATCGCCACAGCGGAAAAGGCTATTCTGTGAGACGCGAGAAACTCGTCAAATGCTCCAATGGTCTCCTTTGGTTTCATATTGATATGGTATCATAAATAATGATACCAAAGCAACGACTTGTATGATTAAGAGGTTGTGTAGGTAGTGTCAATTTCCTTGTGTGAAATTCGGCAAGTTGGGAAGGAGATAATGCCAGCTTCTAGGTTTTAGCTAATAGCCGTGAGGGGGTAATAAAAAACATGATGCAAAATTTTGCCTCAATAAAGCCATTGCATTTAAAAATGAAGAAGCCGCTCATATACTTACTAATTAAGTTGGTCAATCGTAGCAATTCGAAGGGGGTTGATAAAAAAAACGGGCCTAAGTCATAAGTTTAGAAATACCACTTCATTCACCCATCAAATTTTTGAACTTCGCTTTTGCAATCAAATAATCGCGCTTCAATTCTAGAACTCGCGCTTTTGTTTCATAGTATCTGCTCGTAGCGCTTAATACGTCAGGAGAGTTTTTCATGCCTCGTTCATATTCTGTAACTGTACGCTCCAGATAGCGTCTCGCTTTATCCAAAACATCTTCCGACGTATGGATAAGTTCATGTGAAACCTCTAGTTCTTGTCTTATCGATTGCAGTCTGGCTTGTAAATTCCGTTCAATCTGCTTAGCCTCACTCTCCATGGCTTCAGCCCTCAAACTGGCCACGGTGGAAATATTTCTAGATTGAAGCCCATCGAAAATATTAATCGTAAGCTTCACACCTAAAACCGGCTCAAGCCTATCTGACTGCAAAACATAATCTCTTTCTCGAAGAGTATAGAGTGAATATCCGCCATATACATCCACCGAAGGAGTCCACCAACGAAAAGCCTCAGAGGATCGAGCGGAAAAGCCATCTCTATCTGCCAATGCGCCTCTTACTGATCGGTGATTTGATAATCTATTCTCTTTATCGGCAGTAGAAGCTTCGTGAGAATGTGGCAACTTCTCCAGAACGGTTAATTTGGTATCTTCAGAATAACCCAATAGGGATAGCATAAGCCTCTGTGCATTAGACGAATTCAATTTCAATCGAATCATTTCTTGCTTGATCTTTAGAGCATTAAGATCAAACTCAATTCGATCGGTTTCGGACACAAGACCGGCCTTTATCCTTCTTTCAGCCCCCCTTCCATTTTTTTCATTTTGCGTTAAAGCTTCCGCAAGAATTAATAGAAGTTCGTTCTGATAAATCAGCTGCCAGTAAATCTCTCTGACTTCCTGAAGAGTTTCTTGAAAGTTCTCTTCAAATTCTGCAGTAGTTTTTCTGGCAAATGCTTGCTTTTCTCGTTCGATCAGTAAATCTCTCCCCCCACGAAATACGTTGATATTTCCCTGAACCGACCCAAAGGGTTGAGACCTGATTCCATTGGGGCCAGAACTAAATGTTTCCGCTCCCGCTGTTGCTGTAACCTTTGGGAGATAAGAACGCTCAAGGTGACCCGTCTCGGTTTCTGCAGCCTCTTGAAACATCTTAAAAGCTCTGACATGTTGATTTCGCTCCCTTACTAATGCCGAAAGATCTTCGTAACTTAAATGCAATTGATCAACAGAAAAAACTCTAACGCAAAAAAGGATGACAAAATAATATTTCTTACTCATAGATTTATCCTCTTTAGATTCAGTTTCTCCTTAGTGAATATTATCTATTCCAAAATCGGCCTTTCCCTTTTTATCCCCCACTTCAACAATGACATGCATGTCAAAGCGATGAACTTTATCAATCTTGGTTATCTTTGTTTCATAGTGGCTGGGCTCTGTTGATTTGTTAGACTTCACTAGCTTAAAAGAGATCTCCCTCGGCTTCTTTTCTCTTGGGAATTGAACATCACCCTTTAAAGTTTCCTTATCAGGCACAATGGACTGAAGTTTGGTGTCGTAAATATAAAGCTTTACCAACTCCTTATTAATAACCACTTCGCTCTTAAAATGCGGCAATGCATCTCGAAGAATTCCTCCTCGTGGAGCCGCTTCTACAGAGGCTTCGTGATTGTGCCCTTCGTGAGCAAAAGCGCCGAGTACGGCAGTTAGCATCATGATTGTAATCAATAGTTTCATTCTTGATCTCCTTTATTGGTATTGTTCTTGGCTAAGAGACGTTCTGCACTCTTTCTTCCAAATCGATAAAAAATCGCTGGGGTAACAAAAATGTCTAATAAGGTAGAGGATAGAAGACCTCCCACGATCACAACAGCTACAGGGTGAAGGATCTCCTTACCAGGTTGGTCCTTTGCAAAAAGAAGTGGGGTCAAAGCCAGAATGGCCGAAAAAGCCGTCATGAGAACAGGGACAAGCCTTTCAAGAGAACCACGAATAATCATCGACTTCGTAAAACTCTCCCCCTCTTCGCGCATCAGATGAATATAGTGACTGATCATCATAATGCCATTTCGACTAGCGATACCGCACAAAGTGATAAAAGCAATAAGCGTGGCCACTGAGAAAGTTCTATCTGTTAAGAGAACCGCGGTTACTGATCCCACAAGCGCCAACGGAACATTCACCATGATCTGTAGTGCAACGGGGAGCGACCTAAAGTGACTCACTAGAATCGCTAGAACGGCAAAAAGAGAAACGATGCCTAGAAGAGTTACCTTTCGTGAGGCCTCCTTTTGACTTTCGTACTGCCCACCAAATTCAAGATAGTATCCTTCAGGAAGCTTCACATTTTCGGAAATTTTCTTTTGTGCATCTTCTACAATGGAATCAAGATCCCGTCCAATCGTGTTAAAGGAAATTACTATTCGACGCTGAAGATTCTCTCGTTCAATCATGTTGGGGCCACTGGTCTCAAAAATATCCGTCACATCTCCTAGTGGAATAATTTGTCCCGTAGGTAATACGTGGGCTGGAATTCGTTTAATGGCTTCAATGTCATTACGAGAATTCTCATCCAATCGCATAAAAACTTCCAAATACCTCTCTTTTTCAATGAGTCGAGTTACAGGAACTCCTTGCAACATGGCCTCCAGGGAGTCCATTAACACACCTGGAGTAATTCCATAGCGAGCTAGATCTTCTCTTACCCCGTAGATTTTATACTGGGGAAAAAGTACCTGCCCTTCAACCTGGAGATCCGTAATACCAGGGACTGAAGCAATCACATTTCGGATTTCCGCACCTTGCTGCCTTAGAATTCTCAAATCTCCACCAAATAACTTTAAAGCCACTTGGGCCTTCACTCCCGATAAAACATGATCGAGTCTATGGGAGATAGGCTGACTAACCCCGAGATAGGAATCAGCTGGAATAACAGCCCGAACCTTATCTCGAATATCAGAGAATATTTCTTGTCGTGTCCTTGACGACCTCTTTAAAGCTACTTCAAACTCCGAGTGATTTACCCCTGCCGCGTGTTCATCCTCCTCAGCACGGCCAGTTCGTCTCCCTACTGAGATGATTTCGGGTATAGTAAGAAGTGACTGTTCTACTTTTATAGCCAATTGATGACTTGCCTCTAGTGATATTCCCGCTCGTGTATTTACCTCTACCATTGCACTTCCTTCGTTAAATGTAGGTAAAAAATTTCGTCCCATAAAAGGAACTACAGCCATAGAAGCAATAACGATGACAGCGGTCGCACCGATAACCTTTCCTGGATGTTCTAATGACCACTCTAAAATACTTTTGTCGATATTTTTTAATTTTCTTACAAGCCATCCATCCTCGTCCATTTCTTTTTCGTGAGTTTTTCCGATGAGAAAATAGCAAAGAACTGGAGTCAGAGTAAGCGAGACCAATAGTGAAGCTAAAAGCGAAACAACATAAGAGATACCAATTGGAGTAAAGAGTCTTCCCTCAACCCCGGAGAGAGCAAATAGCGGTATGAAAACCAGGACAACGATAACTGTAGCGAGCACTATGGAGTTTCTCACTTCGCTAGAAGCCTCAAAAATCACTTGAACAGTTGTTTTTGGATTTCCTTTTTTTCTATTTTCTTTAAGTCTACGAAATACGTTTTCAACATCCACAATTGCATCATCAACCAGCTCCCCAATCGCAATCGCAAGTCCGCCCAAGATCATTGTGTTAATTCCAATGCCCATGATGTAAAAAACGATAAAAGAGATGAAAAGCGATACAGGTATCGCCGTAAGAGTAATAAAGGTAATTCTCACGTTGAGAAGAAAGAGAATTAGAATAATGGCCACCATAATTGAGCCATCTCGCAAGGCCTCCTCAACATTCCCAATAGCAGATCTGATAAAGTGTGATTGCTTAAATAGGTCACCTTGCACGTCAATATCTGGAGAAATTTCCTTTCGAAGATCCTTTAATGTCGAATTAATTTTTTCAGAAAGTACTAGAGTATCGGCGGAGGGTTGCTTTTGAATCATGAGTATAACGCCATCTTTTCCTGAAACAGAGGCGGCCCCTCTTTTAGGAGCAGGCCCGAATTCCACAGTAGCAACTTCTTTGAGAAGAACAGGAACTCCTAAATGCATTCCAACAGCAGTATTAGGTATTTCTTCATAGTTAAGTACTCGACCAAAGTTTCGTATCAACCATTCTTTCTCTCCCTTAGTAATAAATCCACCTCCGCTGGCTTCAGAAAGATGGGTAAGTTTTTGTTGCAGCTCATGAATAGGAATGAGTTTTTTTCGCAGCTTTTCAGCGTTCACTAAGACCTGGATCTGTAGCTCTTCTCCCCCAATCACCGAAACTTGGGAGATCCCTGGAATCATGAGAAGTCGTTGACGAATGGACCAATCAGCAAGCGTTCTTAGTTCAGTAGGCGTTGTCTTTCCTTCCTTGCTAGTGATACCAACCATTTGGATTTCACCCATAATCGACGAAGTGGGAGATAAATGTGGGGTGATATGCTCTGGCATTCGACTTTTTGTAAGTTGAATTCGCTCCGAAACCGACAACCTAGCAAACCGCAAATCTGTGCCCCATTCAAATTGTATTCGCACCACTGAAAGTCCAGTGGTTGAAGAGGAAAAGAGGCGAGTCACGCCCGGCATTCCGTTCAAAACGGTTTCTATGGGTCGAGTAACGACAATTTCAACCTCTTCTGGAGCCATTCCTTGAGCTTCGGAAATTACGGTCACAGTAGGTTTGTTCAAGTCGGGAAGAACATCTACAGGAAGCTGAATTAAAACCATCAACCCGTAAATAACAGTAAAACCCGTCAAGGTCAGAACAAGGCCTCTGTGTTTAAGCGAATATCGAATTATAGAATCAAGCATAAAAGTCCATAAAAGCTCATAAGAAGATTTCCGCATCTGGGCCAATCCCATTGCAGAGGGTTCTTACATTACGATTTAGAGCAATTAGACTTTTGGAGGGGGGGTAATAGGAGAAGAAATAATCGAATCCATGGTAAGAGCAGAAACTTCTGGGGTCAATTTACCTTGAAAAGATGGAACCATACTTGCCGTTGAAAGAAGTGCAACCATACAATTTCCGACACCGCAACTCTTGCAACTTCCCCCTTCTTGAGTACTACAGGGGCAATTGCAATTTTCTTCATCTGCGCAGCCATCATCTTGCTGAGCTAGAATAAGACTCCCCTCTTTACTATCTACGTGTACGTGTTCCAATAATGCACTAAAAGGAAGTGTATTAAATCCAATGAACATTAGAATGAAAATCGCTACGACACGCATGCTTTTCATTATAGCAGTAATATTAAAGAAGTGAATAACGCCAACGAATTTAAACTCTTATCTCCGCTCAATCTTGGATGAAACTGAGAAAAACTCCACAATTTCAGACTCGAAATGTTTCTATCTTTGGCTAACGTGTCCCGGGCGGTTAGTATTTTTAAATGCAGGAGAGGTTTCTCATTTCCAAAAACGGTGAAGATGAAGAGCCTCGGAAATTAGGTGTCAAAATTACGAAAATCATTCCCGAAGATGAGAAAAAAATCTTAAACCTTCAAAGAATATTGTTACTACTCATGAAAAACTCACTGTAAACTCTTCCACTCTTGAAATTCGCTAGGCCGAATTTTGAACCGCGCAATATTTCCGTCATGAAGGCTGATGATCTCTATTTCTATTAGCTTAAATAACTCCGCAGAGTCAGCATCGAGAAGTTTTTTCGCCTCTATAAGACTCTGAATGTGGTGAACCACCTGCGGGCCTACGATCTTCTTAAGAATAACGGTGCGAATGATCTCTTGAATATCGGCGCGGTATTTCAACTTGAGCAGGTTTAGTTCTCCCATTGCCTGCTGAATCGCCGAATAGCGCTGTGCCGATCGCGTGTAAGCCCAGAGGTAAAGATCGCGGAATAGACTTACATCGTTTTTCTCGTAAACTCCGAGAAGGGATTTGACATAAGCTTCATTATCCACATCCACAAATGAAAGCGGCCGAAGATTCTTTTTAATTAGCGAGATATTAGCCACAAGACGCGCGGTTCGTTTGTTCACGTCCTCGAAGGCTTGCATGTATGAGATCTGCACTAACGCAAAGAAGGACTGCTCAAATGGGTCTTCAATGAGGTTAAGTTTCTCGATGAAGATTTGAAAGCACTCCGTGAGAATGTGTGGGTTTTCGAGCGGCATATAATTCGTGCCGCCAACTCCCACTGCGATCTGACGAATACGTCCCGAGGCGCTTGGATCCCCTAAAAGGTTTTCTGAGAGAAGCGCGTGAATGCTGCATACTTCATGGGATGTGATTTTTTCTTCCACAGCCGATTCGATGATGTATTCGATGGCTCCTTTGTGGTTCAAAATCATCTGCGCTTCGAAGGCATCCTTGCCGGATGCGCTTTCGCCGAGTTCAATGAGTCGCTTGGTTTCTAAAAGAGAGTAAGTGTTTCCCTCGAGGCGGCTCGAGTTCCATGATAGGTCGATTAAAAGCCGATTCAAAATGTTTCGCGCATAAGTGCCTGCGGGCCTAGCCGCGCTTTCGACGATACCCATTTTCAAAAGCTCCGCTCGTTGAGCTTTGGAGAGATAGAAGGTTTGATTCGGTTCATACGAACACAAGAAATCCAGGTTGTATCCAACCGGCGCACGGACTTGGAGTGATTGAGAAACGTATTTCAAAAGGCGTTCGCTCTCTGGAGAGAGAAAAATGGCTTTGAAAAATTTCAAGCCTTCTTGCGATTTAGGCGCTTCGGCCGCAGCGATGGTCAATGCAGCATAAACACGCGCGCGCGCGGCCCCACGTGCTTCAAGAATTCCGCGCTCCACGAGCTTAATGAGCACACGGCGGATCGCTTTTCTATCGCCTTCATCTGACTTCGACATCCCGGCCGCTTGAGCGACGTCGGGCACACTGATCTTTTTCTTTTCCTTCAAAAGCAATAAAACGAGGGCTTCAAGATTAGCCTTTTTTTTTGCCACCATATTTCCTCCATAGCCCTAGTATTGGGACGGTATTATCGTCCCTATACAACTACATAATCTATTATAGCTTTATATATGTCCCAATACCAAGTTATATTACTAATAAAGTCCCTATAAACGGATTTTAGTCCCTATTATTGCATATTGGGACTCAGCCCCTTTTTAACCGTCCTTCCGAATCATCAAGATGAAGGTTTCAGAGCTGATGTGATTGCAGGCGCAATGAAGCCTGTAAAATCTAAGACTTCTCGAAAAAAAAGCCGCCTAACCCTCTGCCAGATTGCACAAGGAAACGCGGAAAGCCAGCAGTTCTCGGTGAATAAATTTTGAGGCTAATTGAGGAGCACTAGAAAAACCTTTTCGCAAAATCTCAGTGTGCCATTGGGATAATTTTATGATGGTTCATTCAAGAGTTTGAATAACTCCACTTTTTATTATGCGCTATGGCTCACCGAGAATCACTGGCGGAAAGAGCTCAAACTTGACGTGCGATCTAACAGACAAAAAAATCTTCAGCTTACCTGATGAGCCCAAAATCGCTCAACGATACCTCTATTAGGAAGGTTTAATTTGAAAAAATCTTGAAAAGCTTCTCTAATGCTTCCTTTAACCTCTTTGCATTCATCGAGATTCCAGCCATCGCCGCAAACAATACCGCCAGGCTTTAGATGCGGAATCCAGCCCTTTAAATCTTCCATGACCGATTCATAGTTCTGACTTGCATCGATAAATAAAAAATCTATAGGGCCATGGGCCCACTTAGCTGCCACTTCAGTGCTTTTTCCTTTATAAGCCTCCACATTGTCACATCCATAAAGAGTAATATTTTTTTTGAACTCTTTAAAAACGGCTCTTGATTGAGCTTGCTCCCTCGTGGAATGAGATTGCCCTTCATCAAGATCCTCTTGCCAAAGATCAACGCAAAAAAGGCGTGATGTGGTTACTGCAGCAGCTCGCGAAGCAAAAACACTAGAACGCCCCTTTCCAGATCCTAGCTCCACAATTTTTGAATGGGGCTTCACCGATGAAATAACTCTTAAAAACAGTTCAGCACACTGGCGAGCGGTTCCCCTCCCCTCAATCTCTGGCAAAATAAAACTAAAAAACTCTATTAATTTTCGCCACTCCTTGGCCTCTTGATCTTTAGGTCGAGATGAAATTAAAAGTTCAAAGAGATGACTCCCAAAAGCATTGTGACTTTCCACAGCTCCGCCGGCTTTACGCCATCTTGCTAGCAATGGTTTTGCAATAATCTTAAGACTCTCTTTCCCAAAACTTAAAATTTCACTCCCCTTCTCCCTTAAAACAACCTTCGCTCCAACTGAGAGAATAAAATCACGCCATTTTTCTGACTTCACCATGGCTTTAGGCCAAGTAGAATTGAAAGAACTTGCTCTAAAAACCATATCTCTTCCAAAAAGATCTTTTCTCTCGCCGATCGCTTTTTGAATAGCTTTAGGATCTGTAAACTCTATCTTATTATTCTCCTGATGACCGTAAGCTTTGATTTTTTCGATAATCTGATCCACTGTCATAAGATAAGAAAAATGCCATCCACAAGGAAAAGGGGTCATAACTGCAGAGGGGGAACATCTTATTTGATTCACCGAAATATTGTTCTCTAGAAATACTTTGGCTTTCATAATTTTTGCCATAGCCCAGGGGAAGCCAAGAACTTCAAGGTTTAAAAAATAGTAGTACATTTTAAGCCACACCCCAATGAGCATTTCTTTCTCAATTCGCTTCAGCAGATAGGGCCAGTGGTGGCGACTGACAATCTCATCTACATCACTCAGATACAAAACATCTTGAGGATCAAACTTAGCAGCAGAAAACACGGCTTTGCGCTGTAACTCTTCATTGTCCCAGGCCGATTTTGGACTTTCCTGTAGATTTGCATTCACCACAATGATTTTCTCAAAATATTTAGAAAATCTGGGATCTGTTTTAGAAAACAGAAGTTCCTTGGGCTCTCCAGAATGGGTGCGATCAGCTTGAATAAGTATAAAATAATCTACAAAGGGATCATGCTCTTCTAAACGAACAGCGAGTAAATCAAACTCGTTAAAAAACATAAATGCATCATAGATCGCCATGAAGCCCTCATTGCTAAAGTAAGTTCTAATTATAGCACTAATCAGCTAACCCTATACCAGATCGGCAGGGTTGATTTTGGCGCAAAGCGAGATCCACCGACAACCTTAAGTTCAGGTTCGTCTCTTAAGCAAATGAATCACTTTGTCGAGTTGAGATAGAAAGTTAGATTGATGTTTCTTTCCCATGGCTTTAGGGCCCGTTTGGAGATCTCCTCGTTGTCTTAATTCCGACAAAAGCTCCCTCATCGAAAGCGCCTCTCCAATATTATTCTCATCTAAAATCTTACCCCGAGGATCAATAGCCAATGCCCCTACTTTAATACAGCGATCGGCAAGTAAAATGTCGTTAGTAATCACAAGATCATTGGCCTTAACCTGTGAAGCTATCCAATCATCCACCGCATCAAACCTCTTTTCAACGGTCACCGGCACAATAAGTTCCGATTTAGGAAGAAGCTTTGCATGATTAGAAACCACATAGACCTTTAATTGATATCTCTCAGCGACTTTAAAGACAGCCTCTTTTACGGGGCAAGCATCGGCATCAACAAAAATTTCCATAAATAATTTCAGATAACTCTATTGTAGTTTTTCATAGCCTCGATTTAGTAACTCATAATAGAGTTTCGAGGGGGATGAGCCAGGTTTTCCTTCGTATTTTTGAAACCAAGGGTGCCAATATTTAAGATCAAAGTGCATAGGTGTAGGTTGAACCCTAAGGAGTTTTGCAATGAGTTCTGCGCAATAAATTTTTTCATCGGTCCAGGAAAACTCAGAATCAAAGGCTCTGCCAAAATAATAGGGAACCTCTTTTAAATAGGAGGAGTCCTCTTCATTTGAAACCAAGACCTCTTTTATCTCTCCTAAATTCTCCAATATTTCTTTAGAGACACTCTCAACCCCTCGCTGAGGATGAGCATGAAGCCATTGATTTCCGATTTGGATAGCAATATGCGCATAATAAAAATCGGGTTCCAATTGCATCACTCCACCCGATTTATTTCTTAGCTCCATCCAGGCGACTCGAGTTTGAGCAGGTAGGATTTGAGTAAAGATAAAACCAAAAAAGACACCTAAGATTTTTAACGAGTTTTTTTTCATTAATAGGTGGAGGAAACCATAGCATAAGCCTCTTGTCCAGAGAACGCCTCAAAGTTCAGCGATTCTAGTTTTTTTCTAATGCTTTAATCCTGCATTTTCCTTAGTTTAGGAAACTTCCAAGCCCATAGAGCTGCGACCCCAATTGAGCCTAGCCCCCCTATAACAACGGCCGGAACCACCCCAAACCAGCTAGCCGTCACCCCACTCTCAAACTCCCCTAGTTCGTTAGAGGCGCTAATAAAAATAGAGTTTACCGCACTTACTCGACCTCTCATCGAAGGAGGAGTTGCAGATTGTACTAAGGTCATTCGAATGACGACACTCACCATATCGCTAGCCCCCGTTATGAAAAGCATAATGAAGGAAAACCACGCAAGTTCTGAGATTCCAAAACCAACTGTCGCAAGCCCAAAAACCGTCACATGAAAGAAAAGCCAAAGACCGGCATGGGTCTTAATGGGGCGTTTTGCAAGAATTAAACTTGTCACAATGGCCCCCACTGCAGGAGCTGCCCTTAAGACCCCAAGCCCTGTAGGCCCCACATGAAGAATGTCTGAGGCAAAGGCCGGCAACAAAGCTGTCGCCCCGCCAAAAAGGACCGCAAAAAGATCTAAAGAGATACACCCCAGGATCATTTTATTTTTCCAGACGTAATCCACCCCTGAAAACAGCTCTCGAAGAGATAACTTCTCAGTCATCTTCTCATGATCTCTAGCCTCTACTTGCCTTAGAAGTAAGACTCCCAGAATTGAACAGATAGCACAAACACCATAGATCCAGGCTGCCCCTTCAAAAAAACCATAAAGCATTCCCCCAATGAGTGGACCTAAAATCGTTGAGATTTGCCAAATACTCGCCCCAAGCGCAATCGCCCGCTTTAAATCTGACTCAGCTACCACTTGAGTTATAAAAGCGTGAGCCGCAGGATTACTAAAAGCCCGAATAGTTCCTTGCACAAAAAGCAAAACCAAAAAAAGATTAAGATTCATTTTTCCTGTCGCTGTTGCAATTGCCATTAAAACCACAGTGACCATCCAGATAAGATAAGCGACTAAGAGTATTTTTTTTCTATTTAACCTATCTGCAACCTGCCCCCCTAAAAGCGAAAAAGCCAACATGGGAATAAATTGAGCAAGTCCAACCCACCCCAGATCTAACGGCTCTTTTCTTAAAGCGTAAACCTGCCAACCCACAGCTAGAGATTCGATTTGATAGGCAATCGTCGTCAAAAATCTAGAGGCTAAATAGAGTTGAAGTGGAGCCATTTTAAGAAATCCAACCAAGTTTGATGGCTGACAAAGTAGAAACTGAAACTAAAATCCATAAAGAAATTCCTAAAATCAAAGGCTTTATCCCTACCTCTTTCAGTGCAGATCTAGGGCAATGACTTCCAATTAAAAACAGGGTCATGACAAGAGATCGCTTAGCCCCCTGATTGAGCAGATCTCCATAGGTCTTAAATTCCGGAACAAAAGTTACAAGGGCCGCCATTCCAAGAAATCCAAGAATAAACCAAGGCTTCTTAAAACTTTTTCCACTCTGTTCTTGAGAATTCTTTTTTTGAAGCGCGGCAAAAAGAAGTGTAACCGGAATAATCCATAGGGCTCGAGTCAACTTGACTGTAGTTGCCACTTCAAGGGCCTTGGGTCCAAATAGAACGGCACTTCCCACCACCGAACTCGTATCATGAATCGCTAAGGCACTTAGCAAACCAAACTGAGTCTCTGAAAGATTAAATTGATGCCCTAACCAGGGAAAAAGCACAAGAGCCGTAGCATTGAGCATGAAAACAATCACAAGACTCACTGAAACATCCTGGGGTTTGGCCCGAATCACCGGAGCTACAGCGGCTATAGCGCTTCCACCGCAGATGGCAGTTCCCACGCTGATGAGAATAGAGCTATCTCGATTGGATCTCAGAAATTTTCCAATTATTCTCCCCAATAAAAGAGTAAGAGATATTCCGATAACGGTATAACCCACTCCTGAAGCCCCTACTTTAAAGACCGCATTTAGATTCATTCCAGCCCCAAGACCCATGACCGAATAGGCCAAAAGCTTAGTCGCATATTTTTTAGTCTTTTCTAGCCAAGGATTTCCAAAAAGAAGAGAGAGAATGAGTCCTGCCAAAAGGGCTTGAGCTGAGGAAACAGCTGGATAAAGAGAGGTTAAGGCAATTAATGGAAATAATATTTTCCAGGTTTTATGTTGCATAGTCCTTAGCCCTCAATTTCAAGGACTAAGGATAACTTTGCAAAAGAGTCTCGGCAACATTCAAGTCATTACGCCAGCGATTCTCGGTGAAGTACTCTCTGCTAAGCCGATAGAACTCTTCTCAAAAAAGCCCACCGAGAATTATCGCATGACAGCATTAAGATTTACCTGCGAACACTCGATGGTTTTTAATTCTTCGAATAATACTAGAGAATCCATGGGGTAGATTTTTCCGAAGCAGTTCTCTCCAAACCTCCAAAGAGAATGGCGCATGCAAACAGGCTTTTATTGCAAAGTACCAAGCTTCCCGTCGTTCACCTGCTGCTTTTAATGAGTTCATCCATAAAAGATCCTCCTCCGCAAAAAGTTCCGAGCGGTAACTATGAGGGATAGCCTCCATGTGTTGTTTCGGCAAATAGGTTGTTTTGGTAATTAACTCGCCTCTTGTAATTTCAAGTTTTGGCATTACCTGGCCAGTTCTATCTGAAAAGTTTTTCAAGGCAATTCCGTAAAGATCTACTAAAAGAGGGCAGGAAAAACCCAATGAATGCTTTGCTAAAATAGTTTCGCGAGCCGTCCTTCCCATGGCTTTCAGTCTTATCGGGTCCTGTAGAAGTAAAACTGTGTTCTGAGCTATGGCTACGGAATCCTCTTTATTGACTAAAATACTATTCTTTCCACTCTGAATAATCTCTTTAGCGAGACCCACTGGAGTCGAGATACAGGGAACCTCACTACTCATTGCCTCCATTAAGGTCACTGGGCCACCTTCAATTCTGGAGGTAATCCAATAAAGATCGAGGCACGCATAGATTGGCGCTAGATCTTTAACCTTTTTTACGAAGGGGAAATTTAAAACACGAACTCCTTTCACTTGAAGCCGCTCTATAAATTCCTGCCATCCTGGCCCCACGATTAAAACTGTAATATTAGGAATTGACTTGATAACTTCCAGAATGGCAGATTCGAAAATGTCGGCCCCTTTACGGTAATTGTGATCGCTGGATTTTTTTGCAAAAAAACCGATCACAGGGTCGGTCTCTGGAAGATTGAACTTTCGCCGTAGTGCTATTCGCTCGGCTGAACTAACCGGCTTAAAGCAGTTTGTATCCACGCCATTTTGTATTTTCACAATCCGATCCCTTGCCACTCCTCGAGTCACCAGATCCTCCACCCACTCCTCAGACTGGGTCATTAATGCATCACCTTGTAAATTATGTTTTTCGTATTCCCAATCGACCACGTGATGAATCGTAGTGACGGTTGGAATCCGTGTATGAAGAAAAGGCAACAGCTGCCAAGAGGAGTAGGGACAGAGAAAATGAACTAGATCAATATTTTTCAGAAGAAAGGGGCGGGATGCGGCTATTCTCTGAACAATGGGACCAGAGATAATAGTAGGCGATACCCATGGGCTAAAATGAGCAAATACCTTAGTGATTTCACCGGTAACCCAGTAAATAGAATCAGGAACAAACAAAACACGTAATTTAGCCATTTTAAATTCCCCTTTTTATTTAATAAAGCTAGGTTATTAAATTCGGAGTCACTAATAATTTATTTTAATGAAAAACGATAAGACAATTAATCTGCATAATATCACTGCTAGTAAAGAAGGTAGATATTTTTTTAGAGGAATTAAAATTGGACGGATTTTATCAATTTCTAAGAGACTCTAGAGTATTTCGAAAAGACACCTGTATTATTTTTACTCAATTTAAGATGTTCAAAGTGAGAAGCATTGTAAGACTTCGCCAAAGCCAAATAATTACACCCCGCGACCACGAGGATAATCTTTTCGCTGAGTATCTCTAAATATCCTTAGATCCCGTTCGAAAATATTTCCACCTTGTTGATTTGTGGTAATGACTCGCAATCTTGTCTTGAACTACTTCAGCCTCCACTCAGCATCGAGGGCGCGAATTTTTTCTAAGATTTGATCCTCAGATAAATTTTCAGTTCCACCTAAAAGAGCCTCTCTATATTGCTTTGAGGGCACTTTAACCATAAGGAGATTATCATTATAAGCCCCAGTGACTGAAGGGGTGTGATCCCCCATCTTTTGTGTGAGCTTAATCGTGAATTCGCGAATTTCAGCCAAAGAGAGAAAATAATCTTTAATCCCATCCACAGCTCCATCTGCATGGCCAATTAGGGCTTTCCAAAGGGAATGACCGAAAGCACTTCCCGCGCTGCCACTAGGCCCCTGTGGCTCTTCAGAGTCATGAATAGGGCCAGTACTTGAGGTTTCATTAGCTTGACTCGAAGCCATTACCATTAAGGTTCGACCTTGAGACTGCCAATCTTGCCAAATCGATTTTTTTTGATTGAAAGAATCCACCAAATTTCCTGAATAACAGGCCATCGTAAAGATAATGATCTCTTTTGCAGGATAAGAGAGAGCGTTATCACGGATTTTGTTGTAACTCGGGCCAAACATAAGGCCTGTATGGCTTCCATGACCACTGGAATATTGAACATACATATCCTTATCGGTCATTACACTTTTTACCTCCTCCCACTTTTTATAAAGATCTGCTGAGTCGACTTGAGAACCATTAATTTTCGTTCCCAAATAATTGCCGCCCATCTCTTTTGTAAAAACATCATGAGTGTGAGCAATATCGTATTTAACTTCATTTCCCATAAATCCAGAAAGATAGTCTCCAAATCCCACATAATATTTCTTACCTGAATAATCGGGCCCCGTAAGTGAACGCGTCGATGCATTTAGAAAATCCATACCGGTTATGGCCTCTTGTAAAATTTGACGAGGAGATTCTGCTTGAGGCCCCCTAGCTATCATCAGATAGTCAAAACTCTCCGTTCTAGCAAAGGCCACATGGGTAGAAATATTTTCTTTAAGTGTCTCTTTAACTAACCATTTTAACTTTGATTGAACGGGATAAACATATTCTTTAACTATCTTAGCCTCTGAAATTTCATAGAGTTCAGATTGATAACTGGCGGTTAGAGGCCGCACATAAACCTGAAGATAGCTCTTCTCTTTTTCAAACCCTAAAAGTTCCGTCGATTGATGCTTAGCCTGTTGGTGTAATCGCCATTGAGGAGATAATCGTAACGAAAGTTCTTCGATCTTTATTTCAAGAGCAAAAGAGGACAAACCCGTTAAACCTACAAGAAGACACAAAGACGCAAGTTTCATATAACCCTCCCGGGTTTGATTTATGATTTGTGATTTATTGATTTAGAGCTTTAAAAAGAAAAAGAAGATGACTCATTTAGAATCTCATAATCTGTTAGAACTTGCCTCTATAAACTAGAGAAATCTGATCAACTGTTAACTGAAAGATTGACTAGGTGCTCCACTTATTAGAGTCACCACTCGGCAAAAACTAACTAACGGATTGTCTCATTGACTAGCCTTAAGACCTCTTCAATGCCGCTAGGCTTTTCCACTACTCGGCACACCATAAGCTCCATTTCTATCAGCAGTGGACTTCCACTAAAAAGGCCTGAGAATCCAACAATAGGCGTAATTTCAAAGATCTCTGGATTCTGTTTTTTAAGTTCTTTAAGAAAATCCACACCGTTCATGATGGGCATTAAAAAATCCACCAAGAGCAAATTGGGTGAAGGAATCCGGCTCAATAACTCCAGAGCCTCTGGTCCGCTAGCTGCTAAAAAAACACGATACCCTTTGAGTTCTAAAATCTGCTGGTATGCACAGGTCAGATCGAGAGTATCATCCACAATGACAATGGTTTTAGGTTCACTTTTTAAACTCTCGGTTAAGGACAACACTGCTTTACAACCTCCAAAATAGTCTCAATATCCGATGGTTTTTTTATGTATCCCTTGGCATTAAGTCTTTCTTTTTTTTGTTCGGCATGCCCGTCAGCAGTCATAATAACGACTGGAACCTGTGCAAGTTTCGGATCTTGCTGTTGCTCAAGTCGAAATTGAAATCCATCTTTAATGGGCATCATAAGATCTAATAAAATCAGATCGGGAAGAACCTCGCTATAACGAAGAGTTTGAATCCCTTCCTCGCCATCTTTAGCGCATTCGACCGTATAACCTTCAAGTTCTAAGAGCTCTTTTGTCGAGTCTCGAATAGATTCGTCGTCTTCTACTATGAGAACTCTCTTGAGAGGTGTGTTCATAGGGGGATTCCTTCTCCTGGGCGTAATGGAGCTATTGGACGGTTTAAAAAAGGTTCATCAATACCTTTATCACCGTTTACATCCGCTATAGGCCGGATAGGAATAGTGACCGTGAATACAGAGCCTTTGCCAGATTCACTCCATAAATCTATTAAGCCACCATGCGCTTTAATAATTTGCTTTGAGATAAAGAGTCCAAGACCAAGGCCGCTGATATTTTGAGATGAAACGGCCCGTTCAAAACGCTCAAAGATCTTAACCTGTTTCTCCTTCTCAATGCCGGGACCGAAATCTTGAATAGTGAAATAGGCGTAGTCCTGTCTTGTAGCGAGTGAAATACGAATAGGTTTTCCTGGAGCATATTTAATTGCGTTTGAGACAAGATTACTGACTACCTGCTCTATCCGACCTTGATCCCAGAGCCCTGTGACACCCTCATCAATATTGAATTCTATGGAGCACTGAGCATAGATTAATTGAGGATTAAATCGCTCGATAACTTGCTTAATAAGTTTCGAAAGATTGCAAGGCTCTATATTAAGATTTAGTTTTCCTGCTTGAATTCGGCTTACATCCAAGAGGCCTTCCACTAAACTTGTGAGCCGATCTATCTGTAAATTAAAGATATAGAGCAGTTTAGTCAGCCTTTCTAGAGGTGGAACAATCCCCTTCTCCGGTTTAATCTCACGCTGTGCCAATTGAAGCTGCATTTTTAAGGATGTGATTGGAGTTTTAAGCTCGTGCGAAGCGATGGACAAAAATTCATCACGAGAGCGTATAGCCTTTGAAAGTGCCGTAACATCTTGGAAAGCTAGGATGATAGTCTTAGGATGACCATGCATCTCAGTCAGAGTGTCCGTACTCATTAAGATCGTAAAGCGTCCAGCTGATGAGTGCCAGACTAAACTCTCCCCTTCAATTTTTTCACCTCGAGCTGCCCGTACGAATGGATATTTATCCACAGAAAGTTCTTGATCATTTTCATCCGTGAATCTATAGGACTCTGTATAATTTTCCATTGGAATATTCTTAGGAAAGACTCCACCGGCCATTAGATCTGCTGCGCGATTAGAAAAAGTAACCCGTCCACTGGAAGGTTCGATAAGCAGTAACGGAATGGGCATGAAATCAAGTGTCGATTCTAACCATTTTTGTTCTGATTGAAGTCGTAAAACTATTGCGGCATTCGTGACTACTTCCTTTCTCACTCGTGACAAATTCAGGTGAGTGTTTACGCGTGCTATGAGCTCTTTGCCTGAAAAAGGCTTAACGAGATAATCGTCCGCACCCGCTGTAATACCTTCGGTACGCGATTCCTCTCCCGCGCGAGCAGAAAGAAGGATGATAGAAAGATGCTTAGTAGCCGGATCTTGCCTCAAGGCCTGTAGAAGTTCAAAGCCATTCATCTTCGGCATCATGATATCGCTTAAAACAAGATCCGGCAGCCGTCGTCGAATTGATTCTAGGGCCTCAGATCCATCCTGAGCGGTCTCGACCTCCCATTGAGGAAGTAAAAGTCGCGTGATATAGGTACGCATATCCGCGTTATCATCCACTATAAGAATTCTAGGTTTTTCTGTGCTGGAGGCCTCGACTGACGTAAGAGGTTCAGTCATCATCTCCTCGGATAAATCAAAAAAAGATTCCTGAATATGGGCACTTATCGCCTTCAAACTCGAAGAAAAGGGGGAACTTGTAGAAACTTGGGCAACCTGATCAGGAGGAAAATGGGCATAGCCAAAAGGGATATGAACAGTAAATTTTGTTCCTTTGCCTTCGCTACTTTCTGCTTCGATATTTCCCCCATGAAGCAGCGCCAATTCCTTCACTAACGAAAGGCCTATGCCAGAGCCCTCATAAGTGCGCGAGCGAGCCCCTTTAATTCGATGAAATCTCCCGAAAAGGTGAGGCATCTCGTTCTTGGGAATCCCGGTTCCCGTATCTTGAACCTCCAGAACTCCCCCAGAAGCATCATAACTAAAACAGATCGAGATTTTTCCTTCAAAAGTAAACTTCAATGCATTTGACAGTAAATTAAGAACGATCTTTTCCCACAGATCGCGATCCACATAAAGAGGCTCAGGAGAAGGCTTACAGTCCACAATAAATTTAAGACCTGCCTTTTCAACGACCGATTCAAAGTGGCTCGCGAGTTCTCTTGTACAGGAGGAGAGGTCAGTAGGAACGTAAAGAGCCTTGAGCCTTCCCGCTTCGAGTCTTGAGAAATCAAGTAACGAATTAACTAACTTTAATAGCCTAAGCGCATTTCGATAGACGGTTTCAAGGCTTTCGCGGGATAGCGTTGAGTTTTGGGTAGACAAGAGATCTTCCAAAGGGGCCAGGATGAGTGTCAATGGAGTCCGAAACTCGTGGCTGACATTGGAAAAAAATTCGGTCTTAAGTCTATCAAACTTTCCAAGCCCCTCCGTCATGTGATTGAAGGCATTAGCAAGATTTCCTAACTCATCCTCGGTATCGATAGCGACTCTCACCTTTAAATCGCCATTAGCTGCCTGAGCTGCTGCTTCGGATATTTTTCCAATACTATAAACAATCTCGTTACTGATAAAGAACGCGATGACAACACTTAAAAGGCCGACAAAAAGAGATCCTCCGACCATAAGCAAAGTAAAAACATCTGCGGCCCAACGCGAAACTTCGCCAAAATCTGAAGAGTACTGAATTTCGAGAGCTGTAATTTTTTGATTCAGGTTATCAATTTGCTTTATATAGGGCTGATTTATAAAAGGCCTACTTACAAAACCGCCAACCTCTTTTCCTGTCGTCTTGCGAGAAAGGTGCTCTGCACGCAGTTGTCGAGCAAGATTTTGAACCTCTTCTACAAGCGCCTGTGCTTCAGCCCATGCGCGAAATGAGGTAGCCACATGGGGAACCCATTGAAAATAAATAAAGAGACGGGCAACACCTGCGATATCCTTGGGATGAATTCCCCCCTCGATAAAGGCTTGGCTCACAATAGTAAGATTGGGTTTAGTTTTTTTAAACTCTCGATTTGCCCTGTCATAAGCCATGGGGATTTTGATGGCCTCTAAATATTGCTGGTAAGCCTCTTCGTCCTGTAATAAGGCATAGGTCCGCAATGAATAGATAGCGGTCTTCTGGGCCTTTGCCCAAAGATCCTCGCCGGTAATCGCAGCTCTAATACTGGAAAGAGTATTAAGAGCAAAGGTTCCGAGTGAGATGATAAGAACGATATTTCCTATCAAAAGCCCAATAATCAGATAGAGTTTTTTCTTGAGGCTTAAATTAAGTAGCCAACCCAAGGGAAACGAAAACTTTCTTTTACTTCTCACGAGATCTTCCATTCAACTATCACTGTTAACAAACACCGCGCCATTCAACATTCCTACATTAGGCTTAACAACATATAAGATGTACCCATCCGTTACAATTTAAAACATTGGAAAGATCTCATGATTTCTTAATAATATAGTCGTCTATTCCGTAGTTTCAGCCGTTAATCAAAGAAGAGGCTATTCAATAAGAATACAATTCTGCCTAAGATTTCACTATTCATCCTAACGTTATGGTTTCTCTTGTCTTTTTTCTAGTTTTTCTAATCGCCCTTAAAAATCCTGTCCAAAAGTTTGGCAGGTGAAACAAAAAGTGACGCCTGAAAAGCTGGATTACAAATTGCACATTTAAGGCTCATGATTCAATACTTCTTAAAATTAATAGTTCTCTTAAGTGCCACTCTTTTAATCACCCATTGCGGGGATAAAGAGAATATTTTAAGTCAGGGAATAGAGCTGATAAAGACAATCGAAACTCAAAGCCCCCTCCAAACTCTCGAAGGGACACCTAAGAATCTTCCCCCCCCCGAAGAGAAGCCCATTGCTGAGACGATTTCCACAAATAACAACTCTTCGCTTGATGAGTATGAAGATGAAGATCAGGATGAGTGTGAAGATGAAAATGAAAAAATCCTTAAAAAAAGCAAAGAGGCTTCCCTCATCTATTCATCTGACAGGGATCAAAATGACAATTCCAACAGATCCCAAAATCTTTTATGTCACGTTCCACAAGGCCATCCAGAATCCCAAACGACCCACTCCTTCAAGAATATTAAAGCTGTCGAAGCCCACCTAAGAAACCATCAATTCGACTATCTCGGCCCCTGCCAGTAGAGATTAGGAGGTTACTTTTTATTTGTTGGATAAATTTTTTGAAATATTTTCAGTTCACTTCGCTTGAAAAACTGCAAATTAACTAATTTACCCTCGTTAATAGATTGAATGAGCTTCACCCATTTAGAATGATTTGGAACCTCTTGAAGGACCCCTTTGGCTGCTACACATAGGTTTCCATTGCTAAGTTTCGCCCAGAAAATCCGTTCCTCAACACCCGCCTGCTTTTTAGCCCCTAAATTCGGCGGAGGATTTCTAAAGCTATTTTTAGAAATAATCTCTAACCAATATCTCACAAAAACATCGTGTATTTCCTTATGGGAAATTCCCGCTAATTGCGAATAAAATAGTTCGAGAGCTTCGGGCAATTTCTGGATTAAACCATCTTGTCTAATAAAATCGCCCATAGGAAGGGTTCTACAATCTGAAATTTTTTTCACTAATAGCGGTTTAAAAGCCTTAGAAACAATTTCACTAAAAGGTTCATCTAGCCAGAATCCAATACTCCAGGTGGCACTAAAAGAGCCCATGGACTCTGCAATATGCCAATAAGAGGCGGGCCAATAAACAAGATCTCCTGGCTTAGCCACCCATCGCTGCGCATCTTTCTTGTAAGCTTTATATCGATGAGTTCGTTTTAATTTTGGATTTTTTTCTACAAACTTAGAGTTCCAAACTAAAAACTCTTTTACCCCTTCTACAGGAATGCTAATCACGCCACAACCATCTGAATGAACTCCAAATGGAGTCCTGCGATAATTACCTAGATACAAACCCATCTCTGCAAATTTCGAAGGTAAGCCGACTTCACGATAGAGCCCCATGACAAACTCACCCAGTAACTTCCACTCTTTATCTAGCACTTGAATAAGCTCATCGCAGACCAAGCAATAATCAGAAAACATTTCATCCATTCGAAGATGATATCCCATAAGGGATTTGTCTTTAGCCTTAGGCAAAAGTTCTAGCACATCTTCCAAGTACTGAAGATGCCCCTCAATATAAAATTTCATTCCGACTAGGGTCTTAGTTTTTCGACAGTGGTCACTGTAGCGAACCAAAAGTTTAAAAATACAATCGGAATCGATTTTTAAAATAGAGGATTTAATCCCCTTAAAACAAACCGATTTTTTTTCCCAATATTTAGCAGCAAATAGTTCCCAAAACTTTTTATCAACCATAATATCCTCGATAAAGTAGGGAGGCCCTTAAGGAAAGCTATTTAGAATCATGTTGAATCCAATAAATAACAGAGGCTACAGTGAGATAGGTCACTAGTACCGTCAACCAAAAAACCACCTGATATAATTTGCGGCTCTTAGGATTGCTCCAGGGATTTAGAACTAAGCCATTAATGAGAATAATAATACTAGATGCCAAAAGACAAAACCAATAGCCCCGCTTTGTCACAAGCCCACTACTCACAAATAAAGTGATATTTAGCACCAGTAAAAGATTAATATACCTACTTAACCAGCCATATTTATCGGTGTCTGGAAGCGATAAATCTGAAACTTTAACGATAGGAATTGGTTTAGAGACCTCTTTAATTTGTGGTTTAGCTAATTCCATTTTCCATCCATTTTTGTGATCATGAACTGGAATCGGTAATTTCCTTAGAACTCTTTAAACCCAACAGGATTTATTTTTGAAGATTTTCTATTTTTCTAAGTCTAATAACCTTAATAAAAATGGGGTGGGATTAAATTATGCTTAAAATATGTACCTCTTTTGTCTGAGAGAACACATTTATCAGAGCAAATATTTTATTACTTTCACAGCCATAAAACCCCCACGGAAATACTCTCAAAAAAAAACTTATCACCGATAAAGCTTTAAGTGATTACCACGTAAAACCACCTTTAAAAATCACCTAAAGGAAAGATGAAAAGAATAGGCTTTTTATTTTTATTAGTTCATCTTATAATCTGTTCTACGCAAGGAGAGATCTGCGACTATTTGTGGCAATCCTTAGACTCGACTCCTTATCAATCCTCTCTGTTCACCGATTCTAATAATACCTATTGGCGAATTCGTTTTAGACTCCCCAGAGATTCAAAAACAGCCTTAAAGTTTAGCGCAAGATTCAGTTATTCAAGGTATATGAGCTTTAATGTTTACGATCAGACCACACTTGATAGTCAGCACTCCTTAGCCGACTTCAATATTCAGCCCGAGCCTGGAAGTCTAAACCCTTTTCTCGATGGGGCTAGTAGAGATCTTAATAACAGAAATTATACCGTCTGGGTGGTTCCTAGTGGAATGAAGGATAAGTTTTCCTCTTTTTCTAATGTGATGGAATATCCAATCACTCATCAGGAATCGGCATTTCAATATTTGGAAGTTTGGTATCGCATCTATTTCCCTGATATTTTCAGTGACAGTAATGGGAATGTTCCCTTGCCTCAAATAGAATCCTTTGATTCCGATACTATGAATAAAAAAGAGTGCCCCGAGCGAGGAGAGATACCGCCTCCTGAATTATCTTTATCCAATTCACCTCCAATACCTTCTGAAGGAGAACTTTTCTTTTACCGTTCTCCGGGGGCTAATATTTACTCTCTTCCCGATAATCAATATCTAACCTCTCGTCTCACCAGAAAAAAAAATGAGGTTTATGTATTTAAATTTCGAAGCCCTCAATTTTCTAACACCTATTTTGATCATGATAAATTCAACGGAAATACACAGGTCCGTTATTGGTCTCTTTGCTTGTCAGGGGTCAATGGCGTGACTGGCGAGTGTTTAGCCGATTCGAAAGCCAAAATATCAAAAGAGGGTTTTGTTAATGTGGTAGTGGGAGCAGAAGAATACCGAAAAGAGATCGAGTCGCTCGGCGTTAATTTTATCTCCAGGGGAAACTTTACTTTACCAGTCATACTCTACAGAAATCTTTTAAGTAGAAAAAGCTTTGAAGGAAATTTGGATAAAATTCCTATCTGCTATCCCCAAGGGCTAAGTCAATCTGCAGATGCAAAACCTTTTGCGGCTCATCATTTTATAGGGGATTATGCGCCGCTGGGAGCTTATTGTTCCTGGTCAGAATTTCTCAAAAACCATTGCGGCGTTTCACTCCCTTTTTAATACCTATTCCCGAGTACGATTCTATGAGAGGCCTTTCCTTTCAATTAATGAAAGGGTAAGATTTGTCCCATGAAAACAAACACTCAAAAATCATGGTCACGTTTTTTCTCTTCATGGGTTTTTATTGCTAGCTTGAGCGGTATCAGTTTAATGGCTGTTGACGCCCCAAAAGCTGCAAACTGCAAAAAAGAGAAAGACTCAACAACTTTAATCAAAAAAGATCTCAAAAAAGGCAAAGGCAAAGAGGCTAAAGCCGGATCAAAAGTAAAAGTTCATTATACGGGCTGTCTAACCAACGGCACCAAATTTGACTCTTCATTTGATCACGGAGGAGAAGGCTTTGAGTTTATGCTGGGTCAAGGGCAAGTCATTAAAGGCTGGGAGACAGGAGTTGAAGGAATGAAAGTCGGCGGTAAACGCAAATTGGTCATTCCTGCGGATATGGGATACGGAGCGGCAGGAGCCGGTGGAGTTATTCCCCCTAATGCAACTCTCGTATTTGAAGTCGAGCTTCTAGACGTCACAAAAAACTAAAATAAATCTAAGAGTGGGGAAGAAAATTTCCCCACCATAATCTCTCTACAGTCTCTTTTCCCCACACCTCTTCAATAGTTTTAAATCGAACCAATTCTGGAAACGGCTCATATTTTAATCTAGCTGAATATCTTCCAAAGTGATGAACATAAACTCCCAATACAACTTGAGGGAGTGGAAACTTAGGATCTTTCTCATGAAGACTTGCGGCTTTCAGATAAAGATGCCAATCAGCAGCTTGAATTTCCGGATCCTACATCTCCCCTAAAGTTTTTGGCAAATCTCTGTGGCAAACAACTGAATCTCCTTTAATTCCATTCATAGTTTCTTTGTGACTTACTGTCGGATTTTTAAAGGACTCAAGCGAATCATACATCCACTCTAAAGCTTTCCATAACCTTTCCTCTTCCCCCTTCCCCAGGACTTGCTTCCAGACTTTTGAAAAAAAGAGCACCCATTTCCAACTTGCTTTAAGTTCATTAGAGCGTTTTTGGGTGGGCTGTGCCTCTTGACCACTTGGGCTTAAAATTAAAAGAGGATTTTGTTTAAGCCTTGTTTGAAATGGAAGTTCCCATTGTTTTGGCATCCAAATATCGTTATTTAAAAAGCATAAAATTTCATTTTGGGCGACTCTCATCCCTTGAATCTGACTTCTTGGATAAGATTGATTAAACTCATTTCGAATATAAACGACTTTTTGATTAGCCTTTTCATTCTTCTCCATAAGTCCCTTAAAAAACTTCTCGGAACCATCTGTAGAATGATTATCAATAACAATAAGTTCAAAGGGGGCCGCTGTATTTCCAGAAAGGGCCTTCCAATAAAGCCGGTTCATAGGCAATCCATTATGAATGGCCGTAATAATTGAAAGTGAACTCATGGCATAAGGATTTCTCATAGGGCTTTTTGAATAACAAGGTTTAATATTAAAAGATTTTTCTTTTCGGCCCCCCCAGAAATCGGTACCTTGGAAACCTTTAATTCATAGCCATGGAAAATATTTAATGAGAGATCTTAGCCTCTGGTTTAAAAAAATTGCCCGTCCCCTACCTTGGCGACAAAATCACGACCCTTACAGAATCTGGATCTCCGAAGTCATGCTTCAACAGACCCAAGTAGAGACCGTTTTAGGATATTACGAGCGTTTTTTAAAAAAATTTCCAACGCTTGAGTCTCTCGCTGAATCCAAAGAGCAGGAGGTTTTAACTCTCTGGTCAGGGCTTGGCTACTACCGTCGAGCCAAGAATCTAAGATTAGGGGCGCAACACCTTAAAAAAAGGGGAGGAGAGTTTCCTAGAACCCGTGAGGAGATCTTAAAAGTCCCAGGCATAGGCCCTTACACGGCTGGAGCTGTTTTAAGTATCGCCTTCGATCTTCCAGAGCCCTTAGTCGACGGAAATGTAAACCGAGTATTTGCACGATATTTCGGGATAAAGGATCCCATTCAATCCAGTAAAGCCCAAAAATTTTTCTGGGCCCAAGCTGCAGAATGGGTTCAACAAGCAGAGTCTCCTCGAATCCATAACCAAGCCCTAATGGAATTGGGCTCCCTTATTTGTAAGAAAGGGGTTCCTCTATGCCACCCATGTCCGCTCTCTAAGAGCTGTGTTGCATTTAAAAAGGATCTTCAACTTAAACTTCCTATTTCTATCCCTCGCAAAGAGACCCAAGAGCTCCATTGGATAGGTGTGCTATTTCACACCAAGAAAAAAAATGGAGATACACTCTATTTTGTAAAACAAAATATTGAAACAGATTGGTGGGCAGGGCTGTGGGACTTTCCAATGATAACAAAGCCCTTAAAGCTTAAGTGGGAAAAAGCTCCAGAACTTCTAGAACAGAAATGGGGTCGAAAATTAAAACAGATCCCAATTAACCATGTGCAGCATTCAGTAACTCATCATAAAATTCAAGTGGCCCCTTTTCTCATTGAAAGTTCAAAAAATCTTTTAGGCCTCTCAGGACGCTGGTTGCCTTTAAAAGAGATAGAGGAACTTCCTTTATCGGCCCTTGCAAAAAAGATTTTTCGACAGTTAGCAATATGTTAGTATTTTTCTATGCGATTAGCTTTTCTATCTATTTTTTCACTCTGGACTAGTTTGAATTTAATGGCTTCACTTGCCCCCTCGATGTCCATTCCTCGAGATGCCTCTCGCAAGTATCTCACCGACGGTATTTTTGATGGTGGTAGAGCAATTAGAGCCAATCTTGAAGCCCTAAGATTTTCTAAACACCCCAAAGAGGGTTATGAACGTTGGGTATTTGATTTTTCAGACGCCTCCACACGAACGCTAGGTTCACTAGCCCCCCAATTTCAGGTTAGATACATAAAGGCCGGGAAAATCGCAAAACCCGAGGGGGGTTATCAAACAGTAGAACCGGCGAGAATCGTAATTACTCTAAAAGGAATCTCAAAAAACCTTCTAAGTCGTACCCAACTTGAAAAAATAGCTCGAAAAAGTAATCTGGTTAAAGAGATCGTCTCTTATCCTCCGATTGAGGATGGGGATATCGCGATTGAAATAATTCTTAAGGACTCCTACCCTTTTTATACCCACCAACCTCTTAAGAATGAGGGCCGTTTGGTCATTGATCTCTCCCAAAACTCTTAAAAATATTTTATGTGAATAGGAAGTAGTCAGAGCTTCCAGCTTGATCTATAGTTTCTGACATGAACACACCCAAAGAACCACAAAAAGACGGACACAAAGACAATCGTAAAGAGGCTTTAGATTACCATTCCAGCGGACGCCCTGGAAAAATTGAGGTAATCAGTACTAAATCGGTAAAAACCTCACGGGATCTTTCCTTAGCCTATTCTCCGGGAGTGGCTCAACCCTGTATCGAGATCGCTAAAAACCCTACTGACATATACAAATACACAGCCAAAGGAAATTTGGTAGCAGTGATCTCCAATGGAACTGCGGTCCTTGGATTAGGAAACTTAGGAGCCCAGGCTGCAAAACCTGTCATGGAAGGTAAAGGGGTTCTTTTTAAACAGTTTGCAGATATCGATGTTTTTGACATCGAAGTGGGAACAGAAAATCCCGATGAGTTTATCAATTGTGTAAAGCTTCTCGGCCCTACCTTTGGGGGAATTAACCTAGAGGATATCAAAGCCCCTGAATGTTTCTACATTGAAGAGACATTGAAAGAGATTATGGATATTCCTGTGTTCCATGACGATCAACATGGAACGGCCATTATCTCTGGAGCTGCCTTTTTAAATGCTTTGGAACTCACTGAAAAAAAAGCGGATGAAGTAAAAATAGTTTTCAGCGGGGGCGGAGCTGCGGCTATCTCTTGCGCCAAGCTTTATCTCACACTCGGAGTCAAAAAAGAGAATCTCATCATGTGCGATTCCAATGGAGTGATCTACGAAGGCCGAGAAAAAGGGATGAATAAGTACAAAAGCTTTTTTGCTACAAAATCAAAACTTAGAACTTTAGCTGAAGCTCTTAAAGGGGCTGATGTTTTCGTAGGGGTTTCTGTTGCAGGTGCTGTGACCCAGGAGATGGTCGCATCTATGGCTAAAAATCCAATCGTTTTTGCAATGGCAAATCCCGATCCTGAAATTAGTTATCCTGAGGCGGTTTCAGTTCGAAATGATATTATTATGGCCACTGGGCGATCTGATTTCCCTAACCAAGTAAACAATGTTCTAGGTTTTCCTTTTATCTTCCGAGGAGCTTTGGATGTAAGAGCTAAAGCCATTAACGAAGAGATGAAAATTGCTGCAGTCAAAGCTCTTGCAAAACTCGCAAAAGAGGATGTCACCGACCAAGTGATTAAAGCCTATGGCGGAAAAAGATTTAAGTTTGGTCCTGAATACATTATTCCTAAGCCTTTCGACTCTCGAGTGCTTCTCTGGGTCACTCCTGCAGTAGCTGAAGCTGCAATGAAATCAGGAGTCGCTCAAACCACTATCGATTTAGAAGAGTATCGTTCTCAACTCGAAAAACGTTTAGGGGTGAGACAAAGTTTTGTTCGCTCAATTAAAGACAAAATCACAAAAACGGAAGGCGACTCTCCACTAAATTTGCCTACGGTTGTTTTCCCTGAAGGATACAATCCTAAAATTCTTCGCGCCTGTGAAATTATTATTCAGGAGGGCATTGCTCAGCCTGTTCTTCTTGGCAATACACAACGTATCCAGGAGGCGATTGAGAAGCTAGGGCTTGACGCTGTAAAATCAGCGACGATGATTCAGCCCTCCTCTTCGGATAAAAGAGAGCTCTATGCTAATGAGTTCTGGCAACTTCGTCAGCGCAAAGGATTAACTCGGGAACAATGTTTTTCATTGATGAAAAATGAAAACTACTTCGGCTCCATGATGGTTAAAAAAGGGGATGCTGATGGAATCTTAAGTGGGGTCACCCAGAGTTATCCCGACACCATTCGACCTTTTCTCCAAACTGTGGGAGCTCGCGAAGGGATGACGATTGCGGGTGTCTACATGATGCTCTTCAAGGACAAAATTCTTTTCTTTGGAGATACCACTGTCAATATTGAACCTACCGCCGAACATTTGGCAGATATTGCCATATGCTGTGCTGAAGAGGCCAGATTCTTCGATATTGAACCGAGAGTTGCGATGTTGTCGTTTAGCAATTTTGGAAGTAACAATCATCCTTTATCTACAAAAGTACGACAAGCGACAGAGATTGTAAGACAACGTCGTCCAGATATTTTAATCGACGGAGAAATGCAGGCTGATACGGCAGTTAATCCAGAGATCATGGCAGAGACCTTCCCTTTTTGTCAGATCAAGGGCGGAGCCAATGTATTAATATTCCCCGATCTCCAATCGGCTAATATCTGTTACAAACTGATGCAAAGATTAGCAGGAGTAGAGGCCATTGGCCCTATTCTGATTGGAATGAATAAGCCTATTAACGTACTTCAACGTTCTGCCGATGTGGATGAAATCGTTAATATGACAATTATTACCGTTCTCGAAATTCAAAATATGTTTTATTGAGCGGTGTATTAATCTTCATTATAATCAGGTTCCTTTAGCCTGAAAGTGACAATAAAGGAGGGCCTTCGGCCGGCATCTGAAACGTTCAGCGGCTACGCCGCTTCACTAAAAGCCTGAAGATTGTCGCAAATTTTGGAGTAGATTTCCTCGCGGACATCACAAGTATTTAATTTGA
>SXPJ01000032.1 GCA_005776395.1 Bdellovibrionales bacterium | reverse complement strand
CAGTCGGCTCATAACCGATAGGTCCCAGGTTCAAGTCCTGGTGGGCCCACTCAATGAAATAGTTTTAGTTGGATTGAGTTCCCAGTGGTGTTGAACCTTGTAAGAAGTGAGCAGAAATGAAAACCCAATATCGCGTTCTTGGAAAACTTAAAAGATTAGATGAAAAGCTTTATCGCCTACAGACTGAGCTTGAAAGGATCCCAGAAGAGATTAAAAAATTAGAGGCTAAACTAGTTCAGCACAAAGAGGAATTTGGCCTCCATAAAAACAATTTCGAAACCACCGAAAAAACGCTTCGAAAAGCTGAACTTGATCTAAAAGAAAAAGAGGACTTCATTCAAAAGTCTGAAGGTAAAATGATGGAGTGCAAAACCAACGAAGAGTATCAGGCAGCACAAAAAGAGATTGAAGGCTTCAAGACCGAAAAAAACAAACTAGAAGAAATTGCTCTTACCATGATGAATGGAATCGAGGGCCATAGAACCCTCCTAAAAAACGCCGAAGCAATGTTCAAAGAACAAGAATCCTTCACTAACAAAGAAAAGAAAGAGTACGAGGAGGCTAGTCAGAAGTTATTAAAGTCTTACGAAGAACAAGGGCAACAAAAGGAAGGGATCGTAAGTCAGCTTTCTCCTGAAACCTCTTCGCTTTATAGAAAAGTTTTTGCCTTAACTAAAGGAATAGCCATTTGTTTAACAGAGAACTCTGGTTGCTTGGGTTGTAACATGAAAATTAGGCCCCAACTTTTTAATGAAATATTGGGGGGCAAAGCTATTCATCGTTGTCCAAGTTGTGGCCGAATTTTAATTACCGCCTCATCAGAGGTTGATGAAAACAATATAGCTGACGCTCAAATTTAATGGCAAATCCCATGATTCTATTTTGCGATGGCGCTTCAAGAGGAAATCCGGGCCCAGGAGCCTATGGATTCGTATTGTATCAAGATGCCCTTGTTGTTTTTGAAGAGGGGCAATGTTTAGGTGAGGTTACCAATAACATTGCTGAATATCGGGCAATGATTAGGGGATTAGAGGCCGCTTTAAAACATGGGGCCACAGATATCATCGTTAAAAGCGATTCCGAGTTGATGGTTCGACAGCTCAATGGAATCTACAAAGTCAAAACACCTCACATTCTAACCCTTTTTCAGGAGGCTCAAGCCCTACTGAGAAAATTTTCTTCAACCAAAATTCAGCACATCAGACGAGAAGAAAACAGGCGAGCAGACGCTTTATGTAATCAAGCTCTCGATGCAGTCTAAGGACAGGGCCTTTCTGACACTAACCCTGTAATGAGTTCCAAAATTAAATTGGGGTCAAAATAGCACCATTATAAATATTTAAATTTGTTGATCTTTTGTCGCAATACTCCGATTGACTCGTGGCCTTTTGCTTGCATTGCTTGTAGTCGGTCTGCCACTTGAGGTATAACGGCTTAACGCAACGCTCAAGAAACCATGAAAAAGACAAAAAACCAGGCAGACAGGAATGAATTTGAGAGAAGAGAGGCTCACATTAAATCGCGCTCTAAATTCTTTTCTCATCTATCAGCAACTCTCTTAACGCTATTTTTTATAGCTGGAATGTTCCAATCGGACCTCCAAAGTTTAAGAGGCATTCTGATAGATGGGCTTTTTAGAACTCAATTAAGTTCTAAACCTCACCCCGCAATTTCGCTTGTGGCCTATGATCAAGAAAGTTCGGCAAGATATCAGGGCTCAAAAAAGATTCCCTCTAAAGAACTTATCCAGACTATTTCAATTATTACTCAAGATAAACCCCTCGCAATCGCATTACTTGCACCCATTAATGAAAAATACTATAGCGATGCAGAATTAACTCAAATGGCTCAGATTTTTTCAACGGTCTCTCATATGTATATCGGGTACACCGACAGTGAGAGCTTAGGAAAAAACCCTCCCAGATCTTTGTTTCACACGGCTCATTACGTACCTGGTTATGTCTCTCGTGATACCTTTAGCTATGGAGCCGACTCTGTAAGTCGAAGAGTGATGCTTTCAATTGAGGGAATCCCCACTCTCTATAGCAGGTTGGCAACTCTCTATCACAATAACCTCTATTCAAACTTCACCTTTCCTAAAAACCGAATTGAAAAATTCGGAGACTCAACCCAAACCTATATTAGATGGCAGGGACCCACAGGAACTTATAAATCTTACTCCACGTTAGCCCTAGCCCAACACAAAGTCCCTTCAGGGACTTTCACTGGAAAAATTGTTCTAATCGGAAGCTCTCTTGAGGCCAATAAAGACTCAGATTTTATTTTCACACCTTATTCGAGAGAGCCTTTTCATACTACTTTGCTCGAAGGGGCCGCGAACAGTTTAGCTACAGTTATTAAGGGTGATGGGCTTTATAAAAGTTCACTCTGGTTTAATGTTTTCTTAACTCTTGTCATTGGCGTTCTCTCTGTAAACCTGATCCTCGCCCTCTCACCTGCACGTGGACTCTTGTTTCTTTTCTCAGAAATTGTTTTTATCTTAGGAATAGCCTGGGTATTTTTATATACATTCCAATACTGGATCGATGTCGTTCATCCCTTGATTACTTTATTTATTAGCTATTACTTAGTAATCCCTTACCGTCTTGTAGACGAATATAAAAAACGTTGGCATTACCAGGAAAAAAGTGAATTTATGGCTGAGCTTGAACAGCTTAAAAGTAACTTTTTATCTCTGGTTTCTCACGATCTCAAAACCCCCATTGCTCGCATTCAAGGAAACGCTGAACTAGCCCTTAACGATTCTTCAGAGCTCATTACAGAAAATCAAAAAAAATCACTCCAAGCTATAGTTCAAACCACCGAAGGACTAAATAATTATGTTGAAAGCATTCTAGATCTAACAAGAATTGAAGGCTCTAAAGTTCACTTAAATAAAACTTCAAAAGATATTAATAAGATTATCGAAGAGGTGGTAACCTCAAAATCGCTTCTTGCTCGAGATAAAAACATTACTATTGAAACAGATCTTGAACCTCTCTTCTCTTTTAAGTTTGATGTCAAATTGATCCAGCAGGTGATTGCAAATTTAGTTGAAAACGCTATCAAATATTCGCCTACAAACTCTAAAATTGTTCTCAAATCAAAAGAGGAACAATCTTCGATTCAAATTAGTGTTATCGATCATGGTTATGGAATCCCAATTGAAGAGCAGGAAAAAATATTCTTAAAATTTTATCGATTAAACGACCCCAAAACCCAGAATGAAAAAGGAACGGGGCTGGGGCTTTACTTGGTTAAATATTTTGTGGAGTTACACCAGGGTTTTGTCAGTTTAAAAAGCCAAATAGGAGAGGGGAGTGTTTTTACAATCACTCTACCCGTCTAAGAAAGGAATCCTATGAGCCAATATAAAATAATGGTTGTAGAAGATGATACAGAATTGCGTCAAACACTCATTGAGGCGCTAAGTCGGAATGATTTTTTGGTTTTTGAAGCCATTGATGGTCAAGATGCTGTTGAGAAGATTAGAAAAGACCCAATGGATTTAGTCCTTCTCGATGTCAACATGCCTAGAATGAATGGGCTTGAGTGCTTAAAAGCTATCAAAGACTATGATCCCTCTATCATAGCTATTGTCATGACGGCTTATAGCACCATTGAAGATGCTGTTAAGGCTATCAAGTGCGGTGCCTATAATTATTTAGCAAAACCCATTAAACACCAAACTGTAGTTGAAATGGTGCAGAGAGCCCTTGATGCACAGGCTATGATTCGAACAATGGCACTCTCAGCTCCTGTAGTTAAGCTAGAGGCTGGAGAGTTTGTGGGCCACTCTGGTGAAATGAAAAAAATATTCAATATCATCTACAAACTCGCTAAAGTAGATACCTCGGTTCTCATTAGAGGCGAAAGCGGTACGGGAAAAGAGTTGGTCGCTCGCGCTATTCATTACAACTCCTCAAGAAAAGATCAGAAATTGGTTTCAATTAACTGCAGCGCCATTGCAGAAACTCTTTTCGAGAGTGAGCTTTTTGGTCACGAACGGGGCGCATTCACTGGAGCCGATCAACGACAGATTGGAAAGTTTCAGTATGCCGAAGGGGGAACCCTTTTCCTGGATGAAATTGCAGATCTTTCACCCGCAATGCAAGTTAAACTGCTAAGAGTTCTTCAAGAAAAAAAATTCACCCCAGTAGGCTCACATCGTGAAATTGAGATGGATGTTAGAGTTATCGCAGCTACTAATCGCAATTTAGAGGAGATGATTCAAAAAGGAACTTTTAGAGAGGACCTCTTTTACCGAATAAATGTGATTCCCATCTTTCTCCCCTCTCTGAGAGAGCGCAAAGAGGATATTGATAATTTGGTCCGCCATTTTATAGGTCGCTTCGTAACAACCCATCAAAAAAACATTACTGGAATTACAACTCAGGCCCTGGAGAAACTAAAAGATCATCATTGGCCCGGAAACATTCGCGAATTAGAGAATGCGATTGAACATGCCTTTGTTGTAGAAGGGACAGACAAAATTACCGTTCGCTCACTACCCGAATATTTGAATGTCTTCAAACTTGGAAATTTGCAAAAGCCCATAATTGATTCAAACACCGAAAGTTCCCCCCCCAACACAAGCCTAGAATCAGATTCCGATTTTCTTGATTACCACCGTTTTAAGGAAGAGTTTGAAAAAGAATTTATTATTCGTGCGCTAAAAACATTTAAAGGACGAATCAATCAAACAGCGCTCCATGCAAAGATTCCCAAGAAGACGTTGTTGAGAAAACTTCAAAAATACAACATCAACGCTGAGGACTTTCGCTTATAAAATAGGGATCATGATATAATTTCCCTTATGATCTCTTCTACCTTTTCAATGCAACGCCGCATAATCACCCTTATGCTTTTCTTCCTTTTAGCAGGACAGATAGCTCTCTTCTCTGCCACCGCAGTCATGGGAATTCAAAAGCATGCTTCTGAATTTTATTATGTTCTAAGACAATCGGCCTGCGCCATCGTGGGATTACTACTTATGTATGGAGTCTCCCGCATTTCCTACACATTCTGGCGAAAAGTTAGTTATGGGCTATTAGGGGGACAAATCTTACTATTAGCTGCCACTCATGTGGGCCCCTTTCGTCATTTTGCTTATGGCGCCACAAGATGGCTTAAAATAGGCCCAATGCTATTTCAACCCAGTGAATTAGCAAAAATTACAATTACTATATTTTTTGCATCCCTCTTGGCTAGACACAAAGAAAATCCACTCACCCTTAAAAAATGGATCGCCAACGGGCTTCCAATTTTATTAACCCTGGGGCTAATATTTAAACAACCTGATCTAGGAACCACCACACTGCTCGTAACTGTACTTATTGGAATGCTTTTTATTGCTGGAGTCAGACTTTCTTATCTCATTAGCTTTCTTGGAGTTGGAAGTTTGGGATTTGTGTTCGCCATCGTTCACTATGCCTGGAGAAGAAAAAGACTTTTTGCTTACTTAAATCCATGGGCCGATCCTCAAGGCACAGGGTTTCAAACTATCCAATCATTTCTATCTTTTCATTCAGGACAGCTGTTTGGAACGGGACTTGGGAATGGAAACAGCAAGCTATTTTTCCTGCCTGAAGTCCATACCGATTTTATTTTCGCTCTTATTGGAGAAGAGACCGGCTTTGTCGGGGCTATTACTTTGCTAGTTCTGTTTACTTACTTCTGTTATCTTTTATTTAAAGTGTCTCTTACAGCTAAAGACTCTTTCGGCTGCTACTTAAGCTTCGGCCTTTCACTCTCTGTTGCTTTACAAATCGTCGTTAACTTGGGGGGAGTTACAGGACTTCTTCCTATTAAAGGATTACCCCTTCCCTTTATCTCTTGGGGAAGATCCGCTCTAATTGTTAACTTAATTCTCATGGGAATTTTATTGAATATCGTTCAATCCTCGTCGATAATTTCACCTGAAAAATCATCAGACCCTTTGAAGTAAATTTGTGAATCAGAATAAAATTATCATTACAGGCGGAGGAACTGGGGGTCATGTTTTTCCAGCATTAGCTATTGCAGAAGAAATGCGGCGTCTAGGTTGGAACGTTCAATATGTGGGAACCGCTCACGGAATGGAATCTAAACTTGTTCCCGAAGCCAACTTTCCATTTTTCACCGTAAAAACTGGCGCTGTAAAAAATCAAACTGTTTTTAAAATTATTTTGACTCTGTGGCACCTTTTTTTGGGCTTTATCTGGTCAATTAGATTTCTCATTCATGAAAAACCCACCGCTGTTTTAGGTGTGGGGGGTTATGTCTCTGTTCCTGTTTGTTTAGCCTCATTTGTTTTGCGAATTCCTCTTTTTATCCAAGAACAAAACTCCTCAGTAGGGGTGGCAAATCGATTTCTAGGGCGACTCGCAAAGACCCTTTTTTTAGGGTTTCCTCAAGCCAGTAGTTACTTTAATGAAAAAAAATGTGTCCATTCGGGGAATCCTTTACGTCCTGCTTTCTATCAAAACAACCTGCCCCCCTATCAATCCCACAATCAATTCATTCTGATTTTAGGGGGAAGCCAGGGCTCCAAAGCCATCAACGACGCCATTATTAAGTTCTTGCCCAAGCTTTTTTCTCTCTTTCCTGACGCCAAGGTTTTTCACCAAACAGGACAAAAAGATTTTGAGTCGGTCAAAGAGCTTATGGGAAACCAATTTAAATCCCAATATATCTATGAGCCCTTTATTAAGGATATAGCCCCTCTTTATGGAAAGGCCTCTCTAGTTATTGGCCGTTCTGGAGCTTTAACCGTTTCAGAGCTGATCCAGGTGGGCCGTCCAGCCATCTTCGTTCCCTACCCTAGAAAGGGACAAAATGACCAAATTACAAATGCTTATCTTATAGCCAATCATGGCGCGGCTAAGGTCGTAGAGCAGGGGGAGGGCTTTGCAGAAAGGCTAGAAAAAACAGTTCTAGAAATCTTTGAGCCAAAAGTGTTAGAAAGAATGGCTCAAAGCTATGCTCCCTTGAGGTTTGGTAACGCTCTAAAGACGATTTCTCAAGGAATTACAGCTCAAAGTGGAGTAACCCTGAAGTAGTTTGAGGGGTTTTAGATTAAGCGGAAATTATTAAATGTATAATAAAATAAGTAAGATGCATCTTATTGGGATTGGCGGAATTGGTATGAGCGCCATCGCCGAGCTTTTGCTTCGTGAAGGGTACCAAGTTTCCGGTTCAGACTTAAAAACCAATGAAATAGTTAAAGGTCTTATCTCTAGAGGGGTTAAATTCTACCAAGGCCATGCTCGTGAAAATGTCCTAGATACTGAACTTGTGGTCTATTCCTCAGCCATCAATCCGGAAAATCCAGAGATAGCTCAGGCTTTAAGTCAGCAGATCCCCATCATTCCGCGCGCAGAAATGCTCGCAGAACTCATGCGCTTGAAATACGGAATTGCCGTAGCTGGAGCCCATGGAAAAACCACAACGACCTCAATGATTTCTACAATCCTCATGGAGGGAAATTTAGACCCGACAATAGTAGTCGGAGGCAGAATGGATAATTTCGGAGGAACTAACGCCAGACTCGGATCTGGAGAATTTATGGTAGTTGAAGCCGACGAGAGCGACGGATCTTTCAACAAATTAACTCCCAGTATAGCGGTTGTGACCAATATGGACCGGGAGCACATGGATTTTTATAAAACCATGCCCCAATTAAAAAAAGCTTTTCTCTCATTCTTAAACAAAGTTCCTTTTTATGGATTGAGTGTTATTTGCGGAGACGATCCTTATTTGAGAATTCTCTCCCCCAAAGTCGATCGCCGCAAAAAAACCTATGGTTTTCGTCCTGGCAACCATTACCGAGTCACAAACTATTCTTCGCATCGAGATAAAACCATTAGCCAAATCCAAGTAGGAACAGAAACTTTTGAACTTACCCTTCAAGTTCCAGGGAAACACAACGTCCTTAACGCCTTAGCAGCTCTAGCTGTGGCTGATGAGTTATCCATTCCAAGAGAGGTCACTCTATCAGCGCTTCAGCGATTCCAGGGAGTTCAGAGAAGGTTCCAACAGCGAGGAGAAAAAGACGGGGTTCTATTTATTGATGACTATGCTCACCACCCCAGTGAAATCAGAGCCACTCTTCAAGCTGCGAGAGAGAGATTTCAAGGAAAACAGATTCGGGCCATCTTTCAACCCCATAGATTTAGTCGAGTAGAAGATCTCTTAGATCAATTTTCAAGCTGTTTCAAAGACTGCGATAGTCTTGCTATCACCGATATTTATGCTGCTAGCGAAACACCGATTGCAGGTTTAGACTCCAGTGTTCTCGTAGACAATATTTTGCAATTAGGTCACCCCAAAGCTTTTCATATTAAAACTCCCTGGGAAGGCATCGAACAACATTTAAGAGAAAGCCAACCAGGAGATGTTATTTTAACTCTGGGAGCAGGGGATCTTCCCAATGTCTATAAACAAATTTTCTGATCTGATCCCTCTTTTCAAAGATCGCTTCAAAGACCGAGTGTTGTCGGATGCACCCTTAGCTCCTTATGTTGCCTACGGTGTGGGCGGCCCCGCTGACATTTTAGTTTTTCCAAAAACAGAAGCTGAACTTCATTGGATCGATGAAACAGCAAAAGCCCATAACATTCCAATCACAGTCATTGGAACTGGAACTAACTTACTAGTCGTAGATGAAGGAATTCGAGGAATAACTATTTCTTTAGCCAAGGCCTTTCAAGATATCGAAGAGATCTCTTGTCCAGAAAACGACAAAATCTGGGTACGGTGCGGCGGTGGAGTCTTAAAACCCGTTCTTCTCGATTGGGCCATTCAGCAGGGTTATGCCGGCTTGGAATTTAGTTCTGGAGTTCCGGGTACCCTGGGGGGTGGAATTTATATGAATGCCGGTACCAAATATGGCTGCTATGGTGATATCCTTAAAGAGGTTCGTCTTTTTGATTTTAAAAAAGGCTTCCTACAACTTAAGCGAAATGAACTTCATTTTTCTTATCGGGAGTCGGAAGTTAGAAACAGCTTGGTGGTCTGGGTAATTTTTGAGCTGCAACATGGAAACAAAACCACCCTTCGAAATGAAGTTGATAGAATCATTCAAGAACGAACAGAAAAACAGCCCCTAGATTTTCCCAGTTGCGGTTCAACATTTAAAAATGGGCCGGGTTATTCAAGCGGAAGATTAATTGAAAAAGCAGGCCTCAAAGGACTTAAAGTGGGCGGTGCTGAAGTTTCAACAAAACACGCTAACTTTATTTTGAATAAAGGAAATGCAACAGCCAAAGACATTCTAACTCTGATCGACATCATAAAAGCACGTGTAAAAGATCAATTTGAAATTTCTCTTGAGTGCGAAGTCTGCGTGCTAGGGGGCAACTTTGAAGGAACGAAATCGAAAAAGACTTGAGTTCACTAAAGCTGGTTTAGTGTGCAGTGGTGGAGCTACAAAAGCCGCTGCATTCCATATTGGCGTTTGCTTAGCCCTTCGAGACAAAGAATTTTCTTTTGTTGGCGGCCTTGCTGAAAATATTCCTCCGGTTGATTGCTATCCCTATCCAAGACCCAAACATCATCCCAAACAGATCGCGACTTATGTAGGTTCAAGTGCGGGAGCCCTCATTGTCACAATGCTGGCCTCGGGTATTAGCATTGAATCTGTTATCAACTCTTTTTCAGAAAGTACTAAGTTTAAGATACCTGGAACCTTTAGAACTATTCCTCGTATTCAGTATAGAGATATGTTGGCATTTAATTGGCCAACAAAATCTGGAATCTATAACTTTTTTAAAAGAGGGCCTGTTATTGGAAAGACTTTGGAATCGATGGTCTTAGGAAATCTAAAGACCTCAGGTTTGTTCACCACAAAAGGGTTAGCTGACTACTTAACCAACTATATTCTTCCTACCGAACATTTTCACGAGCTCAAATCAGACCTTTTTATAGTTGGAACTCAATTAGACCATTCAAGAAAAATGGTTTTTGGTCGATTTGGAACTGAAAAAACCTTTGATGAATATTGTCAATATGCCTCGAATGCAAAAATCTCTGAGGCCGTTGCCGCCTCAATGTCTCTTCCTATTATTTACTCTCCCTTCAAAGTACGACACGGGGAAACCAAAAGCAGATACTATATTGATGGAGAAATTAGAGAGACTCTTTCCACTCATGTCGCCAAAGAAAACTATTGTGATCTGATTATCTGTTCTTATACCCACCAGCCCTATCACTATAAACAGGAGATTGGCTCCCTAAATCAATATGGCCTTCCAGCCATTATTGTTCAAAGCCTCTATCAAGCCATTGAGCAAAAAGTCTATGGAGCAAAAAAGGCTAATCAGAATAAGAAAACCGCCCTGGATACAGTTAGGGAATTTTTTACAGAGAAAAAATATCCGGAGAAAGATCTTGAACAGCTAGTTGAACGTTTACAAACCAGAATAGATTTTAATGAAAAACTAAATTACATTTTTATTCATCCCGAATCAAAGGATCGAGAGATGTTTTTTGGAGAACACTTCTCTTTAAATCCCGAAGTTCTACAAAATGTTGTTTCCATTGGTTACAAACGGGCCATGGCAGAACTCAGACGTTACGAACTAGTTCCAATAATATCTTAAACCCACCTCTCACAAATGGCATACACCTTGCGTTCACATTAAGAGTCATAGCTCTAAAAGCAGAGCTCTAGCCATGAATTTGTCTTCTCATTAGACGGGAGCGACAAAAATGGCTGTTTTTTGAGGCTCATAAGTGAATTTAAATAGTTATCGAAGAATACTAAAAAAATATAGAAACCAGGGGCTTAAAAACCATCTGTTTCTCTCGTTCGCGTTTATTGCTCTATTTATTGTGGGATTTGCGCAGCCAACTAGATCTACACGCCCCAGCTCTATTGAGTGGATTCGACAATCACAACCCCCTGTGCCCCCTACGGAGATCAATCGCCCCCTCTCTACAAATGCCTGGGACTACTTCCATCCCACATGGGTTAAAACTAGCCCCTGGACCTTAATCGCAACTACTGATGAGTCTGAAAAGTCCATTGAAAGCTCCAAAGCAGAGCTTCTTATTGAAGACCCTGAAAATAGATTAGAAAAAAAGTTTCTCCCCTCTAATGAAATTAAAGGAAGGGTTCAGTTCTGGATTGATATTTATTCCAGATTTAGCAGCAAAACCCGAATTATCCATGATCGTCGTCACCCCGAGGTCATGTTCGGTTACATAGACTTCAGGGCTTTATACAGAAATATGAGATCTCAAGTTGCCGCTGAAATTAAAGCTGCTAAATTTGAAGATAAAATTTTAAAGGAGCTTAGATCTCGACTAGATGAAGCCGCGGGAGTCAGTAAAACTCACCTCCTTTCTATTGATGAAAAAACTGCCCTTCAGGCGTTTCTGTCTCGAAGCGGAGCGCTAGATAAACTTAGCTACAATCGTCTCATTAAAAATATTCGTACCCAAACGGGTCAAAGTGACATGTTCCTAGTAGCGCTTCAAAGAGCAAAATATCTTCTTCCACACATCGAAAGTGTTTTTAAACAACAAGGGCTTCCCGTAGCCCTAGCAAGAATTCCGTTTGTGGAATCCTCTTTCAATACAAAGGCTTTATCAAAAATTGGAGCGGTTGGAATATGGCAATTCACTCCCGAGACAGCGAAAGAGCTCATTCATGATAAGGCTGAACACCTATGGGCAGATCCCTTAAGACAAACTAAAAGCGCTGCGAAATTACTTAGACTCTATCGATCGGTTCTTCCTGACTGGGGAACTACAATTACCTCTTACAATTCAGGAGTTGGACGAGTACGAAGAATTATAGAAAAATATCGAATCTCAAATGTGGCGGAACTCATAGAACTAACCCATAATGACACCTTGGGTTTTGCAGGAAAGAATTTTTACAGTGAGTTTTTAGCCGCAAACCTTGTAGAGGCCTATAAAGAAGAGCTTTTCGGAAGTCTATTAAATGGAATAGATAGCGCACTAGTGTTTAAAAACAATGGCGCTGTACCTAAAGAGATTTGTGATCTGTAAGATTTTAAGGATGAACTAATTTACAACTATTGACACCCGCTCAACCCCCACACGAACTACATGTGCCCGAAAGGCTCGCCCCGAGGGATCCATCATTTTCAATATGTATTCCCCAGGACTAAGATTAAAGAAAGTAAACCCTGAACTCTTAGGAGTAATAACAAAAGAACCTTGATGTTTTGGAATTTGATTCAAAGAAAAGGGCCCATGTTCTTCAGAGACAGGTTGCCCTTTAGAATTCAACAGAAGAATTCCAATTCTATTTCTTCCTTTTTTGAAAAAGGCGGGATGTGCCCCCCCTACAATAACTCCAGTATTTTTCTCGTGTCTTACCCTAGCAATTCTTATTGCACTTTCACGAATAAGATCTCGCTCCATCATATAAAAGATCTTTTCTTTTTCAGTTTCACGAGAGGTCCAAGGAATCGTAAACCAAGTACGGGGATAGCCTTCCGCATAAGCTTCAAGAGTAACTACGCCAGGAGAAAGATCAAGTTCAGGAATTTTAAACTTTCCAATCTCTGTTGTCGCTTCAGGCTCTTGAGAATCGCCCACTAACTGAACTGAACCCCAAATATTACGACCCGAAAAAGGATCAACAAGTTGTCCTAGGAGATTCCTACTTCCCCCTCTTCCAAATTCAACAAAGTATCCATAACCTGGCTCCATATTTAAAAGCTGCGAATGGCGATTTGAACTTCTAGAGATCGCTCGAATAGAGGGTTCAACATTATAAAATCCAAAAAGTCCGGTATCTAACGTCGCGTTACCACTAATATCTGGAAGGGCTCCGAAATAAACAGCACTACCTTTCCTCTGGGATAGAGACAAAGTTTCACCCGCTAGAGGAGTTCTTGTTTTAATGTCATAGATCCTGCCCATAACCATACTTTTTTCAATCTGTTGCGGCCTCTTTGTAAAGTAATGGCTTACAACTTCAACCTTGTCTTTCTCTACAAGGTAGATAGGGGAGTAGGCCACTGTCGAAAAAATAGGAACCGTATGGCGAGTAGGGAAATAGCCTGGAGCCTTTGCTTCTATGATAAGCTCAGAGGCTGCAGGTACATTACCAATTCTTACGTTACCCTCTTTATCCGTTTTATATTTTCCAAGCTCTGGAAAACCCACCACTGTAATCTCTCCATCCTTAACCGTCTTAGGCTTTCTATAGTTTGCAGGGGCCCCATCAAACAGAGTCAGAGCTAGAGAGACTGTGACCCCATTTCGCTGAGCCTCATCTCTCCCTGGCCTCTCTACAATTGCATCCTTTTGAATATTTAAATGAATTTTTTCTCGGTAGTTTTCTGCTGAAATCGGCCTGGGATAAGAGATCTGTGCAATTGGAACTGCTGAATCGGGAACATAGATTCCTGCCACCAAATAATATTTTCCCTTAATTCCAGTACCATCTATTTCAAATGATCGTCCGGAATTGGGAAACTGATAATCTAGTAAATAGATGGCGTCTTGGGGATCCTTACTTCCCACTCTATTCAAATAAAGTTCAACATGCCCCTTACGAGCCTTAAGCCAAGAGAGAGTTGCATCATCTGCATTGATCTCACCATAGATAATTCCTCCGGTCGAACTTTCATTTGACTCCTCATCTTTTTCGTTTTGACTACTCTCTTTACTTTCTAGAACCGTAGAATTCACTATTGAGTTGTGAATAGTCGTTAAGGCCTTGGCCTCTGAACTTTGAGTAGTCGCACCCTTATCTAGCCCCAGATCTACAGGAGAGGCCAGTAATGGACCAAGAGAACCCTTTAGGTCTTGAGTCGATCTCTTTGAGGGGTTAACCAAAATATTATTTACCTCATCTTTATTAATTCCATTTTTCACTTCAAAATTGGCTTCAGCTAGAACTTCTCCAATCTTAGATGAAGCAGGTAGAATGATTTCATTTCTTAGATCATTGATCCCTAAATTCTTATTTGTAGATGAATATTCATTTCCCTCTGAGTTCTGGTCTTGCGCCTTCGTTTTTCTGATTTCGCTTAAAACCAATTCATGGCCCTCTAAAGTCTGACTCCATGCCAATGTAGCCTTTGGCGCCTCTACGCCCATTTGAACTGTATCCTCAGAGGATTTCAAAACATTGAGCTTATTTCTCAAGTCATCAAATGGCATCCGCTGAAAAACACTCTCTGTTACATATAAAGGACGTTCCTTCTCAAAGGGAAAACTGGGATCCTCAAAATACTGCCACTGAACAGCAGCCATTAATGGATCAATCGTAGTATTGCCCTCTTGAAAATCTTCTTTAAAAGATTGTTGGGCCAATTCATCTAGTGGCGAGGGATTATCCAAAGCGTTCTGACTATTAAGCTCTGGATTATCCAAATCCTCTTCAATCCATTTTGGCATTGCAATGCGTTCTATTTTATTTTTAGCCTTCTTAATCCTTGGATGAATAGGCTTAGACACTTTTTTTGAACTTTTCTTAGCAACTGTAGCTAAAATCTCGGGCTCTCTTCCTAAAAGCTCAGCTTTATTAATAGAGGGTGTGCCCCCCAACTTAGAAAAACTCGAAAGACACCTGTTTTTGCTTTCTGCATTTACTTTAGAAGAGTTTGAAATGGATAAAATATTTACTGGGGCTTGAACCTTTTGAGAGGGCTCTATCGCGGGCTGTTCTATCTTAGGTTGTTCTACAATTCTGTTTTGTAAACTAGCTGTCGTTATTTTACGGCTAGAAATTTTTGTGCCTTTTTTGCTGAAAGTTTTCTGGCGAGGTTCCTGAAACTTAACCATAACAAAAGCACAAAAAACGGCCGTGACAGCGATAGCCTTAGGATAGGAAAGCTGAAATTTGCTTCGCTTAGACACCCATTCACGTCCCTGTGATGCGTCTGTTAATTCATTTTTGGGGGTTACTTCTGGGGAAGAGCAGGAAACTTAAAAGTAGATTCTTCCTCTTAAGTATATCGTTCGGTATTTTTTTTTCAAGGCTTTAGGAAAAATAAACTATTGATTTTACTGGATATTCTGGATATTCTTAAGGCTGTGCCTATGACCATTCAACAATCCATTGAAGTTTGGATAGCTAATTGGTTATCCAAAGAGAGACTACCCACCGACTTCAGCGTTTTATTGCTTTTGGGGGATGGGTCTAATCGATCTTTTTATCGAATTCTAACCCCCTCAAAAAGTTACATTTTAATTTCAGACCCACAATGGGTTCAAACACAGGATTACCCGGCCCACCAAAGTTTTTTAAATAAAAATGGAATCCCGGTTCCTGAATTTTTTCACCTTGATCCCAATCAAGGTTTTTTGCTTATGCAAGATCTTGGAGATGAACTTCTCCAAATTAGAATTGCAAAAAAAACTGAACCCCCTCTTTTTTGGTTAAACCGGGCAGTGTCTCTTCTTGCAGATCTCCATGGAAAAACTTTCCCGGTTCCTGCAGACCTGCCTGTAGCTCAACGTTTTTTTGATTCGGAAAAATATTTTTCCGAGTTTGAATTTACTTTGGAATATTTACATCTCAAGCTTTTAAATCAGTCCAAGCTGTCACAATCCCAGTTGCAAGAGCTTCAACTTTTCTGTCAAAATATTTCACAAATGACTCCCGCAGTTTTTTCTCATCGCGACTATCACTGTAGAAACCTACTAGTTCTAAATACCCAACTGGTCATGATCGATTTTCAAGACGCAAGAATGGGACCTCCCCATTATGATCTGGCAAGCCTTCTATATGATGCCTATGAGCCCATAACAGATACGGAACGTGCCGAGCTGCTTAAGCTTTATCGTGAGAAGCTCTCCAAATTTCCCGTTTCCCAAAAAATAGATTGGCCTATTTTTGAATCCAATCTTCATCAAGTTGCTTTTCAACGAACTATAAAAGCGGCTGGATCCTTTGCCTCTTTTTTTATCCGCTTTGGTAAAACAACTCACTGGCCCTACTTAATTCCCGTTCTCACCTCGGCTCTTGAACTACAGAAAAAAGGGGTTGGAGTGAAATCAAGCGTTATTGATCTCCAAAAATGGATAACACTTGTTTCTCAGATAAAGATACAATAGCGAAATGATCGACCCTGTAAAAAAAGCAATGGTTCTCTCGGCAGGGCTAGGAACTCGCCTGAACCCCATTACTCAGAAACTGCCAAAACCGTTAGTTTCAGTGCTCAACATTCCCAACATTCTCCACATTCTCTTTATTCTTAAGCGAGCAGGGATCAATGATGTAGTCATGAATCTTTTTCATCTTTCAGAAAGAATGGAAGAATTTTTTCTGCAAAGAAAGTTTTTTGAAATGAACTTTTTTTTCACCCACGAAGATCCCATTCAAGGGACAGGGGGAGGGGTAAAGAATGCAGAGAAGTTCTTAAATAATTCTACTTTTATTTTGGCCAATTGTGATTTTGTAACTAACATTGATATCAATTACTATTTAGAAAAACATTTTTCTACAAAGTCCCTGGCCTCCATGCTGCTAATTCAGGATCCCTCTCGACAGCCTCTTTATTCAAAAGTCGGAATCGATCCCAATGAACGCTTAGTAAGCCTTCCAAAACTTCAAACCCAAACCCCAAATCAATTTGGCATTTTCACTGGGATACACATCTTAAATCCAGAAATTTTAAGTTTTCTACAGGCGGGGCCTTGCGGAATCAATGATACTCTCTATCCAAGACTCATGAAAGAGTACTCCAGAGCAGTTCACGGATTTATAGATTCTAAAGCTTTTTGGTATGACACTGGAGATATTTCGGCTTTTTTTCAAACGAGTCGGCAGCTTTTAGAGAGGCTGCTAAAAAGAGACCCTTTTATCACTGATCTCTTTTTGGCTTTAGACACCCCTTATGAAGAGATTAAACCCGGTATTTGGATTGAAAGGGGATTCTCTTTACCCTCTTATTTAAAGATTTCTGGTCCTGCGATCATCGGAAAAAACATAGAATTTGGAAAAAATTGCCAAGTGGGCCCTTACTCTATCATTGGAGAAAACTGCTCTTTGGAAGAGAAAACTTCCGTCAAAGACTCAATTTTATTAGCTGGTAGTAGAGTACATGAGAACTCTCACCTTTCTCATATAATTCAGTTTGAAGATTTATCACTAAGCTCAAAGATTTCCGTCTAAAAAGACATCATGAAAACTTTTTTACTCTCATTAATTCTTGTAAATCTCTCTTTATCGGCGACCTATTCTTGAGGGAATTGCAGTTCTAGCAACGGGATTAGTACTCATTCTACCTTGAATTCCACCCCTGGCATTTCCTCTAAATCGAGAAGGAAGAAGTCTCGGCCCTCTACCGGTCGCACCACCTGTGCTATATCGTAGCCCGCCCCCAAAGTTTTGAAGAGCTTGCCCAACATTTCCAGCTCCATTCACATTTTGAACTCCATTTCCCATATAAGGGTAACGCCCCATCATCATCTGCTGGAACATCTGGTTCTGCTGCTGCATGCTTTGCAATAGAGCCGAGGTTGAGGGATCCGGTTGAACCGGTGCTGCCGGCCTTGGAATGTCATCATTAAATCGACTTGGCGTATAGGGAATAATAGGTTGTGAAGGGCCACTATTCATCAGCGCACCCAAAGGCAATGGCGGGGGAGGAGGTGGCATTTGAAACGGAGGCATCTGCGGTAAAGGCTGTTGTTGACTCGGAGGAATACTTAGAGAAGGGCTAATTTGAGGCCCTTCCGAATTTCCTCGAGAAACATTCGGCCGTTGCGATGAAGCCAAAGCCCCTTGAAGTGCTTTTAAGGCCTGATCACCGTTTCTGTTCTCTTGATCTAACAGTCTTCTCACGAGCTTATCTTGTTGTTGACGCTCACGGAGCCTATCATCTTCAGCTCTTCGAAGAGCATCTAAAGCATCTCTTAACTGGGTACTTACAAACCCTCCGCCGGAAGGATCTAGAGGAGGAACGGCAGGAACGGCAGGAACGACAGGAACGGCAGGAACGGCAGGAACGGCAGGAACGGCAGGAACGACAGGAACGACAGGAACGGCAGGAACGGCAGGAACGGCAGGAACGGCAGGACTTAATGTAGGAGGCGCAGGCTGGTTTGGAACACTCTCTTGTGCTCCACCTTCTAACCGACACATTTTTGTATCCTTATTAGCATCTCTAATAGCTTTTCTTGTGAGATCTTCTTTGACCTTCTCTTCATCAAATACGGTCCTATCCCAAGATCCCCCCTGTAATAGTTTCGCTATCACTACTAACTGTGTATTAAGTTCCTTGTCAGCCTTTTCGAAAAAGTTCACATCGTTCTTAAACTTAGTTGCTTTTTCCTCTAACGCCCTCTGAACTCTGATTACAAAGGTATTGATCTCTTTATCAATCAAAGTTCCTTTCGGAGTAAAGTTACCGACCGCTTTTTGCTCCACTATAAAGGTTATAAAATCATTGAGTGTTTTTAATAACTCAAAGGAAACTCTATCCTCGGTTGCAGATTCTCCACACTTCTTAAGTTTTTCCGCATAGTTTTTTACAGCTTCAATTGATTTCTTAAGCTCTACTATTTTCTGATTGTCTAAAGTAATCGAAGAGACTTCTGAGCTAGAGAATTTCTTTAAATTATAAACAATGGTGGCTCCCTGATTGAAGCCTGCTAAAGTTTGAATGAGCCTATCAAAGTTTTCAGAAATTTTTTGATTGTCACTAGCAGGGCGACTCCCCGCACCACTTAAACTAGACCCGCTGTTATTGTTATCGTGGTTTTGAGTGCTTTCTCCAAAGCTCAATTGAACTGTATTTAAACAACACAGCATGATTAGCCCGGCTACCGTTAATTGATACTGTTTCATCTTCATCCCCGCTTTCACAAATACTTAAAATTGAGAGAGCCTTAAGTCTCTTCTCACTCCTCCACAAAATACACTTATAGAACTACTTGTTGTTAAGGTTGCAATGGGTGTTCCAGTAACGCTTTTGTGCGGGGCCGTTAAAAAACCGGGATGTATTCAAAAAGAGGGGTTTTTGAGAGGGTGTTAATCTTATGAGCAATCCTGCGCAAAAAATAATATAGCTCTTTGAAATGCTTTGTATTTTTTTAAAAGTCCCACCTGAAATAATAGCTGTTAGAAGTTTTGACAGTTAAAGTTTCTATTTTGGTATACGGTATTTTTCTTAAGAATTTTAATAACAAAGCTCCCTAAAGAGCCATCGTAAACAACTCAATGCAATCTCAACATCAGTAAGTTAGTCTCTCGCCACAGAAGCTCTAATTACCCCGTTTTAACCCTAGCGCTTCAATTACAGTGCGATGACAAAGCGATATTTTATCTAATTCTTTTAATGGGTTAGGCTTAGTCAATCGTGAGGCTATGTTCATTGACGACATTGACCCGTTATGCCATAAACAGGGGCTTTATATGAAAAATGTCGACCAAAATGAAATAAAAACTAGTACACTCCGGTCTTCAAGTTTTATGTTTCACAATAGTCCGTCTATGCAGGTATTCATTAGGTAATTTAATATGTCTGATAAAAAAGATCGTTACGAAGATAATGTTTCTGGAAAATGGTACGTAGATAAAAAGTGTATCCTTTGTAGTGTTTGCTCTGAAGCGGCCCCTAAAAACTTTAAAGAGGCTTTAAGTGGAGATCATGATTTTGTCTTCAAACAACCCGAAACTCCTGAAGAGGAGCAACAATGTGAAGAAGCTATGGTTGCTTGTCCTGTAGAGGCCATTGGAAATGATGGCTAAGCGTCTCCCCTCCAGATCTTTATTGCCCTGAATTTAAGAACCGCCTTTAAAAGTGCTTAGAAATCTTCAAACCTTTGAAGGAATTTAAATAGTGTAAAGTTTATTCGTCGGTTCCGGTTTTCTTTTTAGCGTTGTCGCCAAGATCGGAATACATAATGGAACGAACTGTCCACTCTTTAGCTTTTTGATCTAACTCTGTCGGCTGGATCATAAAAATGGTTTCCCATGGACAAATTTTTGCACAGGCTTCGCAACCAATGCAACGATCTTGATCAACTTCAACCAATCTCATGAAGTCTGGATGTTCAGCCCCGGGAACCTGTTCAATACAGTCTACTGGGCAAACAGGAATACAGGCGTGACAACCCGTACATCCACGCTGATCAATTACAGCATAGGAACGGGGTAGTTTTTTTCGTTCAGCTTTGCCTTCTGCTGGATTGCCTTGTCTCTTTTCCATAACGTGGTTTTTATCTTATCAGAAGGCTTTTAGGCAAGCTATCCTATTGCTTCTCCCATTCCATAACCTGCTTTTCTAACTCCTGAACATCCCATCCGTAAAATCCACAGGGGGCAGAAATCCAAAAATGGGGCTCTTGAGATAATGGGGTCATGATTGGCTTGCCTTTAACTTCAAGACCACCATAAACAAGAATTTTCCCCTCCTCCCGTAGTAGCCCCTTCCAAGTTTCCTCCTCGAATGGAGAAAGGGGCTCCTTAGTAAAATCAAAAGCAAAAAAGTCGAGCAGTCTAATATGGTCGGAAAATAACTTCGGTCTTTTAGCGGCGCAGCTATGGATTCCCAGTTTAATATCCCCTCCTATCTCCTTTACTGCCTGTAAAAAAGCGGTGTAGCCATCCGCCATATACTCCGACTCTTTCGACCAGAAGGGTTCATCCAATTGAAGCCAAAGTTCCCCTTTAAAAGCCGCCTCATTAAGTTGCTTCCTTAACCCCTTCCAAAATCCAACCCAAAGAGGAGCTAGATCTACGAACTTTGCACTCATTGATCGAGCCACGGTATAGGGGCCTGCGATCTGAATTTTAAACCGAGGAGCATCGACAAACTCATTCTGAAAAAGCTCCAAACAACTCGAAGCTCGCTCATCCCAAAATCCAAGATCTATTCCTCTTAAAACTTGGCCAATCATATCCTCCTGGGGGTTGCTTTCCGATAGCTGGGGAAGAAAGGGGAGGTGAATTGAATGTTGCTTTACAAAAGCAATGGCTTCTTTGGGGGTAGAGTGCGGCAAATTCCCCATAAAAAAAAGTGGCGGTTTTTTCATAGATTACTCTACTAGTTGTTTATCAACTTTTGTGGTCTCTCTTTTTTTTAGATTCAGTGCAATCTCAGCAGGTAAACGATTAAACTGTGTCGAGAAATGCTTGATAAAACTTTTCTTCAAGATTTCAATCGCAGGACAACTATCCCCAAGCTCTTCCTTCATAGAGGTCATAACATTTGCATTAAATCCACAAGGATCTATTTTTGAAAACCCAGAAAGATCATTGTTCACATTCAAAGCCACCCCGTGAAATGTAACCCAGGAAGAAATCGCTATTCCAATACTCGCGATTTTCTTTTGTTTTCCCACTATCCAAACTCCAGTTGCCCCAGTTCGACGCTCACCCAAACTCCCAAACTCTTTAAGCACTGAAATAATCGTTTCTTCAAGTCGTCTTAAGTGTAAATGAACATCTTTTTCTCCCTCTCTTAAAGTGAGAAGGGGATAACAAACCAATTGCCCCGGATTGTGGAAGGTGGCTTCACCCCCACGTTCAATGGCAAATGCATTTTTTAAATTCCAAGGAATTGAGTTTTTGCTCTTTCTCCCGAAAGTGTAAACATCAGGGTGCTCAACCAAAATCAATCGATCAGGATAGTAATCGCTCTTCTTTTTTTTATTAATAACATCCAGCTGGGTGTAGTAGGTCTCATTGTAATCGTTCACTCCGCGATCATCGATTTCAAAGAACGCTATAGGCACTTTATCCTCGTTTAGGTTTATAAATATGAATGGCTTTATAAAAAGCGGCCTCAACTGCTTCAGGCATCACTTCGGGTAATGTCGGATGGGTATGAATGGTTCTTACTAGATCCTCAACTGTAGCCCCCATTTCAATCGCAAGAGCTGCCTCTGCAATTAAGTTTGCGGCTTCAGGCCCGACGATATGAACACCTAAAATAGCCTCTGTTTTTTCATCGATAACAATCTTAGCCATGCCCTCTGACTCATTCATCGCTAAAGCTTTTCCGGAGGCAGCAAATGGAAATCGGCCCACCTTAATCTTAAACCCTTTTTCCGTAGCCTCTTTTTCGGTGAGTCCTGCAACTGCGATCTCTGGATCACAAAATACAGCCCAAGGAACTGTTTTATAATCCTTAAAGGATTTTTTACCGGCAACACATTCTGCCACAAGAAGACCATCCATCGTGGCTCTATGGGCGAGCTGTGGAGCCCCTGCCACATCCCCAATAGCATAAATATTCGATAGATTTGTTAAGCTTTGATTGTTCGTTAGAATATTTCCCCTGGAATCCATTTTGATCCCAATTTTCTCTAGCCCCAAATTATCGGAATTGGGTTTTCTTCCCACAGAAACCAAGATGATATCAGCACTAAGAGTTTGCTTGGTTTTATCTTTGGTCTCAATTTCCAAGTTAAGTTTACTCGCTTTTGCAGCCTCTTTCTCTTTAATCCCGAGCGCTTTAGCTCCCGTATGAACAGTAATTCCAAAGTGCTTCATCTTCTTTTGAACTACACTTACAAGCTCACTATCCACAGTCGCTAAAAGCTGATCTAAGGCCTCAACGATAGTTACTTTTGATCCTAGCTTTGCGTAAACTGTTCCAATCTCAATTCCAATAAATCCCCCCCCAATGACAATCATCTCTTTAGGGAGTTCTTTCAAAGAAAGAGCTTCGGTAGAACTTATAATATTTTTGCCATTAAATGGAAGAGTAGGAATCTGAACAACTCTCGATCCCGTAGCAATCACAAAATTTGTAGCAGTTACAGTTTCTTTACTTTGAGCGGAAACCACTTCCAAGGTTTTATTATCCTTAAAAGAGGCCGTACCCTTAATGATCTCAACTCCATTTGCTTTTAAAAGCCCCTGAACTCCTGTCGTCAGTTTTTTTACAACGCCTGACTTCCACTCCTGCATCTTTTCTAAATTGCAGTCCACCGACTTAACGGTAATTCCCATCTCTTCAGACTCGTTTTTCATTTTCCAAAACTGAGAGCTCCCGTAGATAAGAGCCTTAGAGGGAATGCAGCCTACATTAAGACAGACTCCGCCGAAGCTTTCTTTTTCAATAATAGCGGTCTTAAGCCCTAACTGAGCCAAACGAATAGCTGTGGGATATCCCCCTGGGCCAGCCCCTATCACAACAGCATCAAAATTTTTCATGCAAACACCAATCGAGAGGGTTCAGATAAAAAGTAGATCAATCGATTCATAAACCGTGCAGCATCAGCTCCATCGACAACTCTATGATCCACAGACAATGATAAGAACATCACATCTCCAATTACAATCTGATCATTCTTAACGACGGGTCGTTTTCTTATCGCGTTCACTCCCAAAATTGCTACTTCAGGATGGTTAATCACTGGAGTTGCTAAAACGCCCCCAATAGAACCGGCATTGGTTACCGTGAAAGTTCCGCCTTTAAGATCCTCAAGCGAAATTTTTCCAGTTCGAGCCTTTTCAGAAAGCAGTTGAATTTCGGTTGCCACCTCCCAAATGCTTTTTCGATCGGCGGCTTTAATCACAGGCACCATTAAACCATTAGGGGTATCGGTTGCGACGCCAATATTGTAATCACCTTTTAAAACAATCTCCTGCTTTTCATCATCTAAGGATGAGTTCAAATAGGGAAATTCCATAAGGGCTGGGATCAAAGCCTTAATAATAAAAGGTAGGTAGGTAAGTTTCACGCCTCGTTTTTGGGCCTCTTCTTGAGCTGAAGCTCGTAACTTCACTACGGCCGACATGTCCACCTCTTCTACATAAGTAAAATGGGCTGCCGTGTGTTTGGAGTAAGCCATTGACTCCGCAATTTTCTTTCTAATCCCTTTAAGAGGAACGACTTGCAAAGCTCCGCGAGCTCCGATTGCAACGCTGGACCTTTGAGGAGAAACTGAGGGCATAACTGCTACAACATTATGAGATGAACGAGGTGTTGCGGCTTGATGTCCTTCGTGAGCCAATTGAACATCCATTTTGGTGACACGCCCCTGAAGACCTGTTCCTTTTATAGTTTTTAAATCCACCCCTAAATCACGGGCTAGCTTGCGGGTCGCTGGCGTTGAAAGAATATGATAAGGAATGGGCTCTTCTGCTGGCGCTACTGGCTCTACAATTCTCTCGATAGATTTAGCTGGGATTGTAGCAAGAGCAGTTTTGGCCTCCGTTTTTTCTGCCGGTTTTTTAGCTGCCTGTTTTCCGTTTTCTGAAATTCGAATGATCACCTTTCCTACTTCAATCGTCTGCCCTTCACTCGCCAAAAGCTCAGCCACAGTTCCTGCGACTGGAGATGGAATCTCGACAGTAGCTTTATCGGTCATAACTTCGACCATGGGTTGATCCTCAGCTAAAGTATCTCCTGTTTTTATCAGCCACTTAACAATTTCACCCTCGTGAACACCTTCTCCAATATCAGGTAATTTAAAGTCCATTATTTTATCCTCTAAAAGTTTTTTACTTTTCCAACCGCTAAAGCCACTCGCTCGGCGTCTGGCATATAAATATGCTCCAAGGCATATGGAAACGGGGTATCTAGCCCCGTCACTCTCACGATAGGAGCTTCCAAATACAAAATCGCCTCTTCATTAATGAGGGCAGAAAGTTCAGCTCCAAAGCCACAAGTTTTCGGAGCCTCGTGAACAATAACAACCCTTCCAGTCTTTTTTACCGATTCAAAAATTCTTTCTTCATCAAGAGGCGCTAAGGTTCTGAGATCTATAACTTCGCAGTCGGCTCCACGAGGCTCGCAAAGCTCTGCAGCCTTCATACAAACTGGCACCATGGCTCCCCAACAAAGAAGGGTCACATCTTTTCCGGGACGAACTACCGAGGCCTTTCCAATTTCAACGGTATAGCTTCCCTCTGGGACCTCACCTTTTATTGAACGATAAAGTCGCTTAGGCTCTAAAAACATTGTGGGATCTTCACCTCGAATCGCACTAATTAAGAGCCCCTTAGCATCGTAAGGGTTTGAGGGAACAACGACTTTAAGTCCTGGAGTGTGAATAAAATAGGCCTCTGAGCTTTGAGAGTGATAATGCCCTCCACGAATACCGCCACCGTAAGGAGTTCGAATCACCATGGGGCAGGTAAATCCTCCGCCGCTTCGATAACGAATCTTAGCCACTTCGCTCACGATTTCATCGAATGCAGGATAGATGAAATCCATAAATTGAATTTCAGGAACAGGTCTTAATCCATTCACTGCCATTCCCATGGCCATTCCAATAATTCCACTTTCATTAAGAGGAGTATCGAAAACTCTCTCTTCTCCAAACTCTTTTTGTAATCCCTCAGTGGCTCTAAAAACTCCACCGTTAACCCCGACATCTTCTCCCATGAGAACAACTCGAGAATCATGAGTCATCTCACACATCAACGCATCACGAACAGCTTGAACTAAAGTTAAATTCGCCATATTTGCCTCTTAAAGTGGAAATGCCTCGCTGGTATTTTCAAACTTTCCTCTAAGCTCAACTTCATGCAAAAGTTCCGCTTTTTGTTTTTTAAGCTGTGGTGTCAGCTCCGCATAAACATCTTCAAATAGATCCATGGGATCAGATAAAGGTTGTGCCTCTGCTTTCTCTACCGCCTCCGCAAGCTTTGCTTTAAGCTCCTCTTGAAGAACTTTTTCCTTTTTTTCATCCCAAAGCTTTTTGCTTTCTAAATAGGTTCGTAATCTCTTGATCGGATCTCTCTTTAACCAAGCTTGATACAACTTCTCATCACGATATCGAGTGGGATCATCTGAAGAGGAATGGGGTCCCATTCTGAAGGTAACACACTCAATGAGTGAGGGGCCCTCACCTCGTCGAGCTCTATCTACAGCTTCTTTGGTTGCTAAATAGACTGCTAAAGCATCATTGCCATCGACAGCGATTCCAGGCATTCCATAGCCTACTGCCTTATCTACAATCCGTTTTCCACCTGTCTGTTTAGAAAAGGGGACTGAGATCGCATACTGATTATTGGTAATAATAAAAACTGCGGGGGCTTTGTAAACTCCCGCAAAAGTAAGCCCTGTGTGGAAATCATTTTCCGAAGTTCCACCATCTCCACAATATGAAATAGCAACCTCTTTTGTTTTTGAAATTTTAGATGCCATCGCAGCGCCGACAGCTTGAATCAATTGAGTCGCAATAGGACTTGAAACGCTAAACATTTTAATATCAGGAAAACTATAGTGAACAGGCATCTGTCTTCCCTTGGAAAGATCTCCGTTGTTTCCCCATAAATTGCATAGCATTTCGTAAAGCCCCGCTCCACGGTACAGAAAAATTCCTGGCTCGCGGTAAGAGGGAAAAACCCAGTCCTTTTTCTCAAGAGTGGCCGCAGTTCCGGTTTGAATCGCTTCTTGTCCGAAAGACGGAACGTAAAAACCAATTCTTCCTTGTCTCTGCAACATCATCCCTCTTTCATCAAACGCTCTTGTCAGGGCCATATTGCGATACATTTTTAAAAGAATCTCTTTATCGAGTTTTGGATCAGCTTTAGAATCAACTGTCCCATCTTCATTCATTATTCGATAACAGTCTTCTCTCAAAACAGATCCGCCCAATAAACCTTTTTCTGGTTTGATCGGCTTCTTTTTTGTTACGGTTATTTGGCTTTTAGTTTTTTTCTTCATTAAATCTGTTTCCGATTCCATAGTTAATGAGCCCTCGATCGCAAAAGTCCTTCAAGAAATTTTTCAGCCGCTCGATAGGAGCTTCTAACCAAAGGTCCTGAAGGGACACATAGAAATCCTTTTTCTAAACCCACTGTTTCATATTCTTTGAAAAGATCTGGGTGAATATATTCTTCAACAGGCAAATGCCATGTCGTAGGTCTCAAATATTGACCGAAAGTAACAATCTGAACTCCTACAGCTCGCAAATCATCCATTGCCTTAAAAACTTCCTCTTTGCTCTCTCCAAGCCCAATCATCACAGATGATTTTGTATAAATCTTAGGGAAATAATCTTTAACTTTTTTAAGAACATTTAGAGATTGTTGATATCCGCACCGTCGATCACGCACCGTCGAAGTGAGTCGCTCTACCGTTTCTATATTATGAGCTATGACATCAACACCTGAGAGACAAATGCGTTCCACACTTTTTTTATCCCCTTGAAAATCGGGGATTAAAACCTCAACTAAGGTTTCAGGACTTCGCTTTTTAATCTCTTCAACAGTTCGCGCAAAATGTTCCGCCCCACCATCCGGCAAATCATCTCTATCGACCGAGGTTAGAACTACATAACGAAGTTTAAGTTCTTTAATCGCACTTGCGACATTAACGGGCTCATTGATGTCCAATACCCCTTTGGGATTTCCACTTTTTACATGGCAAAAGCGACAAGCACGTGTGCAGGTATCTCCCATCAACATTACGGTTGCGGTTCCCCCTCCCCAACACTCGGCCACATTCGGACAGCGAGCCTCTTCACAAACCGTATGAAGTTTTAAGCCTCGAAGAAGCTCTTTAATTCGCAAATAGTTTTCTCCTCCAGGAGGGCGAATTTTAAGCCATTCAGGCTTATGAGTTGTGTGTTGTATAGAGCCCATAATTATATGAATTTGTAATAGAAAAAGGAGGGTTAGGCAATCAACACTATAGTCTAGAGAGGGTTATTTTGAACTAGCCCCCCTTTAAACTGGGAATAGGCTAAAGTATTAAAATAACATGGCTTTAGGAACTAAACGCCGCGCTCATCGGTTCCCCAAATCTGTTTATGTTGTTGGGTCTGTAATGTGACAGGGGCCTTGGCTGTCAAAATCCACTTTGCAAGTTCAGCGGGACTCACTAAACCAAAGGCTGGAGAATATAAAACTGTGCACCGCTCATGCAATCCATGTTTATGACAAATCTCTTGTGCCCACTCAAAATCTTTCTTGGATGCCACTACAAATTTGAATTGATCGTGTTTCTGAACCAAATCGAAATTTTCCCAGGCCATTTTGTCAGACTCACCACTATCAGGACATTTAACGTCGATAACTTTAATGATCTCAGCCGGAACCTCTTGGATCGAAAAACTTCCGTTGGTTTCTAGTGAAACTGTATATTCTGCTTCTAGAAGGGCTTTCAATAACGCTAGAGTCCCACGCTGACTAAGAGGTTCTCCACCAGTCACACAGGCATACTGTGTTTCAAAGGGTTTTATCTTTTCTAAGATCTCGGCAACCGATGTAAGCGTTCCTTCCCAATAAGCGTATTTAGTATCACACCAGCTACACCGCAAATTACAATATGAGGTTCTGATAAAAGCCGTAGGCTTGCCAGCCAATAGACTCTCGCCTTGAATGCTATGAAAGATCTCGTTGATTTTTATTTTTACTTCATCCATTAAAACTAAATAGAAATTCGCTGTCGAACTATGGCTCGCTCAAGTTTCAATTGTTGCTTATTAAAGTCGCTTTCGCTTAAAGTTCCCATAAGAGCCTGTTCAGCTTTTTTCTGAGCAGATTGGGCTCTTGTTTTATCGATCTCAGTCGACTCCTCAACTGTATCAGCTAGAACTAAAACCTTATTATCTCTCACTTCGGCAAAACCGTATGTTACAGAGAATTTTCGCTCCTTCCCCTCTTTAACAAAGGTAAGGGGTCCCGTTTTAAGAAGGGTCAATAGTTCGGTGTGCCCTTCCAATATTTCAATCTCCCCCTTCGTTCCAGGAAGCTTTACGCTCTCTGCTGAAGCTCCATCTACAAGCTTCTTAATGGGGGTCACAATATCTATTTTTAACATGGTTTACTTCCCTCGAAGCTGCTCAGCCTTAGAAATAGCCTCTTCGATAGTTCCGACCATATAGAAAGCCTGTTCAGGTAAATCATCATATTTTCCTTCAATGATCTCCTTGAAGCCTTTTACAGTGTCTTTAACTTCCACATATTTTCCAGGATTTCCAGTAAACTGCTCAGCCACAAAGAAAGGTTGTGACAAGAAACGTTCAATCTTTCTAGCGCGGGACACTGTCACTTTGTCATCTTCAGACAATTCATCCATACCCAAGATCGCAATAATATCTTGCAGATCTTTGTATCTTTGTAGAATTCGTTGAACTTCACGAGCTATTCCATAGTGCTCTTCACCCACCACTTCAGGAGTTAGAAGTCTAGAAGTTGAGGCCAAAGGATCCACCGCTGGATAAATTCCTTTTTCTGCAATGGGACGAGACAAGTTAGTTGTCGCATCTAAGTGAGCGAATGCAGTAGCTGGAGCAGGATCGGTATAGTCATCCGCAGGAACATAAATCGCTTGCACGGAAGTGATCGATCCCTTTTTAGTCGTTGTGATTCGCTCTTGAAGCTGACCCATTTCAGTTGCTAGGGTAGGTTGATAACCCACAGCTGAAGGAATACGTCCCAATAGAGCTGATACTTCAGATCCGGCTTGCGTAAATCGGAAAATATTATCAACGAAAAGAAGAACATCTTGTCCTTCTTCATCTCGGAAATATTCCGCAGAGGACAGAGCAGACAAAGCCACTCTCAAACGGGCTCCGGGTGGCTCATTCATCTGACCATAAACTAATGAAGTTTTATCGATAACTCCGGACTCTTTCATTTCCATCCAAAGATCGTTTCCTTCACGGGTTCTTTCTCCCACCCCCGCAAAAACCGATAATCCCCCGTGTTGCTGAGCGATGTTGTTGATAAGCTCCATGATAATAACTGTCTTACCTACACCGGCACCCCCGAATAGACCTATCTTTCCCCCTTTAGCGTAAGGAGCTAAAAGATCCACCACTTTAATTCCGGTAACCAACATCTGAATGGATGTACTTTGTTCTTCAAAGGTAGGTGGTTCTCTATGAATGGAATAATATTTTTTAGCTTTAACTGGGCCCATCTCATCCACGGGCTCACCAATCACATTCAAAATTCTTCCCAAAACTTCACGGCCCACAGGCATCTGAATGGAAGCACCCGTATCACGAACCTTCATTCCTCGGATTAAACCATCAGTGGAATCCATGGCAATACAACGAACAACCCCATCTCCTAGATGCTGAGCTACTTCGAGGGTTAAATTTTCCGCCTCTTTCCCCAAGCTAAGATTAGTAAGCTTTAAAGCATTATAAATTGGGGGAAGGTGTCCTGGAGTAAAAGCTACGTCCACCGCGGGTCCCACGACCTGTGTAATTTGTCCAAAGTTTTCAACCGACGCCATTTTGTTTTTCTCCTTAAAACTAAAATTCTTTTTATTTCGTGGCCTCCACGCCACCGACGATTTCCATAAGTTCTTTTGTGATCGCTGCTTGTCGTGCTTTGTTGTAGAGCAGAGTGAGATCTTCAATCATCTCAGATGCGTTTTTAGACGCATTTTCCATGGCAGACATTCTAGCCCCATGTTCACTCGCTACTGACTCCAGAACACAACGGAAAAACTGCATATAAAAATGTTTTGGAACGATATCATTAAGAATTTCTTCTTTAGAGGGCTCAAATATATAGTTTTTGAACCGTTCATCTTCTCCAACTTTTAAAATCCCCACAACCCCTTCAGGGACCTTAGTAGAGACAGGAATCAATCTTTCTACGGTCACATTTTGTTGAATGGCCGACTTAAATTCGTTGTAAACCAAGTAAATGGCATCAAACTCTTCTTTCAAATAGGCATTCAAAATTTGGTTAGCAATCGCTGACGCTTTAGCGTAAGTCACCTTGCCAAGCAAACCCTCATGATAAGTTGAGATAGGATGTCTCTTTTTAAAGAAGTCGTGGGCTTTTTTGCCAATAACATCCAGGCTAACTTCTACACCTTCAGACTGCTTTGCCTTAATAAATCTTTGGGCCTCTTTAAATACGCTCGCATTAAAGGAACCACAAAGGCCCCTATCTCCAGCCACCACAATCAATCGTACTTTTTTCTCTTCTCTCACCACTAAGAGAGGGTGTTGAATTCCCTCTCTTTTAAACAAAGAGAGTAAAATAGAATAAATGCGGTAAGCAAAGGGCCTAGTATTCAAGATGGCCTCTTGAGAACGTCGCAATTTAGCGGCCGCCACCATTTTCATGGCGCGTGTTATCTGCCGTGTGTTTTGGACTGAACCAATGCGTTTTCGTATTTCCTTACGATCTGCCATGAAATCTTCTCATTAAGCGAAACTTGATCCAAACTCCTCAAGAGCTTTAACTAGAACAGGTTTCACTTGGTCATCAATCGCCTTTTTAGTTTTAATATCTTCAAAAAGTTTTGGATATTTTTGTTCAACAAACTCAAACAGTCCCTTTTCATAAGCCCCCACTCTTGCGGTAGGAATCTTATCTAGGTAACCATTAGTTCCAGCGTAAATAATTACAACCTGCTTTTCTACCGGCTGTGGAACATACTGTCCTTGCTTAAGAATAGTTACCATGCGCTCTCCTCGAGCCAACTGATCCTGAGTCGCCTTATCTAAATCTGAACCAAATTGAGCAAAGGCGGCCATGGCTCGATACTGAGCAAGAGACAATCGCAAGTTACCTGCAATCGATTTCATCGCTTTAGTTTGAGCGCTTCCACCTACGCGAGAGACTGAAAGACCTACGTTAATCGCCGGGCGAATCCCTGAGTAGAACAGGTCCGTATCCAAGAAGATCTGTCCGTCAGTGATTGAAATCACGTTAGTGGGAATATAGGCCGAAACGTCTCCAGCTTGTGTTTCGATGATGGGAAGGGCTGTTAAGCTTCCGCCACCTTCTTTATCGCTAAGCTTTGCAGCTCGTTCCAACAAACGACTGTGAATGTAAAACACATCCCCTGGATAGGCTTCACGACCTGGGGGTCGTCTTAAAAGAAGGGATAGCTGTCTATAAGCGGCCGCTTGCTTGGTCAAATCATCGTAAACAATTAAAGCGTGTTTACCGTTATCGCGGAACCACTCACCCATGGTTACCCCTGCATAGGGTGCGATGTATTGGAGCGGAGCCGAAGCACTCGCTGTAGCAGAAACTACAATCGTATAGTCCATAGCTCCAGATGCACGGAGCTTATCCACCACAAGAGCTACCGTAGAATTTTTCTGCCCAATAGCTACGTAGATACAAAATACGCCTTGGCCTTTTTGATTAATAATGGTGTCGATCGCAACGGCTGTTTTTCCAGTCTGACGATCTCCGATAATCAGTTCTCTCTGACCTCGGCCAATGGGAACCATTGCATCAATAGCTTTAATTCCAGTTTGAAGAGGCTCTTTAACAGACTGTCTTTTAACAATTCCAGGAGCCTTAATTTCTACGTTTCTAAATTCCTTAGAATTGATAGCTCCCATACCATCTATAGACTGACCGAGAGCATTCACAACTCTTCCCACAAGAGCTTCGCCAACGGGTACTTGTAAAATTCTTCCTGTGCGCTTTACAACATCACCCTCTTTAACGGTGGCAACCTCTCCGAAAACCGCAACTCCAACGCTCTCCTCGTCAAGATTGAGCACTACGCCATAGAGTCCGCCAGGAAACTCAACCATCTCACCGGCCATAGCTCCCTGTAATCCGTAGATTCGAGCTACACCGTCCCCTACGCTAAGAACAGTTCCGGTCTCAGCGACTTGAACATCCTTATCGAATTCCTCAATGCGCTTTCTTATGATTTCACTGATTTCATCGGCGCGAATTTGCTGCATGTTTCCTCCATTAACCCGAAATTAAATTTTCTTCGAAGCTACTTAACCATCCCGTTAAAGAACCATCATAGGTTCTGCCCGCAACGGTTACTCTAAGACCCCCTATGAGTTCGGGATCTACTTTGTAATTAGCTTCAACTTTTTTTCCTAAAATTGTCTGAAACTTTTCTTCGATCTTTTTCTTTTCATCTGATTCTAAGGTAGTTGCCGTATCAACACTTAATGAAACCATGTTGGCCGACTCTAATAAAATCAATTGCAGCCTTTCGACAATGGCTCGCAAGTGATCTAATCGTTTTGCTATCGACAAAACCAATAATACTTTTTTGGCATCAAAAGAAAGTTTTGCTTTTACAACCAAATCCTCTACAACGGCCTGTCTTTCTTTCTCAGAATAGACATCACTAGTTAAAACCAAAGAAAGTTCAGCATTCCCCTCAATTATCATTGTGAACTCTTGAAGTTCAGCCATCAAAACACGAGTTTTTGCTTCTTCTTTAAGATAGTCAAAAATCGCTCTTGCGTAACGCTGTGAAATCTTATCTTGCGCCATGGCCCACCAACTCGACAAATTCTGTCACAAGTTTATGCTTGTCTTGCACAGATAAATGTTCCCCTAAATAAAGATCTGCGAGCTCCACGCTTCGTCCGATAACTTCTCGTTCAATCCCTTTTTTTGCCTTGGTTGTTTCGCCAGAACTCATCAACTCAGCCTCTTTTTTAATTCTTTCAGCTTCGTGTTTGGCTTCGGCTAAAGTTTTTTCTTTAAATCGTATTAGACTGTTTTCTGAATCCAGCTGGTTCTGTTGAGCGTGAATTTTAGCCTGACTCCAGTTAGCTTCCCAAGTAGCCAATTCTTTATGCGCTTCAGTTGCAATTTTTTCAGCCTCTTCAATTTCGTTCTTTAAACTTTCGGAACGAGTCACTAGAAATTTCGCGAATGGTTTTCTGCCAAAAAATACTAAAACAAAAATTACTACGCTAAAATTTAAGATACTTGCAATGATTACATTCGTTTCCATCGCTATCCTTGCACCACTGGACGATTACTTAGGTTTTTTTTTAACTCTGTCTCCACACTGGAGATCTTCACTGTTTTTCCGACTAGTTTACTAGCTATGCGGCTAGCAAAATCAGAAATCAAATGGGAAAGCTCTCCTCTAACTTTTTCTGTATCCCCGTTAATTTGTTTTCTTAACGCATTCAGCGTTTGACTGGCTTCATCTCGGGCCGCTTGAATAATTTTTGTCTCCTCAGCTAAAACCTTTTTCTTTTCTTCATCTAGCCAAGAAGAGGTTTTACGATGTTCCGCTTTTAAAAAAGTATCGTATTCTGCCTTGAGCTTCACCACTTTTTGTTTCGCGGCTTCGGCTTCCTCTTTTAAACCATGGGTTTTATGTTCGCGAATGTGAATAAGCTCTAGCATAGGTTTAAAAACCAACTGCTTCATCACAAATAAACTCGAAAGAAAGAGAGCTAGCTGAATTAAAAATTCGATCCCGAATTGTTGATTTAATACCAGCCCTTCCATTACTTCCATGGCAACCCTCTTTGAAACCCTAAGCCTCGTCACGAGACCCGTTTGGCAACGAACTTATAACATTCTCAACAGTTTCAGATGCTCTGGTTTACAGCCCAGGCGTGGGTGTGTCAAGGAAGGGGATGAGTTTTTACGCAGTATTTTGAGGCTCTTAGTTAGTCAATTAGACTTAGAGGGACGAATAAGACCGGGCAGGGGGCCCAACATTTTAGTCTTTCCATCAAATACCGCACCCTCTTCAATTTGAAGAATCGCAGTTTGAACCATCCCTCTTACCACAGCGGGAGCCTGAATCTCGACTCTTTGAGTTGCATAGACATCTCCAGAGAAATGCCCTGAAATAACAACAATATCGGCCTCTATTTGACCTGTAACCTGAGCCTCATTCCCGATAATTAGAATATCAGGGGTGAAAATTTCGCCTTTAAAGCTTCCATCAATTCGGGCGGTTCCTTCAAATTGAAGTCGCCCCTCTAAGTGACAGCCTTTTTGCAGAACGACTGTAACCTCATGACTTACTGAGGGAAGATCAAACGGATCCGTTCGGCGTTGAAACATTTTCACCTTTGAGTTCATCGGCAAGACGCATTAGATCTTCCCGAGTTGTATAAGTAAATTGAATAAGTCCTTTGTTTTCATTTCCCACAATTTTTATCATGGTTCCGTAAACTCTTCTTAAGTCCTCTTCCAAGGCGGTAAGATGAACATTTTTGGGATGAAGCGCGTTACCCTCAGCCTTGTTTTTATCCCGAATGACCTCGCTTACTTTACGCTCAGTATCACGAACGGAGAGCTTTTTTCTAACTATCATCTCTCGGACCGCTAACTGATCTTCAGAAGATTCTAAGGATAGCAAAGCCCGAGCATGGCCCATCGTAATCTTTCCAGCTGTAATATCTTCTCGGATAACTGCAGGCAATTTTAAAAGACGCAGAGTGTTGGCAACCGTAGCTCGGTTTTTACCTACTCGTGTTGCTATATCTTCTTGAGAGAGCTGAAACTCATCCACCAATTGCTGGTAAGCAATCGCCTCTTCAATACAGTTCAAATCTTCTCGTTGAATATTTTCAATGATCGCCATTTCAAGAGAGGCTTGGTCCCCATCAATTTCCTTTACAACAACAGGAACCTGTTTTAATCCAGCGCGTTGAGCCGCTCTCCATCGACGCTCTCCGGCGATTAATTCATAACGCCCATCTTTCTGACGAACAACTAGGGGCTGAATAATTCCATGAACCCTAACCGATTCGACAAGTTCATCAAGCGCCTCTTTTTGAAAAATCTTTCTGGGCTGGTAGGTATTGGGAACGATCTTTTCAATATCGCAATGGAAAAAATCTTTTTTTAATTGCGCTCCTGGCAAAGTTCCTTCCGGACCCTGTGCTTCAGGAATGAGTGATGCCAAACCTCTACCCAATGGTTTTTTTCTGTCGAGATCAAGAGTTGCCATATTCTACGCCTTTCTGTTCAGTCGGTCCGATATCATTTAAAATTTCTGCTGGAATTTCTGGAAGATCTTCTATGATCGATTCCTCAGTCAGCGGCTTGAGACTTTGTTTTTCCGTTTCGACTTTATCAGTTCCCTCTAATCTTTTAATCACTTCCTGAGCCAAACTTAAATAACTCTGAGAACCCGTTGAACTAATGTCATACAAAAGAACTGGCTTACCATGACTTGGACTCTCACTAAGCTTAACATTTCTAGGAATTACCGTGTCAAAAACCGTGCTTTTAAAATGATTCTTTACTTCAGTTACGACCTGTCGAGAGAGGTTATTTCTCGAATCAAACATCGTTAAAACAATTCCAAGTTGCTGAAGTTTTTTGTTGAGCCCTTTTCGAATCAGCTCTGCAGTATGAAGAAACTGTCCCAATCCCTCCATTGCATAGTACTCACATTGTAGGGGAATCAAATAATAGTTGGAAGCAGTCAAAGCATTTAGAGTTAAGAGTCCCAGAGAAGGGGGACAATCGATAAAAATATAATCGAACTTAATTCCTTCAGATCTTTCCAACTCCTCAAATGCATTTTTAAGTCTTAGTTCTCGCGCAATCGCCTGCACCAATTCAATTTCTGCACCACTCAAATTATTATCAGAAGGACAAACTTTTAAGAATTCAAGCCCCGTAGGATAAATAGCATCTCTGATCGATAACTCATCGATAAGTACATGATAAATATTTTTATCGGTAAAAAGCCCTTTATCGACTCCTAAACCACTTGAAGCATTTCCTTGGGGATCTAGATCTACTAACAAAACCTTTTTTTCAGCAGCCGCGACCGAAGCCGCAAGATTGACTGCTGTAGTGGTTTTACCGACACCGCCCTTTTGATTTGCGATCGCTATGATATTTGCCATAAGATTTTAGAGTTCTAAATAGATTATGTGATTGGTATTTCTATCATATTTTTTTTTAGTCTTCAAAATTTTTTCCAATAAAAAAATAATAGTTTCAAGAACTTAAATGGAACGTCGAGCCAAAACAGATTCCACTAAAGAGATCTAATAGTATCGATAGAAAAGATCGTTAATAAAGAAGAGCCGTTTAATTTGTTGGGTGTCTTTTTAGTCGGTTCCACGTGGAACAAATATCGCGTTATTATGTTCCACGTGGAACATAGTCAAAACTCTCAACTCTTCGCGAACCACAATCCATGGGAAGGTCATAAACCTCTTTATCCGTCTTAACGAACTGGGGAGGAACTTCAATGGGTTCACTGCTTCCTCCCAAATTCACAACTAAAGTACTGCCTTCTACCATTCTATTGCTCATGAATTTGAAAAGCTCCTGGGGGGGCAACACTGCTCTCGCTAAAAAGACCCCTGATCTTCGCTCGACAGGAAACTCTCCACCCATTTGAATATTAACCAGATTTAAAGTCGCAAGAGCGGCCGAAAGGAAGGTCTGTTTTTTCAAGCTCCGTTCATAAACGCTGACTTTAGTCGAAGGATATCGAATGGCGTAGACAATACCTGGGAAACCAGCACCAGTTCCAAAATCATACACGAAACGGCCTTTTCTCAGTTTTTCCGCGAAATCGGAAATAAAAATGCTGTCGACATAGTGAGAAGCAAAAGACCTATCAATACTTTTTTTAGAAACAAGAGCCATTCGCTCATTCCAGCTACGCAAAAGCGCAAAATGGGTCTCATATAGTTCCAGCTCTCTATCCGTAAGCTTGCCTAGAGCTGAGATCTTATCCGAATGAGATTTGAATTGTTCGATTAACATGAAACTTCTTTGCTTAGAGGTCTTTGCCTTAAATGAAACAATAGTGCCGATAAAGCTGCGGGTGTCACTCCAGATATTTGGGCCGCTTCAGCGAGAGTTGAAGGTTTAATCCTTTCAAGTTTCTCTTTAATCTCAATAGAAAGTCCTGCCACTACCCCATATTTAAGCTCTTTGGGAATAGAAAGGGTCTGCAACTTCTTCATTCTCTCAATTTCCTGCATCTGCATGGCTACATAGCCCTCATACTTAACTTCAACTTCGAGGGTTTCTGAAGTCTCGCGACTTAAAGAATGAGGTGCTAGAATATCGGAAACTTCAAGAACTTCTGCAAGGGACAACTCGGGTCGCTTAATAAGAGAATCTAAAGATTGTCCCTGAATCAATGGAGATAGATTTTTTGAGGTCAAAAGCTCTTGAACTTTATGAGTTGGTTTAACAAATGTCCGTTTGAGAAACTGCTTCATCTCAACAACCGCTTTACTCCTCTCCTCAAACCCTAATTTTTGTTCCTCACTCAACAACCCTAGAACAAACCCATAGCGACTCAGCCTCAAATCGGCATTGTCCTCCCTTAGGGAGAGTCGATATTCTGCTCTAGAAGTAAACATCCGGTAGGGCTCACTTACTCCAAGGGTCGTTAAATCGTCGATCATCACTCCAATGTATGATTCTGTTCTAGATAGTATAAATGGAGTTCGTTTTTGGGAAAGAAGTGCGGCGTTTATGCCAGCTAGAAGTCCTTGAGCTGCCGCCTCTTCATATCCAGAGGTTCCGTTGACCTGTCCCCCTAGAAACAGCCCTTTAATTGCTTTTGATTCCAAGGAAGGCTTAAGTTGGCGCGGATCAATACAATCATACTCAACAGCATATCCATAGCGGGCAATTTTGACCTCCTGACAACCTGGAATCGACCTGATGAAGCTTTCTTGCACGTCTGAAGGAAGGCTTGTTGATATTCCATTGGGATAAATCCAATTAGAATCTAATGATTCAGGCTCAAAAAATAGTTGATGCCGCCCCTTATCTGGAAATTTAACCACTTTGTCCTCAATCGAAGGACAATATCTAGGGCCTACCCCCTTAATCTCACCACTATAGAGTGGGGATCGATGAAGATTATCTCGAATCGCTTGATGGGTTTTCTCGTTAGTAAAGGTTAGGAAGCAAGATACCTGGGGAAGAATGATTGAGCTTTCCCAGAAACTAAATTTACTGGGAAGTTCATCCCCCTTCTGCTCCTCCATTTGGGAGAAATCAATAGACTCGGCTATAAGTCGAGCTGGAGTTCCTGTTTTCAATCGAAGCAGAGTAAATCCCAAGTCCCTAAGGGTATCCGAGAGACCAAGCGATGGAGACTCCCCAAACCGTCCCCCTTCAGATCTTTCGAAGCCAGTATGCATGACGGCTTTCATAAAGGTTCCGGCTGTAATCACCACAGATCCCGTCTGGACTTCCAGGGTATTTCCTGCCTTGGCTAATACCTTTACCCCCCTAATTTCGGCCCCCTCCACCCAAAGGGCTTTGACCTCTCCATGACAGACATGAAGATTTTCGGTACTAGCTACTATATTCTGCATCCGTAGAGCATATTGTTTCTTATCTGCCTGACATCTAGAAGATTGAACTGCGCTTCCTTTTCGAGTGTTGAGTCTCTTAAACTGAATCCCGGTGAAGTCAGCATTTTTTCCCATCTCTCCACCGAGCGCATCAATCTCCTTAACTAACTGCCCTTTACCCACCCCTCCGATGGATGGATTACAGGACATCTCGGCAATCTTATCTGGATTCATTGTAACTAGGAGGGTAGAGCTTCCCATCCTGGCTGAGGCAAGGGCTGCTTCGCACCCAGCATGGCCACCCCCTATTACAACGACATCAAAATGTTTCACGTGGAACATTTTCTACTTTCCAATGCAAAATTCAGAAAAAATACGTCCTAAAACGTCATCCGTTTCAACTTTCCCTACCACATTTTCCAGCTGAACCATAACACTTCGATTCTTTTCAGCTAAAATCTCTGGGGGCAGTCTTAAGTCTACTAACTCTTTTAAATCTTTAAGGAGGCCAGCCACAGTGTCTAACCTTCCAGCTTGGGCTGCGGTAGGAGTGGGCCCAAGTTGACCTATATGACTAGATTGACATAACTCTTCAAGTTTACGCCAAAAGCCCTCAATATCTCCGGTATCGAATACCGATCCCTCGACCACTTGAGTCGAAAGCTCCTTGGGGGCAGGGTTCCATTCCCTAAGATCCTTTTTGTTCCAAAGCACTAGATGTGGGCTCTGTTTATAACTCTCTAAAAGTTCGTATTCTTTATCTGTGATGCCTCGAGTCCCATCCACAACCAAAATCCAAATTGATGCAGAGGAAAGAAAAGCAGTTCCGAGTTCAATGCCCTCTTTTTCAACTCTGTTTTGTGTTGATCTAATTCCCGCGGTATCGACCACATTCCAAGGCCTATCTAAAATTTCGATCTGTTCTTCGATGGCATCTCTAGTTGTCCCGGCCTCTTCTGAAACTATGGCACGATACCTACCTAAAAGTGCATTGAACAAAGATGATTTTCCTGCATTGGGAAGTCCCACCAAAACCATTTTAGGCAGTGTTTTTCCACTCCTAAACCGTGAATACCTCTGACTAACCTCTGAACACTCATGAATAAGCTTGTCTATAGCCTTAGATGACTGCTCAGCCACTTGGGAATATTCTTCGGAAAAATCAACTGCCGTATCTAAAATGGCCTGAAGAGCTATTAGTTTAGATCTCAACTCCTCTATTTTTCTCTCTAGCCCTCCATCTTTTCTTGCATAGATCGCCTCAAGATCTGCCGAATGAACCGCCTTAAAAATATCTGCCAAATTTTCCAAGTCTGCAGGAGACTGCTTTCCATTCAACATTGCTCGATAAGAAAATTCTCCCTTAGAAGCTGGTCTTGCCAAAAGCTGTATCAACTCTTTTTCTAGGGTTCTTATTATTGCCAAGGAACCGTGACAATGAAACTCAACAGTGTCTTCCCCTGAATGAGAAAAGGGTGCAACAAATGTAATTGCCACAATGTCATCAATTTTCATTTTTTGCTGGCTAGACCGTAGCTCTCCAAACCAAACACTTCTCTTTCTAGAAAACTTTTCACCTGAAGGAAAAAAGATTTTTTCCGCAATTGAAAAAGCTAAAGGGCCTGACAATTTGACAATGGCCACAGCAGTTGGAAGAGTTCCCGTAGTAAGGGCAAAGAGGGTATCTTCTAGACTAAGATTCTTTCGCAGCATAACTATGCCGGTTGCGGAACAGTCCCCTTCTTGTCTTTAAGGGCAACTTGTTGCAACACTCCAAGAAGAGTGCTTACAAAAATATACAGGGTCAAGCCAGAAGGTAAATTGACCATCATAAAAGTAAAAATTACCGGCATGAAATACATCATTTTTTGCTGCACAGAGTCCATTCCGGCGCTAGGAGTCATCTTTTGTTGAATCAACATCGCAAGACCCATCAGGATTGGATAAATATAGTACGGATCCTTTGTGGAAAGATCTTGGATCCATCCAAAAAATGGCGCATGAAATAATTCAATCGAATTACCCAATACGGCATACAATGCAATAAATACTGGTAATTGAACCAACATAGGGAGACAGCCCCCAGCGGGATTGACCTTATGCGTCTTAAACAGCGCCATTTGCTCCTCATTGAGCTTTTTCTGATCATCCTTATATTTTTCTTTTAGTGCTGCAATTTTGGGCTGAAGTTTTTGCATCTGCTTCATGGACTTCATGCTTTTTTGGGACAGAGGATAAAAAAGAGCTCTTACCAAAATCGTAAGAAGAATAATGGCCGCACCATAGTTATGAATAAATTTATAGAAAAACCTTAGTAGATCTAACAAGGGGTAAGCGCAGACTGCAAATGTCCCAAAGTCGATCAGTTTTTTTAGTCCTGGCACAGTAGATAGCTCATTGTATTCCTTAGGCCCTAAGTAAAACTTGAGAGAGAACTGGATCTCTTTTTGTCCATTTTTTAACACAATGGGATATCTTAAATAGGCCCCATTAAATCCTTCCGTTTTCTTAAAAACGACATCGGGATTTATTTGACTCTCTTGGTTAATAACAACACTGGAAAAATACCTGTTCCCAAAAGCAAGCCACTCGGTGTGCCCTTGTTTAACCGATTCATCCTCTTTTCTAAGTTTGTCTAAAGCTACCCGATTAATTTCATCGTTCTGATAATAAACCACTTCCCAAGCGCTTAATGGAATCTGACCATCAAAAACCTCTGTATCATTTGTTCCCACTGGGATTAAAAGATTGCCCCACTCTCGCCGATCTTCTTTGGGAAAAGAAATTTTAAAATTTGCCTCAATAAAGTTTGAAGATTCAGAAACGCGATACTCTTTTGTAACAGAAGCAATCTTATTCTTTTTTGAAAACGTTAAGACGCTGCCAATTTGTTTTGCTTCAAATGCACCCCTAGAAAAATCAGAAAGCTTTTCATCCGTAAAAAGCGCCCCAAAGGCCAATGAACTTTTTTCATTGGAAACAGGTGCAATTAAAGGCGATTTATCGTCGATAGTTTCGTGAAATTTATTGAGTTTTGCTACCATTAGTTTTCCCCCGTTGGAGGAAAATAAAAGATCAAGTCCAGAAGTTTTAATAGCGCTTGTTTGCCCTAATACTATGGGACTGAAATTTGAAACAGTTGCAGATTGGGCTGCTGCGGAAACTTTTATACTAGAACCAGAGGAATCTGTAGCCTGCGATGGCAAAGCCTGAGTGGCTACACTATTATTTGTAGAAGTAGGAGGAACTGGCGCAAGCCACCTCATATACCCAAACCAAATAAGTAACATTAACGAAACTGCTAACCATGTTCTGGAGGCCATTTTTATCCTACCTTCCGCTCTACAAAATCAAAACCGTGCCGCCCCACAGGATGACACTTTAAAACTCGCTTTAAACTCAACCAGCCCCCCCAAAAAAATCCCTGCGTTCTTATAGCGTAGGAACTGTATTGGGAGCAGGTGGGTTCAAATCGACAACATCCACCAAATGAAAAAAACAGATGAAAGCTTCTTACCATAACCACTATAAGATCTGGAAGATCTAGCCATTTTTTCGAAGTTTTATCCATTTTGGATATCTCCGTGGAGTTGGTTATGGACTTGAAAAATTTCCTCTTCGACCTCAGAGTAGCTAAGTCTTTTCCAGTATTTAGATAAAGCATCCAAGGCCAAAACATTTATATCCCTGTTTTCAAAGATTCCAGGATTTCTCCGAAAAGCCTCTCTAAGAAGCCTCCGTACACGATTTCTGGCAACTGCAGTTTTAAGCACTTTCTTGGATAGAGAAACTCCTAATCTACCTCGCCCCTCCGAACTCACCACAAAAACGAAATATCTTGTCTTGATTCTCTTGAAACGAGCAAATCTAAAGTCTTTTTTATTCTTTAATCTCGATGCCTTAGTAAACTTCTGCGAACGAGAAGAAAGCTTTCTTTCGCCTTCCAATTTAGCTCTTTCTTACTTACCAGAAATGGTAGCCACTAATTTTTTACGCCCTTTGCGACGACGTCTGGCCAATAATAATCTGCCATCTTTCCGACTCATTCGCTTAATCCAACCATGAGTTCTTTTTCTTTTGATTCGACTGGGCTGATATGTTCTTTTCACTTTAAACCCCTACTTAAGTTATACGTATATTTTAACCGCCGCATATTATGAGTTTCTGCGTCCTGTGTCAAATTTCTTTGTAAGGTAAAGTTCTTTATTCCTTTGATTCCCCAGGCTTTGGGGAGCTATTTATAGGTGAAAGCCGTTTTTAACAGACCCAAACTCCTTTAGTCGTTAAATAGGGCTTTGATAGCTTGTCAACAAAACTAGTTCTTTAAAAACAGGGTCTGTCTGTTGCCAAACCAAAAACGCTTTGCTAATTCACTCAATTCGGCAAATTACGGTAAAAAAATTTCATTTATGAGTTCAAATTCCTGGTTCCAGATAAGAGAACGATTGAAGATTTCTTTGCCTTCTCATGTTTTTTCTTCTTTAGTTGAATCAACCTCTTGTTTCGAAAATGACGAGTCTTTAGAGCTCTCTTTTCCTAATACTTTCACTAAAGAAAGCTTTGAAGAGAAATGCCTATCTCCAATGAGATCGGCGCTTAAAGACTTAGCTTTAGATAAAAAGCGTGTTTCGCTATCCGTGCTTAAACCTACTATAATTCGGCCCGAACCTTCGTCTATTTCCGCCGTAACTTTAAGTCCTTTTGATCCTAAATATACTTTCGAAACCTTTGTTATCGGATCTTCAAACCAATTTGCCCATGCCGCTTGCCAAGCTGTCTCCAAGCAACCCGGGCAGTGCTACAACCCCTTGTTTATTTTTGGAAGAGCAGGGCTTGGGAAAACCCACCTGCTTCGAGCAATCGGTTATGAACTTCACAAAAACCAAAACAACCTAAGAATTCTGTTTCTAACAAGCGAAGCCTTCACCAACGAGTTAATTCAAGCTATTCGAGTCGATCGTATGCGAGAGTTTAGAGAAAAGTATCGAATGAGTTGTGACGTTCTTTTGCTAGATGATATTCATTTTCTGGCAGGAAAAGAACGAACCCAAGAAGAGTTTTTCTATACTTTTAATTATCTTCATGAATCCCGAAAACAGATTGTAATTACCTCAGATCGATACCCTAAAGACATTCAAGGCTTAGAAAATCGGCTTCAAACTAGATTCGAGTGGGGGTTAGTCGCTGATGTTCAACCCCCTGAAGTAGAAACAAGGGTCGCCATTTTAAAAAATAAAGCGGATGAACAAAATATTAATCTGCCGGATGAAGTTGCTCATTATGTAGCCTCTCATGTCACCTCAAATATACGAGAGCTTGAAGGGTCCTTGCACAGATTGCAAATGCATGCCTCATTGAATGGTTCAGCAATTACATTGGAGCTTGCCCAACAAACTCTCAGAGATTTAGTTCCCAGAATTCGTCATGAACTAACCCCTGATGGGATTTTAAAACTGGTTGCTCTAACCTTTGGTTTAAAAATTGCGGATTTAAAATCAGATAAGAGATCCAGAAATCTGAGCGAACCCAGACAAATTTGTATGTATTTATTAAGAAAGCATTTGATGATGTCTCTTCCAGAAATTGGAACTTTTATGGGGAACCGACACCACACAACTATTCTGCATGGAGTGAATGAGATTATTATCCGTTCCAAGGCCGATCCCGAACTTGAAAGTAACATCTCAAAGATAGAAAGTTTGTTTCATTAAGTCTTCATCATTTAGAGACTTGTTAGCGCTCTGCATTATAGCAAAAAGGGGTTCTGGCGATAGCCTTAGTGGATAATATTGATATACGTTACTATTGCCATATGTGGATAACTAGGTATGCTTTTTATTGGGGGGCTTGTTAATAACTATGTTGAAAACATTGTTAATTGTTTGTTAGTTGTTTGTTAATAACTTGTTGATAACTTTTTATCCACAGTTCATCCACAGGTTTTAAAAAGTTATCCACAACGATATCCACAGGGGGATCGTAAATGTTATTGAAGAGTTAACTGAGTTATTAACTTATTAACAATGCTAATTACTACTACTAAAGATCTATATATATATAGATAAAGAAAAAGATAAGAGACCGGAGATTTCGGGGGAATCATGAAATTGCAGATTTCGAAAAGCCAAATGTTGTTAGGACTCCAGCGTGTACAAAATGTTGTAGAGAGACGAACAACGATGCCAATCTTGTCAAATGCGCTCTTAAAAACAGAAAAAAATGGTCTTTCATTGTCAGCTACTGACTTAGAAGTTGGAATTCAGTCGATTTTACCTGCAGAAATCATGGAAAATGGTTCGATAACAGTGAAAGCAAGAAGCCTTTTGGATATTGTTAGAGAGCTTCCCGACACCGTTATTCAATTTCAAACTCGAGACAACAACAGACTTGAAATAAAAGCCAATAAATCGATTTTTAATATCGTAGGACTACCTGCTGAAGACTTTCCTGAGATCCCAAGTTTTTCTTCAGAAGAACATCAGCAATTCGTAAGAATGAACGGACAGGCTGTAATGTCGATGCTTGATAAAACTCTTTATGCAGCCTCTACTGATGAGGCGCGTTATCATTTGAATGGCGTTTACTTTGAAACCCTAGAAAATCTTAGTGAGGGAGATCAAAAAGGGAAAAAAGTTTTTCGCATGGTGGCAACTGACGCGCATAGACTTTCTCTCGTCGATAATCCAGAGACTTTATTTGACGAAAACGCCTGGAAACTATTTCAAGAGGGAATTATTGTTCCTCGTAAAGGGTTAAATGAATTAAGACGTCTTTTATCTGAAGGAAAAGACGATTTCTTCGTTACTATCAGAGGAAAGATGTTGTTTGTAAAAAGAGATAATATCTTTCTATCAATGAGGTTAATTGAAGGTAAATACGCTGATTATCGACGTATTATTCCTGATCAATCCATTAATACTATTAGGGTTGACCGCGAAGCCTTTCTAGCATCGCTTAAGCGAATTTCTTTGATGTCATCCGATAAATCCCGTAGTCTAACGTTTTGTTTAACTCCTGGTGTTTTGCAGCTTTCTAGTCAAAGCCCAGAATTAGGGGATGCTAATGAAGAAATTAGTATTGATTATGAGGGAGATGAAATTAAAATTGGTTTCAACTCCCGATATTTAATCGATGCTGTTTCTACTATGGAAGGTAAAAAAATTATTTTGGAGATTCGAGGAAAACAAAATCCTGGAGTCATTCGTTCCTCAGATGGACCTAATCACACCAGCGTAGTGATGCCAATGAGGATTTGATTTTTTTACTTAACTCTTAATCATTTAAAGATAAAAGAAATTTAAAAGATGCCTGTTGATAACGAAACTACAGAAGTTCGAAAAGGATATGGTGCGGATGCCATTCAGGTTCTAGAAGGTTTAGAAGCTGTACGAAAACGACCAGGAATGTACATCGGTGATACCGGACTTAGAGGGTTACATCACCTAATTTGGGAAGTTGTTGATAACTCTATAGACGAAGCTATGGCTGGGCACTGTAAAAATATTATAGTGACAGTTCATGTGGATAATTCGGTTACTGTCGAAGATGATGGACGAGGAATTCCAGTCGATATTCATAAAACTGAAAAAGTTTCTGCATTACAGGTCGTAATGACCGTTCTTCATGCAGGCGGTAAGTTTGATAATGATGCGTACAAAGTATCTGGAGGTTTGCACGGAGTAGGTATTTCGGTGGTTAATGCCCTTTCTGAAACTTGCCAAGCTGAAGTCAAAAGAGACGGAAAAGTTTATCTTCAGAAATATGAAAAAGGGGCTCCTCAAGGCCTAGTAACAGAAATTGGAGTAAGTCAAAAAACAGGAACGAAGATTCTTTTTAAACCAGATAAAGAGATATTTGAAGTTCATGAATTCAGCTTCGATACAATTTCGAATAGACTTAGAGAGCTTGCTTTTTTAAATCGTAGTATTCGAATTGTTCTTATTGATGAGAGAACGGAAAAAAATCAGGAATTTTTCTCAGACGGAGGTATTAAATCTTTCGTTGATTATTTGAATCGTTCTAAATCAAAACTAAATGATGAACCTATCTATTTTTATGCTGAAGCCAAAGGTATTTACTTAGAAGTAGCGATGCAATGGAATGACGGGTACAAAGAAAATATTTTTACCTTCGCAAACAATATTAATACGATCGAGGGCGGAACACACCTAGCTGGATTTAAAACAGCTCTTACCAGATGTGTGAATAAATATATTGAATCAAGCCCTTTGAGCAAAGAACTTGATGAAAGCTTAACTGGAGAAGATATTCGTGAGGGCTTGACCTCTGTTATCAGTGTTAAAATTTCAAATCCTCAATTTGAAGGACAAACTAAAACTAAGTTGGGCAATTCAGAAGTTAAGGGGTTAGTCGAAAATTTAATGAATGAAAGATTTTCGATCTATTTAGATGAAAATCCTGGAGCTGCCAAAAAAATTGCTCTTAAAGCTATTGAAGGTGGAAGAGCCAGAATCGCCGCTAGAAAAGCAAGAGATCTAACTCGAAGAAAGTCTGCCCTAGATTTAGGAGGTCTTCCTGGAAAAATGGCTGATTGTCAGGAAAAAGATCCCGCTCTCTGTGAACTCTATTTGGTTGAGGGAGATTCAGCCGGTGGTTCAGCAAAACAGGCTCGAGATAGAAAAAATCAAGCTATTCTTCCTCTGAAAGGTAAGATCTTAAACGTTGAAAAAGCTCGTTTCGACAAAATGCTTGAGTTTGCGGAAATCAGGACGTTAATTACAGCTCTTGGTACAGGTATCGGTCAAGGTGACTATGATATTAATAAGATCCGTTACCATAAAATTATTATCATGACCGATGCGGATGTTGACGGAGCTCACATTCGAACTTTGCTTCTTACCTTCTTTTACCGACAAATGCCTGAAATTGTAGAACGCGGATTTTTGTACATTGCTCAACCGCCTCTTTATAAAGTTAAGAAAGGTAAGGTTGAAAGATATCTTCGAAATGACTCATATTTAGAGGAATTTTTACTTACTCAGGCTCTTGAAGAGGTCTCTATCCAAAGTGGTAAAGATAAAGTTGATGCCGGAACAGCTAAAAACGTCTTCAAAAAAGTTACACAATTTGAAGGGATTCTTAACTCATTAGCTCGACGTGCAGATTCTGAGTTGATTCGCTTAGTGGCCATGGATGAAACATGGTCGGCAGAAATTTTGAAAGACGAAAATAAATTTAAAGAAAAACTTAATGGCTACGGAGCCATTGTAAAAGCAAGAGATAACAACTCTTCTTTCGCTTACCAAATTGTAAAAGATGAAGAGCATGCTTGTTTGCAAGCAGAATGCATTTCTACAAAAAATAATTTAAAGACTCATACTAAGATTACCTGGGAATTTTTAAGTTCAACACAACTTCAAGAGATGAGAAAAATTACTCAGTCCTATTTAAAACTAGGAAGCGCTCCTTATGAAGTTGTAACTGAGAACAAAGGAACTCAGAAATTTTTGACCATCGAAGGGTTGAAAAAATATATCGTCGAGGTGGGTCAGACAGGTCTCATGATTCAACGGTATAAAGGCCTTGGAGAAATGAATCCAGAACAGTTATGGGAAACCACCATGGATCCTCAAGTTCGATCTCTTCTACAAGTGACTGTCGAAGATGCAGTAGAGGCAGATAATATATTTACAGTTCTCATGGGGGATCAAGTGAAACCCAGAAGAGATTTTATTGAAGCAAATGCGCTTAAAGTGAGAAGTTTGGATATCTGATGGAAACAAAAGACTTACAACTTAGTCAGGTTAGCATTGAAGATCAGATGCGAGATGCGTATCTCGAGTACGCTATGTCGGTTATTGTCGGAAGAGCATTACCAGATGTTCGTGATGGCATGAAGCCTGTACATCGACGCGTTTTATACGCCATGTATGACATGGGAAACACTTACGACAAAGCCTATAAAAAATCGGCTCGCATCGTAGGAGATGTTATTGGTAAATACCATCCTCATGGAGATACTGCGGTTTATGAAACCATGGTTCGGATGGCTCAAAACTTTAGCTTGCGATATACATTAGTGGATGGCCAAGGAAACTTCGGTTCCGTAGATGGTGATGCTGCTGCGGCCATGCGATACACTGAAGTTCGACTTGCTAAAATCACCAATGAAGTTCTGGCTGATTTAGAAAAAGAGACTGTTAACTTTAATCCTAACTATGATAACTCTCTTCAAGAACCTGCTGTTTTACCCACAAAAATTCCAACTCTTTTAGTCAATGGCTCTT
>SXPJ01000031.1 GCA_005776395.1 Bdellovibrionales bacterium | reverse complement strand
GAGATCTCTTTACCGCGTGGAAATATTTTCCACCGTGATCTAGCTTTTCCATTTAGAGAAGAGGGCTCAAAACCTGGCTGGGGAGTAGAAACAGACGATCCTAGAATTTTCATTTGTGGTGCAGGTGCTATTCGTGGTGGCGGAGTCAGTGGCATTCCAGGCCATAATGCGGCAATGGCTATACTAGAGAACTCTTAAGTGTAGGCTACGTAGCTGTTTACCCTGTCGGCAGCCAGCGACCTCTTTCATGCCCCCTCGGTCAGAAAAGTTATCCCCCTTTTTTTATGGGCTCTGCCCCTCGAGAAGTTTCTGACTATCGCGAATCCAATTCTGAATAACAGTCTTTTCTTCCTCTGTGATCTTCATGTTCGAATGCATCATCCTATAGCTCCATAAAGGCATGCTCCCCTCGGTTACCGACTTTTCAATGGCTTTAAGATCCTCTATGGGAGATCCATGGCCCGTAAAAGGAAAATCACTGGAGAGATCCATGTGCTCCAAGCCCTCCTTGATGTCCTTGTCTATAAGTGAGCGAACGCCTGGAATTTTGTAGTACCACGGGTAGTGGGTGGACTTGCTATGGCAGTCGAAGCATTTTTTTTTGAAAATTAGTTTTACCTTACTTTGATAGGCAGAATTTATCTGTGAGATCTGCTTACTGTAATCTCTAACGCCCGGCTCTTCATTCTTGGTTTTCGATAAGTCCTTGTGAGTTTTTCCTTGATGGCCAAAGGTGGTCGTCGCAGCCCCTAGCAGTAGAAGTAACAAGAGCCCCAACTTGTGAAGAGGAAGATCCATAGTCATTCCGCTAGAATTGAAATTGAACTCCAGCCCCGATACTCTTTTCTGTCCCCATTAGCCCTCCAGCCCAATGCCAGTTTGGAGCGTACATAAGAGTGACTTCAAACTCAGACTCGAGTTTTTGTCTTATCGTCACATCGACGTCGGTAAAAAAATATTTTGTCCACTGAAACCGTTTTTCAAGATCCAGTCTCAATTCCGCTTTATGATCTATAAGAAGGGTAGCTTCAATTAACATAGGTAAAAGATAGCTAACCCCAGCTATAGCTCGATAGTTGTCATGTACGCTCGACGCCCCTGCAACGATATTAAAATACTGATTGAACCATCTTCGGTAGAAGAGATCCCACTCGATGCCCCAGTTGAAATCCCTTCTTATCTCAAACCGTCCATTAAGTTCATTCCAAGTATTGGAAAAATCTAGGTGTGCCTGGCCATGATTGGTCGCAGCCTCGATCATTCCCTTGAAATAGAGATGGTCGTGGTTATGGGGATCCTGATACTGAATGCGCGCGATTTCAGATCTCGGCGTGTAGCTTGTGTATTTCACAATCCGAGCCATACCTGTTTTCATATGATAGAGATTATGACAGTGAAGCATCCACTCGCCTGGCTCGTTGGCGTAGAATTCAATCGTTCTCGTTCCATGGGTAGGCACATCAACCGTGTGCTTAAGTGGCGAAAGAGGGCCACTCTTTGTGAGTACTCTAAAAAAATGGCCGTGAAGATGCATCGGGTGATGCATCATGGTCTCATTAACGAAAGTAAATCTAACTACATTTCCTTCCTGAATTTCTATCGTGCGATCTTGATGAATGGCTTTGCCGTTGATGTGCCAGATGTAGCGCTCCATATCGCCACCTAATATAAGTTTCAGATCGTATACCTTTGCATTTTTGGGAAGCTCGGTACTCCCCTTTGCTTTGAGATCATTCACGGTGAGACTCTCAATAATGGGGCCGAGATTTTTCTCCTTAGAATGGTCTTTGTGCATGTCATGGCCAGCGTGAGGGGATGATCTCTCTTCAAGCGCGGGAGTCTGAGGATGATGCCCTTCATGGCCCTTAGAGTGGCCAGAGTGGTCCATGGTCGCATACATATCGGGAAACGGTTTTATCGGAGCTACAACTTTTTCACCCATTCCGATCCATGCTGAAGCCGTGCCGGTTCCATCTTGAGCCGTAATCTTAAACTCATAATTTTTGTGTTCAGGAACTTCGAAAAGAAGATCGTAAGTCTCCGCCATTCCCATAAGAAGCTCTTTGGCCAAGACTGGCGAAATATCGATACCGTCGGCAGAAACAACTTTCATGGGAGTCTTACCCAACGCCACGTGAAAGTAGGTGGATGCTGCGGCATTGATAATCCGGATTCTCACCTTTTCTCCAGGATGGGCTACCAAAATCTGGGAATCTTTTTTTCCGTTAATCAAAAAAGCATCGTAACCGACGTCTGAATAATCCATTCCCCCCATCCGGGTCCACTCGTTATAGAGATAGTTCCCAAGTGAGTTCGCTTGGATTGCACCGAGCCACGAACGCAGGGTTCCTTTTTTATAGAGGTAATAGTCGCCGTCTTTGCGCAAATTTTTTAGAATCGAGTTCGCATTTTCATCCGACCAATCACTTAGAACAGCAACCACCTCTTTGTCATAGGCGATTGTTGCTTTCTTGGGATGAATGATAAAGGCTCCATAGACCCCCTTTTGCTCCTGAACATTAGTATGGGAGTGATACCAGTACGTTCCAGATTGCCGAATCTTAAACCGAAAGGTTAAAGCCTCTCCGCTTTTGATTGTAGGGGTCGTAACATAAGGAACACCGTCCATTTCCGGGGGCAAAAGAATTCCGTGCCAGTGGATCGAAAGTTCTTGATTAGAAACCTTGTTCCTCACAATGATTTCAGCATCATCCCCTTCATTGAATTCCAGGACAGGAGCCGGAATTTGTCCGTTGATAGCAATTGCGAAATCAACGCTCTTCTGACCGCTTAAATTCACCTCTTTTTGTTCAGCGACGAGTTCGTAGTGAACGAGTTTTGCAGTGGCGAGATTAGAAACAATAAGGCCCCACAAGATTAAAAGAGAACTTTTTCTCATCCCCTCATAGCCCTACCTCACAGAAGCCCTAACAAAATTGGGGTGGGTGACGGGAATCGAACCCGCGACACCCAGAGTCACAGTCTGGTACTCTAACCAACTGAGCTACACCCACCACAGTTTTTATCTTCGGTTTTTAGAGGAGCTCTATTGACACACCCTCTCACAAAAACCGCTTTGAAGCCACACATCATGCTTTGTTTAGTAACCTCCGTCAAGACAGGTTGTTTGCCACTCTCTTTCCAGGTAGAATAATCTTAGGCTTCAATAATTTCTAACTCCTAATTCCTAAATTCGAATAAAAACTTATGGCACAATCTCAATCTCCATTTAAGTTCGATCATCGTGAAATGACAGTCATATTTAGTCTGTTTATTTTCACTTCCCTACTCATGTTTACAATAGGCATTGTGGTGGGAAAAAGCCTAGCGCAAACTAAAAGCTCTGACGTGGCCGCCACGGAAACTGTCGCTAAAACGGAAACAGGCCACGAATCCGAAGCCCATGTCACATCACCTCATACCCCAGGGACTTCAGTCTCAACCGATTCCCCTACCCTAGATACCAAACATGCCAAACCCTCCCATTTAGAATCGGTGACCGCCGAGGTCACAGAGCCTGAAACGCCCCCTGCGCATCCAGCCCCCCCCACACTTTCGTCCTCTCATGAAGCCCCAGTAGCTAAGAAAGAGCCTCTTAAAACTCATGAAAAGTTAGATTCTTCCATCGAGCACTCAGCTCCGACAGCAGAACTTGAATTGATTCCCGAAAAGCCACGAACAGGCGATGTTAGAGCTACTCTTGCCGACTTAGCTGATCAAGATGAAGTGGGAAAAGCTCTCAACAATCCCAAAGTTCAAGCCCTTCTTGAAAGCTCACCTCCCACCAAAATGAAGGCTAAAAAGCGAAAGGTGGCCTCAGTAGCCCCTTCCGATATTCCACCTAAAAGTTTTCCCGAAGGAAAATATACGGTTCAAGTGGGATCTTATCCCTCTCAAGCCGATGCGACTTTGCGAGTAGACCAACTTAGAAAGCTGGGATATCCCTTTGCTTATCTCTCTACAAAAGAACTTGGAGAGAAAAAAGAACCCTGGTACCGTGTTTGGCTAGGGTATTTCGCAGACTCAGAAACTGCCAAAGCTAGTGGTGAACTACTTCAACAACGTGAAGAGGTTAAAAGTTATCTTGTCCGAAAATCTGACACAAAAGAAGATTGAACGCGTTGAAAAGCCATGGGGCTACGAGCTTATCTGGGCCCATACACAAGACTATGTGGCTAAGATTTTATTTATAAAAGCCGGTCACGCTTTAAGCCTTCAATTTCATCATAAAAAAGAAGAGACTATGTTCATAGAGTCGGGGCAATGTCAGATCGAAACAGGCCCTAATGAGAACAATCTTACCTCTCTTCCCTTCTCTCCTGGTGAAACTTTTCATATTCCACCAGGTCGGCTACACAGAATTCACGCTCAAACCGATTGCCGAATTTTTGAAGTTTCAACTCCACATCTAGACGATGTCGTTCGACTCCAAGATAAATATGGCAGAACTTCCTGAATCTTCTTTTGTGGCTCTAGTGATGGCGGGGGGCAGCGGCACCCGTTTTTGGCCTATGAGCCAACCTCAAATGCCCAAACAATATCTCACTCTGTATGGGAACCGCTCACTCATTCAATCAACTATCGATCGATTGAAACTTAAAACTTCACAAGAAAATATCTTTATCTGCTCCGGGGAATCCCAAAAAACTATTCTACAAAAACAACTCCCCGAGATTTCTCAATTTATTCTCGAACCCACAGGACGAAATACAGCCCCTTGCCTCATGCTTTCAGTCGCAACACTTCTAGAACAAGGCTTTGCCCCTTCAACTGTCATGGGAGTCTTCCCCGCAGATCATTTTATTGGAAACGAATCTGCTTTTTCAGCTCTTTTACAAAAAGCTATCGATGAAGCAAAGAACTTTAAAACCCTTGTAACCTTTGGAATTAAACCCACCTCACCCCATACGGGCTACGGCTATATCGAGGCTGGAGAACACTTTAATAACAACTCTTTTCAAGTTAAAAAGTTTATTGAAAAACCCTCTCTGGAAAAAGCCAAACACTATTTAGCCCAGGGGAATTTCTTTTGGAATGCAGGCATCTTTGTCTGGCGAATAGACTCCATTGCTGAAGCTTTGAAAACCTACTTGCCTAAAGAATGGGAGCTAATTCAAACGGCGGTCAAAAACAAAAAGATTACAAAAATCTATAACCAACTAACTTCTCAACCCATCGATATCGCTGTTTTGGAAAAAGCCTCCCATGTTAAGGTAATTCCTGCCGATATGAGTTGGAGCGATATTGGTTCTTGGAATGCCCTTCTAGAACACCGCCAGCAACTAAGCGGAGAGAATAATATTATTCTCTCTAAAAATCAGGAACAGGTAAGTTTACTGGACACCCAAGACTGTTTAGTTGCAAGTGACTCCACGAAGAAAATAGTTCTCATCGGCGTCAAAGATCTCATCGTAATAGAGAGTGAGCACGGGCTTCTAATCACCCACCGCTCTCAAGACCAACGGGTAAAAGAGATTCGCTAAAACTTCAAACTCTTTTTTTGCCAATTGCTTTAAGTAACGGTAAACTTTTTTCCATGGCCTTTACCGTCGAAACTTACTGCACAGGGTCTTTTCAATCACCCCATTGCGAAGAAAAAACCCTGGAATTTCTTACAAACTACAAAAACTCTATTGGAAATTACTTTGCAGGATTGGAAAGCTTCACAGAGGAAGAAGCCGACACCTACCGCTGGACATTTAAATCGCTCAGTTATGGAGCCTACCATTTACAAATTACATTTTTGACCCGGTTTGAAAAATCGGGAACTCACGAAATTCAAATTATCCCTATAAAAGAAGGGGAGAGAGCATTTCTATCGGGCCGTTGGCAATTAACCCCCTTAAAGGAAGGAACCCAAGTCTCTTTTGAAGCTACCTTAGTGGGGGAGCTTCCTCTTCCTGGACTAATGAAACCCATAGTGACACCTCTTGCCCAAAAAGAGGTAAAAAAACTTTTTGACCGGTATATTACAAATGTGGCCAAAGCTATCTAAAAATCCATGGCTACTCAGCGCTCTGAGCGGAGTTTTAGTTTTTTTAAGCTTTGAAAAATTTAATTTCCCCATTTTAGCTTTTGTATTTCCCATTATTTTTAATAGCATTTCATTTCACAGCAAATCGCTAAAGAAAAGTTTCTTTCTAGGTTTTGTTACCTCATTCATGATCATGTTGGGTGGTTTTTATTGGATCACTTATGTTATTCACGAATTTGGTTACCTCCCTTGGTGGCTTTCCTTTCTTATCTTTCTTACTTTCTGCGGATTTGGAGCTCTAAATTTTCCCATCTTTTTTACTTCGATAACGTATCTCCATCACAAGCTTAAACAGACTAAAAGAACTGCCTCTTTTTGGGCCTTTTGGTTCTCTCTATTTTTACCCGCTTTATTTGCCCTTATTGAATATCTCTTTCCTAAGATTTTTCCCTGGTATCTTGGCCACTGCCTTTATAAAGCTACCTATTTGATTCAAATTGTAGAGATCACGGGAAGCCTATTCTTAAGCTTTCTTATTTATAGTCTCGGAAGTTCTCTAGGACTTATCCTATTTCCCCCCATAAACCTTGCTCGACGCCCTTGGGAAGCTCTCTTTATTCCTTTAGGACTCATAGCTTTAGCATTGCTTTTCAGTCAGTATCGAATAACCCATCCCCCAATTCCTGGAAAAACATTAAAGGTTGCTCTAATTCAAGCCAACATTGGAAGTCTTGAAAAGATTCATTCAGAGCAAAGGATTGGAAATTTAATCGATCAAGTGATCGCTAAATACTATTCACTCACAGAAGAGGCTCTAAAATCCTCACCCGATCTCATTCTATGGCCTGAAACTGCTATGCCCTTCGCTATGGGAAATGGACAGATCCGTTATGAGACTTTAAAAAGTCAAGTAGCTCAATGGGGCAAACCTCTTATCACTGGTAGCTACGCCAAAAGCGAACGAAATAGTTTTCGTGACTACAATGGGGCTTTTCTCCTTGAACCCGATCTTAAAGGTTCAGTCTCTACTCAAAGCTACATGAAAAACATTCTTCTAGCTTTTGGTGAATACTTCCCATTTGGAGAATATTTTCCGATTATCTATCGATATTTTCCTCAAGTAGCCGATTTCGAAAAAGGAACAAAACAAGATCCTCTTATCTTAAAGGACGGAACTCGTCTTGGGATTACGATCTGTTACGAAGCAATTATTCCTAGCTTCTTTAGAAAAACAGCTAGTCATCCTATCCATGCTGTAATCAACTTAACCAATGACTCATGGTTTGGTCCCACCTCAGAACCTTTCCTTCACGGCGCCTTAACCGTTTTTAGAGCCCTGGAATCAAAACTTCCTCTTGTGCGAGTAACAAATACTGGTATTTCATTTGTAGTTGATTCCCTTGGAAATCGTTCACCCCTCACAGCTGTTTATGCTCCTGGTATTCTTGTCACTAAAATTAATTTACCTGCCACTCCTCCTCAGTCATTTTATATGCGTTACGGTGATTGGTTCGTGTTACTATTAATCGGCATAGTGGTTTTATTGGGTGTTCCTACTTTTTTAAAACGAGACTGAAAAATATTTATGCATCCATTCTTACTAGACTGGGTTATCGGAGGATTTCACCTCAAAATTCCCACGTACGGGTTTCTTTTAGCAACGGCCTTCTCAGTGGGCTATCTGATGGCACTCAAACGAGCTGTTAAGTTAGATATATCAACTAAGCATGTTGAAAATTTTTTTCTAATCACTGTTTTAGGCTCAGTTTTTGGAGCCAGACTTTTCCACGTAATCTTCGAGGAATTTTCTTACTATTGGGCACATCCCGCAAAAATTCTTGCAATTTGGGAAGGGGGTTACACTTTTTATGGCGCTTTTCTTTCCAGCCTATTCTTCATGTACCTCTACACTCGAATTAAAAAGATCTCCTTCTTAGATATGATGGATATCTGTACTCCCGGAGGTGCATTAGGTCTCTTTATCGGGAGAATGGGCTGTTTTTTTGCGGGCTGCTGCTGGGGAAAAGCCTCTTCTGTCCCATGGGCCGTCGCATTTAATGCCCCCGAAACATTGTCCCCTTCGGGTCATGTTCGTGTTCATCCCACTCAAGTGTATGAAGCTCTCGTAGGACTTGTAGTTTTCTTTTATCTACAGCGAAGATTTAAACATAGAAAATATTCAGGCCAAATTTTTCTAGAAGCCATTACCTTTTATTCATTAGCCCGATTTGGTATCGAGTTTTTTCGAGGTGATGACTACCGGGGTTACCTGTTTGGAGGCTTGCTCAGCTATTCCCAGTTCATCTCTTTAGCGATTCTCCCCTTCACTCTCAGTGCGATAATTCTTTTCTCCAAAAAAGTGCAAAGGCCAAATAAGAATTCAAGTAAAACCCGAAAAAGTTAAAATTACTTAGTGCATTGTGCGGAAATCAGAAAAATATATTAAACTATTTATATGAAATGGTTATTCCTTATCATTGTTATCATTAATCTCAACATGGCCAATGCAGCACCAGAGCCATCTCCAGACTACTGGTGGAAAGGCAATAAAGTATTTCAGAAAAAACAAGATGAAGTGTGGCGAGAAGTCGCTCCTGATTCTGTGACGTTAAAACGTCCAGAACCCACTGGAAATTTTATAGTCGATAAGGGGCAGATCTTTAAAGAAACTCGAGGAGTTTATAAGTTTTTTCGCAATATCACTATCGAAGATCTTATCTTATTCGAAGAAGAGAAATCTAATTCGGAGACTAAAGGGTTAGTAAAATTTAATCTAAAACCATTTCTTTCAGATAAGGAACAATTAAATATCATACTTCAGGGGCTTAGCTTTGCGATTAATTCGATCAATACGACCTCTTCTAAAATTTTCAATCCTTTCGAAGCCATTAAGGAGAAATATAAAGACGCAATACCAGCGAACGGTCAGATTGAGCTTGACCTATCAGCTTATCTCACTGAAAAGCAGTTGGAGATTCTGGCTAAACAGGTTATTGAAAAAGACCCTTATCAATGTAACTCAGTAACTGGCACGAGACCCGATCACTTTATTTCATCTGTTCTTCTTACTCAACCCACCACATATTATCAGTTAGTAGAATTAAAAGATGGATTCTCAAATGAGATTCCAAAACCACAAGAATTTAATAGAGAAGGGGGCAGATTAACTGCCCTTTTTGCTGATGAGGGGGAATCTGGAATCGCACATAAACAGAGAGCTATATTTGCCTATGAGCTAAATGATGGAAGAGTGTTCTCCAGATCTCATGATTTAAGTCAAAATACGCCAAACCTAAAAGATAAAAACAACTGGTTCAAGAATCCTCATGGGGTACAAGCTGATGCACATGAAGAGATTGGAGAGCTAAAAAACGGTTTTCGTATTTATTCTTTAAGAAATTCTCAAGGCAAGTTGCAAGATGAAGCTCCAAAAGACATTGTTTTTGAGGATATTAAAAATCCCATCTCTTGTTTTAGGTGTCATGATTCGTTTGGATTTCGATCAGGAAAATCGAAAGATGTTCTGATCGGATATGAGGGAAGAGAAAAAGATAAAAATATTGCCACAGAAAACTTTTATGCTGTTTTTGGCAAAGGACAAGGTGCCATTGATCGATACAATAACCTGATTAACCCCTCCAATGATCGCTATAAAAAAGCAAAAGAAAAAGCAGGAATCAAAGAAGGAATTAATGGAATTATAAATTCCTTTAATAAGATCACCATTGACTCTCTCCTGCAAGAAATGGGTGCAGACCCCACTCAAAAGGAGCTATTAACAAAACTACTAAAAGAAAAAGAAATTGAAATAAGTGCGAAAGGGACTGAAATTCGCAAAAAGCTAGAAAACAAAGACAGCTCAGGAAAATCGATTTTCTGTACCTTAAAGAATAAACTAACTTATGGTAGTAATCAAAACAACTCAACACAGACGCAAAGAAGTCATTAAAAGCTAGAATTCAAGTAAAACCCAAAAAAGTTAAAGATGGCTTTCAATCCGCTGAAAGATCTCTCCAATCCTTGGATCCCGATACCATGAGCTCTATCCAATCCTCTACGTTAATTCCGTGAGATTGTGGCAGCAAAGTTTTTGGCATCCCCCAACTAGAAAGAAAAGTAGCAACATGCCATTTCCCCACATCGTAAAAATAGTGATGTTCAAAGGCCCTTTCCATAAGAGTTGCAGCCTCTTGAAGTGATTGTGCAACTGCATCAGATTTGCCGCCCAAAAGACTAAAATAGGAACCAATAACTACATCCTCGGTGGCTCCTAAAAGAGCAAATCGAACACTTCCATATTTAGCCGAGTTATATTTATAAATATCTTCGAAGTCTACCATGTCATCTTTGGGCAGATCCTTAGGAAGCGAGTCCTCTACATTCCAATATTTAAGAACCTGCTTTACCTTGATTAAATCGAGATAACGAGAAAAAATGGGAATTCCTGAGTCGTTAATAACTGAGAGATTAGTATCACCAAAATTTTCTACAATATGATGAAGATTATAGCTACCCCCCACCCCTCCCGCACTTGCTCCAATGACAACAACCTTTTTCACATTAGGAAATAGGGCCTTTGCCTTGAATAAGCTCAGCTCAAAATTTTTCGCACCATAGTGTCTAACAAGCCGAGGGAAAATCTCGGCCCCATAATTTGCTATTCCTGCCCCTGTATAAACATCGCCAGTACAATAGACAATTTCAACGTAATTTGCTTTTCCAATGGGATTATTTTCACTCTGGCTCCATGGATGTATTTGAGAATTCATCGGAGGACGAGAAAGATACCCTACAGTCGAACCCTCTCCACCTTCGTTTGAACCTTTACATTTTTTTTCCTTTAACCTACATCCACACGTTACCGCATCAAAGCAAGCGCCACCGCCCTGAACATAAATAAAAAGATTCTCCGAATCACGGTCGATATAATTAATGTAAGACTGTGAACCATCTGCACACTGGGCGCCTGGAATATCTAACTGACACAGTTGTCCCTTCGAACAATCTGCCCATCCGACAGTTGAAAAAACCATTAAACTTAGAATTAATATTCTCATGTTGTAACTCCTTAAAGTTGGCTCAGTTTGTAGATTTAAATGGTCGCAAGCTGTCTGGCAAGATCATCTCACTCGAAGTCTTCAATAACCCCTTTTAGAAGAGCTGTTCTTCAGTGAAGCTTCATCTTTTTTTCAAAGCCATTGACGGTATATTAGAATCGTTTATTTTATTGAGCCATGAATCCTACAACCCTTCCCATTAAGCAGGCCCTCATCAGTGTTTTCGATAAATCCGGTTTAGATTCCCTCTGCATAAAACTTAAAGAGTGTGGAACTAAAATTTACTCGACCGGAGGAACAGCTCAACATCTCAAAGATAAAGGCTTTGAAATCACCCCTATTGAATCGGTGACTCAATTTCCAGAGATGATGGATGGAAGAGTAAAAACACTTCATCCTAAAGTGTTTGGTGGAATTTTAGCTAGAAGAAATGTATTCGAAGATCTAAGTGCCGCTCAATCTCACCATATTCCTCTTTTTGATCTGGTGGTCGTTAATTTATATCCATTTTGGGATCACTTAAACGACACTCGTGAAGTCCAAGCTAAATTTGTTGATATCGGTGGCCCATCTATGCTGAGAGCGGCTGCGAAAAACTCGATTAGTGTAACAGTTCTCTCCTCAGCTCAAGACTATATAGAATTCATTAATGAGATAGAAAAACATCAAGGCACCACCCAGGAATTTAGATACTCCATGGCCGCTCGCACATTCCAAAGAACGGGCCAATACGATTCTATGATTGCTCAAACCTGGGCACCCCAGATTCAAAGTTTTCCTTCACTTTTGTCATTAGGAAAGCTTACCTCTCTTCGCTATGGAGAGAACCCCCATCAAACTGCAGCCTGGGGCTCCTTCAATCAGGACTGGAAAATACTTCAAGGAAAAGAGTTATCCTACAATAATCTTTTAGATGCTGAATCAGCAGTTCGTTTAAACAGCGAGTTTACTCATTCTGCAGTCACCATTGTTAAACACAATAATCCTTGCGGAGTCGCCTCCCACAATATTTCGATTAAGGAGCTTTTTGAAAAAGCCTTAGCTTGTGATCCAAAATCAGCTTTTGGCGGAATTGTCGCGAGTAATAGAGAGATTGACGCTGACGCCGCCGAAGTCATGGTTAAATTATTCCTTGAAGTTATTATTGCCCCCAGTTTTTCTTCAGCGGCTAAAGAACTTTTCTCTCAGAAAAAAAATCTAAGACTTATTGAATGGTCTAATCCCACAGCAAATTCCATGGAAGTAAGAGCCAGTCTTGGCGGCTGGTTAATTCAAAGTTCAGATTCTTTAGGGGTTCCAGATGAACTTAAAGTCGTGACTTCAAATAAATCACTTTCTGCAGAGATTCAATCCGACCTCATGTTTGCTTGGCTTGTATCAAAACATGTCCGTTCCAATGCCATTGTGATTGCTAAAAACGGACAGACCCTTGGAATTGGCGCGGGTCAAATGGCTCGGGTAGATGCCGTACAGATAGCGCTTGAAAAGGCTAAGGGAAAAACTGAAGGGGCTGTGCTCTCCTCAGATGCCTTCTTCCCCTTTCGCGATAATATCGACCTCTTAAAAGGGGTGGGAATCTCTGGGATCATCCAACCTGGAGGCTCTCAAAGAGATGCCGAGGTGATTCAAGCCTGTAACGAGCAAAATATCTTAATGGCTTTTACCGGAAAACGTCATTTTAGGCACTAGACTTAGGCATCACTTTTTGTCCTACTTGAGATTTTTTTTTAGATCCATTAAAACCTTCCATCCATTGGGAGGTTCTTAATGTTTCGATTTTCGTTTCTTTTAGTCACCTGTTCTCTCTTACTTAGTTCTCTCTCTCATGCAGACTATGAAACGGTTAACGGATCTCCTCAATTCACTCAAACAAAAGATCAATTTGGATTCTACTGGAGCTTGTGGAGAAATCTTTCCCTTAAAGAACGGCAAAACATAGGGAAGTCTGGGAGCTTAATATCTCAAAGAAATATAAAGTGGAATATTTCCGAATGTAACTCTCTAAAGACTCACAGTGACCAGGAATCTTTCTGGTATTGGGATCCCATTCGATTTGATGAAGAGGGAAAGATAATTCCCATTAGAGAAGCCACTCGCAAAGGTTATCTTTATTTAAATCTATTAACTTTAGGATCATCGAGGCTCTGGGGAGCTGAGCCTTCTTCTCCCAAAAACTCTTGGGGAGAGTTGGAGATTGAGGCCATTCATCATATCTACTCAGAATATCTCAGTGTTAACCCTAAAGAGTTTCTCCGATTTCCTGAATATGTAAATCGTTCTCACCCACTCTACGAAACAATGAACAGGTATAGCCCTTACCGATGGCCAATCTATTATGATGAAAGAGCTCATAAACTACACTCACTTAAAGAACCTTCATTTTGGAATGCAGAGTTACCCCCCATCACAGAAACCGTTATTAAGGTGAAACTGCTTTGGAACTGGTGTGATAATGATTCAGGATTAAAGTTTAAAGTTCAAGTCCCTAAAGGACAGCTCTTTCCGCCTGGACCTAATCGCCCAGGAAGATCCGATTCTGGGGACTCCTCATTACAGATTGAAGAGATTCCCTAAACTTTTCTCACTGAGACTTTTGATCCTTTAACAACAAAAGTAGACTCTGGCTTTTCCCATTTTTGGTTAGATAATTTATAACTAGGCCAGCTCTTGGGTAGAACACTCTCATCTAATTCCCACATAACCCATGGAGCTCGTTCTTCAAAGTACACCGAAACCTTCTCGTGATGAGAAATAAAACGATACTGTTTTTCTGAAGTAAAACTTTCTAAATAACCTGCCATGATAGGTTGCGGAGGGCCTAAAGTTCTAAGCCGTAAGATCTCAGGGGTATTCGACCCTTTAGTTTTCCATTGATACTCAAAAATACCCCGAGAGCTTTTCTCATGAGGTTCAAAGTAAACCGATCTTTCTATTCCAAGAGACTCTTCATTGCCTAATCCCAACCAATAATTTAGCCTTTTAATTTTAAAGCCAGAGATCCATGACTCGAGAGTGAAATAGCCCTTAATCCAACCCTTTTCTTTTCTTTGTTTCACATAGGTCCTAAGGGTTAACAGATAGGCCTGTTCTCGAACTTTCCATGGCAGCCCCCAAATTTTTACATCCTGAAAAGTCGAAGCCACCCATGACACTATAGGTCTCCCCTCAAAAAGATCTAACTCCAAAGAATGAGGGATTAAGTTTTTAACCGCATCTGCCGCAACATGATAATTCACATATAGATGATAATAATGGCCTAACTCTACGATTTTCATCACTTCCAAGAGATACTTTAATTGAACTAATTTCAAGCTCCATTTTCAACGTAAAATATCACTCTTGAATTATTGATTCTGGAGTTTTCTTAATTTTGGGGGATATCTTTATTTATTAGTATATGAAAGAATTGCCAAAGAGATAAAGGACTACATGACTAGCTTGCAAAAACGCTTAGAAGAGCAATCCTCTAAAAAAAAAGCTGCCCTTCTCATTTTTATCATAATCCTGCTACTTACTTTATTTCTCATATTCATTGAAGTCGGAAGTTTTTTCTTTCTCAAAATAGTAAGTGGGAAGGAGAAAGTGAAAATAAATCAAGAAGAAATAATTTCCTTGCCATTTAAAGGAGCAGAGGACTCTGCAATTGTTCGTAAAACACGGAATGGAGAAACAAATTGCCCACCTAATCGTTTGATTTACAATAAGGATTCTGAATCTCCCGAATGGGAAATTAAAGATGTAACCTGTAATGGGGCCGAAAATATTAAAAGCGGTTTTCGAGTCACAACAGGGCAACCGGAAAATACAGAGCACCAAGTTCATGTCTTTGGAGGCTCCACAATATGGGGTTCTGGTAGTTCAGATGCGTTTACCATACCTTCTTTAATCCAAAGATTTATAAACGAAAGAGGACTAGATTGGAGGGTCCAAAACTATGGATTTATTACGTTTACTTCTCATCAGCAACTGGAACGATTAAAAAGAACTCAGATTGCTCGAGGCGATCTTGTGATTTTCTATGATGGCGGAAATGATATTTGGCATGGGGTAGTATACGGGCGACCTAAGGGAACTATTTTCGGTTATAATGATGAAAATCGAATTGGGATTTATATCAATAGATTAAAATTCTATTTGAATACTAAAAGCCATTTTTACCGTGTGCTTGGCTGGATTAAAAACAGATCTCAAATCGTTATTCTTTGCAAAAGTATTGCTAAAAAAGAAATAGAAGAAAGGACACGTATAGCTTTTGAGGTTTATAAAGCCAACATTGTGGCTGCCAAAATAATTGTTGAAAGCAAAGGGGGGTACTTTTTTCATTTTTTCCAACCTACAGTAATTTCACGAAAGCCCAATTCGCCGCATGAGATTAACCTTATTCAAAACTTATCTGATGACGCCCATTGTGGGCTTATCCATATGCAGCAGGCAACGGAATACTATCGCCGTCACTACAGAGAAATTGATCCAAAAATAAATGCAACCGATCTAAGTCAGTTATTACAACCAGGTAGATCAGGAAAAGAATATTTTTTTGATTGGATACATATATCTTCGATAGGAAATAAAGAGGTTTCAGCCTCAATATTTTTGACAATACTACCTCTCCTTACTGGTGAGGGTATCTCTGACCATTTTTCTTTACGTCATTAAGTTCCAGCTCTTTTTAGCATCAGTTCAGTAGTTCTCGGTGAATAAATTTTGAGGCTAATTGAGGAGCACTATAAAAACCTTTTCGCAAAGTCTCGGTGTGCCATTGGGATGATTTTATGAGGGTTTATTCAAAAAATTGGATATGAAAGTGGGGCGTACAGCGACTTTTCTTGGAGCTGATAGCCCCACTTTCATATCCAATTTTTTGAATAACTCCACTTTTTATCATGCTCTGTGGCTCACCGAGAATCGCTGGCATCAGTTGAACTGACTTGAGCTTTTCGTTGTTAATTGCTATTTTACGATCCTAAATTTTTATTCTATGACAAAATACCGACGCACAACTGTCTCTTTAATATTTCAGCTTGATTGTAATCTCCCCACTCAAGGCTCGATTGATTGCGTCATAGTCCATCTGATTTACCACTGACATACCCCCCTATACTCTATGGCCCATAACATCATAATTGTCCTCCTCTCTAGTTGCGTTACGAAAGGATTCCATTCGATTACTTAGCATTTGAATCGAAGAGGAGAAAATTGCTTGGGAATTGAGGGGCGACAAAGCGTATTGATTCATAAGTCGATCGCACCAAACTGCCGGCAAAAACTGTTGCGGATGCCACTGAAAAACTTCATTAGTATGCTTTGCAGTGAAAGATTAAAGTTTTCTTCAAAATTTTGAAAAGCGGATGCAGGGTCAAAGATTCGAAACTTCGGACGGCCGAGGCCCTGTGTAAGCTTATCGCCATCTATAACGTTCTCGCCTGGCGCATTTTCTGAGTAACGATGCTAAACCTAAAATCTCAAACTCTGGCGCCACAATTTACCCTCTCCGATATTGAAACTAGGATTCTAGATTACGCTAAACCCAACAAAAACCCGGGCAAAAAAACTCTAGCTAGTTACATTCTCAAGATTGTGAAACCCGGACGTATTAATTGTTGAAATAGTTCGATACAATTATCACAATAGAGAGCCACTTCGAGATCTCAAGTATGATTATCTTATCGAAACAATAGATACTTTTGTGAAATCCAAAATACTAAATCAAAGGACAATTAATATTATGCATACATTTGCGGATAAAGTTTAGTAATGATAAAGGGTAAACATTCAAATCCAGCAATGTTAAATGCATCTACAACGGTTGCTCACCTAGAGCCTATTGCGAACCCTGTAATTAATGAGCAAAACGAACAAATAGGAGCATTGAATGGTCTAACCATTTTGCGTTTTATTCATTCTATGGAACTAACAGGCGGAGTTGGGAACCAT